>NZ_KI632512.1:642729-943072 GCF_000504305.1 Nitratidesulfovibrio termitidis HI1
CGCACACATTGCCGCGCTGGAAACCGAGCTGGGCCTCCGGCTGTTCGAACGGCTGGGCCGCCGCGTGGCCCTGACGGAAGCGGGCGAGCGGCTGGTGCACTACGCGGCCAAGCTCATCGACGTGGAAGACGAGGCCAGGGCCTGGGTCACCGGCGAATCGCGGCTGCGCGGCCAGCTGACCGTGCGCGTGCCGGAATCGTTGTGCGCGTACCGCCTGCCGCCTGTCATCGCCGCATTTCGCCGCCGCCACCCGGAGGTGGCCCTGCACCTGACCGCGTGCACCCTGAACGGCCTGGAAAAGGACCTGCGCCAGGGCATCACCGACCTGGCCTTCGTCATGGCCGACAGCGTGCACGGCGGCGACCTGAACGTGGAAGTCCTGGGCATGGAACCGCTGGTGCTGGTGGCCGCGCCGCATCACCCACTGGCCACGCGCGAACGCGTCACCACCCGTGACCTGCACGGCGTCACGCTGGCACTGTCCACGGCGGATTGCGCCTACCGCACGGTGATCGAAGAAGCCCTGGCCGCGGAAGGGGTGCATCCTGCCGCCGGACTGGAATTTTCCAGCGCGGCGGCCCTGCGCGGCTGCGTGGCCTTAGGCGTGGGGATTACCCTGCTGCCCGTGGCCGCCGTGCGCGACGCTGTGCGGGCGGGCACCCTGCGTACGCTGGCCTGGGAGGACCATCCCTTTGAAACGGCGGTGCTCATGGTGCGCCACCGGGGCAAGTGGGTGTCTCCGTACATGGACACCTTCATGGAACTGTGTCGCGCCGCCTGCGCCGACGCCACTGGCGCTGCGGGCAACCCGGAGCCCATCTGGGACTTTCCGTGTCCCATGGCGGACGTGGCCACCGTCCTCGAACCGCCCAAACCGGTCCCCCCGGACGCGCGTCCGGACGCCACCGGCCAGCCCGCCGTGGCGGACGCCGTGGGGTCTCCCGGTTCTCTTTCCGGGCCGGACACGCCAGGCGTGTCGGGCGCATCGGGCGCACTGGACGTATCAGGCGTACCGGGCGCACTGGGCGAACCGGGCGCACTGGGCGAACCGGACGAGCCGGTTCCGCCGACTACTCAGGATAACAGGCCCGAAACCATACCGGGCCGCATTCCGAATGACACGGCGTCCGACGGGGTGAATGCCGAGCCACATGACGATTCGGACGCCGAGGTGAATGACAAGCCGGACGACCTGTTGCATGACCTGCCCTCTCCCGGCTCCGCGCCGTGGTTCGAGCCGGAGTCCGGTCCGGGATACGATGTTGGATATGATGCGGGATACGATACGGGGTATGATGCGGCGTTCATGGACGATGCGGACACCGGCCCGGAAACGGTCTGGGGCGCCCCGCCCGATATGACGCCCGACATGGTCCCCGACATGACGCCGGAGATTGAGGACGAGCCGGAATTCGTGACGTCGCAGGACGTCCCCTGGGACTATCCCGACGATTTCGACCGCCCTGCGCAACCCGACGAACCATACCCCGGTGGAGCTGACGGACCGGGCGACAGTGGAACTGCCCCCCCCGACGACACGAGGGACATGCCCCCGTACGCCCCGGAACCCATGTCACCCCCGACGGGGTCTGCGCCCGACCAGGCACCCCCCGCCATCTCTGCGGATGCCGACGTGGCCCCGGAAAACCGCCAGCCGTCGCTGTGGGACATGCCGCAAGCATCCGGCCAACCGCCGGTATCTGCCGCGCCTGCCTCCGCATCCGCCGACGCGGACGTGCCGGATGCGCCGACCGCGCCCCATGCACCGACGCGATCGGGGCAACCGGGAGAGTCGCGCGAATCGCGTGAACAGGGAGAACCGGGTGAACCGGACCAATCGGGCGAACCGGGTGAACTGGGTGAACTGGGAGAATTGGGCGAGCCAAGCGAACCGAGCACATCGGGCAAATCGGGCGTCCCCCCGCACGAACACACCCGGCCTGACACCCCGGAACACGCGCCAGAGCCCGCGCCGGAGGCGCAGCAATGGCTGTCGCTGCTGCCCCCCAAACGCTGAGACCGCACCTGTCGCAGTCGCAACCGGGTACCAAGCCCTCTTTGCCCATTCCCCCACGCAACAGGCTGGTACATCGGCAGACCCGGCGCGCGGCGTGGCCTGCCCTGTCATCCGGCGCAGCTTGACCGCGAGCGTGGCGTGGCGTAAGCCCCCCGTTCCGCCGCTACTGCCCGTTGCCTGCTCCCGTGTCGCCTACCGCGCCGTCGGCCGGCCTCGCGGGGCCGCCATACGGCTTTGCGGGTCCGACATATGACCTCGCGGGTCCGCCGTCCGGCTCTGCGAACCCGGCACGCAGCCCATTCCCCTTTCCGGAGTTCCGCATGAACGAACTGCTCTGGTTGTGCTTCGCCCTGTTCGACATGGGCATCACCGTGCTCATGCACCGTCTCTTTGGTGCCGCCGGGCTGCATGCCCTCATCGTGCTCAACCTGATGGTGTGCAACATCCAGGTGCTGAAGACCGTGACCCTGTTCGGCATGACCACCACCCTCGGCAACATCGTGTACGCCGGGGTGTTTCTGGCCACCGACATGCTGGGCGAATTCCACGGCAAGGCAGAGGCGCGCAAGGGCGTGCTGCTGGGCTTCGTCACCCTGCTGCTGGGCACGGCCTACATGCAGGCCTCGCTGCTGTATGCCCCGGCCCCTTCCGATTTCGCCCACCCGCACATGGAAGCCCTGTTCAGCCTGTTGCCGCGCCTGGCCGGGGCCAGCCTGCTGGCCTATCTTGTCTCGCAATACCACGACGTGTGGGCCTACCACTTCTGGATGCAGCGCACCGGGGGCCACCACCTGTGGCTGCGCAACAACGCCAGCACCCTGGTCAGTCAGGTGCTCGATTCCTCGGTGTTCTGTCTGGCCGCCTTCACCGGGGTGTACCCGTTCGAGGTGGTGCTGGAGATCATGCTGACCACTTACCTGTTCAAGGCCGTGGTGGCCCTGCTGGACACCCCGTTCATCTACCTGGCCCGCCGCCTGCACCGCGCACGCCCGGCAGGCGCCAGCGCCGCCGCCCCGGTGGCAGGCTGAGGCCAGATTTCGCACTGCCAGCCGCTATCCGCCGGTACCGGCAAGGGACGACGCCCCTCCCGGCGCAGTCCCGCGCGCCCGCATTTCGAACGCACAAGGCCGGATTCCCTCGGGAATCCGGCCTTCTGCGTATCTGTCATTGCGCGGGCGTGATCAGCCTTTCGCCTGCCCACCCTGGTCTGCCTTGCCCCGTCGCGGCAGCGGGGCAACTCCGGCGGTTTCATCGCCGCCACCGTCAACGTCCCCTCCCTAAAGGGTCCACCAGAGTACCCGCCAACGGCGCCTGCCCGGCCGTACCGTCCTTGTCATACACGTAGCCGCCGATGGCGCAACGGAAGCGGTACTTGTCGCCCCTGTGCAGGGCGCGGCTGAATTCCACCGCCCGGCCCGTGTCGGTGTAGACCACGCTCTCCACCCAGATGCACGGGCAGTTGTCGCCGATCTTCAGATACTTGCGCTCGTTCTCCGTGGGCATCACAGCGCCCAGTTCCTGCCGCGAATGCAGAAGGCGCATGCCGTAATCCTCGTGCAGCACCTTGTAGAGCACGGTATCCAGCTTCTTTTCCAGAAAATCCGGCACCAGATCCGTGGGCAGGATGGAACGCTCCAGCACCAGCGGCACGCCGCTGGCCAGCATCAGCCGGTACAGGAAGATCACCGGCTGGCTCACGGCAAGATTCAGATGGGCGGCCACCTCGGCATCGGCGAATTCTATACCCGCGGCGATGGTCTTGTAGTGCGGCTCCAGCCCGGCGCTGGCGATGTCGTCGTAGTAGGTGGTGATGCTTTCCAGCGAACGGGTAAGCACCGGACTCTTTTCGGAAAGCAGGAACGTCCCCTTGCTGCGCTTGCGCACCAGCATGTGGTCGTTGACCAGTTTGTCGATGGCTTGCCGCACCGTCATGCGATGCACGTTGAACATGGCGGCCAGGTCGTTCTCGTTGGGGATCTTGTCGCCCGGCTGGTACACCTTGTTCCGTATCTGCTCGGAAAGCCATTCGTAGATGACGAGATACTTCGCTTTGCCCATGTCCTTCCCGTGTCCGTGCGCGGCGGTATCGTCACACCGGCATGATTCGCCCTTCATTCCTTCATCGCTGCCGTCTCCCGGACAGGAAACCGCTGCCCGCAACTTCGAGCATTGCCCGCGTATCACGGATGCACGCGTCAGGCCAGCCCCGAAGGCATCGTGCGATGTCTCACAGGGGGGCATGCGGGGCCGCGCAGGGCGCCTCGCCCCGGGCAAGGCGCTCCTCTATTGCTTCAATGACGGAAAAGCAATCGGCGATGGAATCCACCACGTAATGCGCGCCTGCCTGACGCAACCGGGCGGCAGCCACGGCCATGCGCTCGGTCAGACTGCCCGGGTCCATGCGCGCCGCGTCTACCTCTGAAAGCCCCACGTCGTTGCCGGTGCGCACCACGCCCACGGTCCACATGCCCGCGTTGCGCCCCTCGTGCATGTCGGCCACCGTGTCGCCGATCTTGACCATGGATTCCATGGGGTGCACCCCCAGCCGCATGGCGTTCAGATAACACATCCACGGATATGGCCGCCCCGCGGGCACCTCGGAAGCATGCACCACCACGTCGGGGGTGTAACCCTGGCGGGCCGCCTCGGGCGCCAGCACCTCCATCATGGGGCCGGTGTAGCCGGTGCACGAGCCAAGGCCCATGCCCCGACCGCGCACCTTGTCCACGAATTCGGCAAGACCGGGCACCGGCGCGGCATGGGCGGCGATGGTCCGCAACATCAGCGGCTCCACGTCGCGGTAGACGGCGTCTACCTCCGCTTCACCGGGCATGCGCCCGTGCGCGGCACGCCAGCGGCTGGCCACGCCTTCCATGGCCAGCATGCGGCGCACGTGCTCGCGCTTTTCACTGCCCATGGGTTCGCGCGCTTCCGCCACGCTCACCTCCACCCCATGCAGGGCGAACGCCTGCACGAACACAGCCGCCGGGCCCAGGCAGCCGTGGTCCACGGCGGTGCCTGCCCAGTCCAGCACCACGGCCCGCACCGGGCCGTCATACGCGCGGGTGCGAAGAAACGGTTTCATGTTCACCTGCCCACAGGTTTGAAAGGCTGGCAATCTTCCAGAGAAGCGGTACCGGCCACAGGAACAATACCGGCCAGAGGAACGGTACCGGCACCCCTGCAAGGATGCCGGTACACGACCTGCAACCGAAGAAGGGGGAATGCCCACCCTTCGGATTTATCTCGAATGGCACTGGCGGCGCGCCGTTCCGGGCTTGGGCCATGGCCTGTCCGGGTTCATTGCTGCGCACCGTCCGGCGCGCCGCCCATGCCGTTTCGCCGTAATGCGCGGCTACTTGGGGAAGTGCCGCTTGTCCAGGTGTTCGTACTTGGGCAGGTGCCGGGTGGGCAGGGCCAGGGCGTCGCGCCGGAACGGCGGCGCCAGACGGGTGCCGTCGGTCATGATTTCGATGACCGAGGGCTTGCGGCTCTTGCGGGCGGCTTCCAGGGCATTGGCCAGGTCGGCCTGGGTGTTCACCTGGTAGCCCACCGCGCCCATGGCTTCCGCGATCCTGGCATAGGAGTTGGACCAGATGTCCGCGCCCACGAAGCGGTTGTTGTAGAAGTCCACCTGGTTCTTCTTTTCCGCGCACCACGCCCCGTTGTTGTACACGGTGGCGATGACCGGCAGGTTGTACTGCACGGCGGTGGGCACCTCGAACAGGCTCATGCCCCACGCCCCGTCACCCACGATGGCCACCACCGCGTCTTCGGGGCAGGCCAGTTGCGCGCCAAGGCCCGCCTGATAGGCGAAGCCGGTGTTGCCGAAGGTCAGCGTGGCCACCGAACGCTTGGCGTTGCGGAAGCGCAGGTAGCTGTTGGCCGTGGACGAGGTGTTGCCGATGTCCGTGGTGGCGATGGCGTTGTGCTCGGTAACGAAGCGGCCCACCACCTCCAGCGCCTTGCGCGGATGCATGCGGCCTTCCATCACCGGTTCGTCGGCGATGGCCGCGATTTCCTTGTACCAGTCCTCCAGTTCCGCCTTGACCATGGCGTACACGGCGTCGTCGCGCTTGGGGTTCGGCATGGCTTCGCGCACGCGGGCCAGCAGTTCCACGGCGGCGTCCTTGGCGTCGGCGCACAGGCCCACGGCCACGGGGTGGGTCTTGGCGATGTGGCGGGGGTTGATGTCGATCTGGACGATCCTGGCGGTCTTGGGGAAGTAGTTGATGTCGTACTGCGGCAGCGTGCCGAAGTAGGACAGCCGGGTGCCCACGGCCAGGATGACGTCGGCCTGCTGCAGGATGCGCATGGCCGCCTTGGACCCCATGTATCCGATGGGGCCGGTCCACAGCGGATGGTCGCAGGGAAAGGCGTCGTTGTGCAGGTAGGTGCAGGCCACCGGGGCGTTGAGATGTTCCGCCAGGGCCTTCACGGTTTCCAGCGCGCCGGAATCCACCACCCCGCGACCGGACACGATGACCGGGCGCTTGGCGGCCTTCAGCACTTCCACCGCCTCGCGGAACTGTTCCGGATTGCCGATGCCGCCGGGGGCCACGCGGTACTGCGACGGGGCCAGGATGTCCTCGTCCAGTTCGCCGTAGAAGAAGTCGCGCGGAATATCCACCAGCACCGGGCCGCGTTCGGCGTAGGCGATGCGGAAGGCGGTGCGCAGGATGTCGGCTGCCCGCTTGGGATGCGGCACGCGAAGCGACGCTTTCGTGATCGGCTTGAACAAGTTCCAGGTGTCACATTCCTGAAAGCCGTCCCAACCCACCGAGATGCTGCCCGCGCTGGGCGAAATGAGCACCATGGGCGTGTGCGCCATGTTGGCCGTGGCCACCGCCGTTGCGTAGTTGGTGATGCCGGGGCCGTTCTGGCCGATGCAGACACCTGCCCTTCCGGTCATTCTTGTAAAGGCGTCCTCCATGTGGCCCGCCGTCTGCTCGTGGCGCACCGAAATGAAATCGATGCCCGCCGCCGGAAACAGGTCCAGCAGATCCATGAAAGCGGAGCCGAGAATGCCGCTGACATGGGTGACGCCTTCCTGCACCAGCACTTCCGCCATTGCTTCACTGGGAGTCATCTTGGGCATTTCAAAGCCTCCTCAGAGGGTGATACCGCGTTGCCTTTGCCTGACAATGCACGGTGTTGAAGTATTTTACGTCGAGTTCCCGCCCGTCGTAAAAAACGCTTGACAAAAAAATAGCAAAGTCTCATCGCTATGTCTAGACAAAGCGAAAAAGAAGATCGCAACCGCCGATCGATTACGACCATTTTTTCGGAGGACCGCCCGGAACACTGCCCAATAACGGATCATATCCGCATCATTCCCGCCCGGAGGTAGCTCCCCGCGGTCCGCATCACAGGCGCCATCGTTTTTTTCCTGACAACCTCAAGGAGCAGGACATGAGCCCCAGTCTGAAGCAAGACCCAGCGGCATACGCGGCGGCCGACATGGCCCACGTGTGGCATCACCTCGTCCAGCACAAGGCATTCACCGGCAAAGGCCCCATGATCGTGGTCGAAGGTGAAGGGCTGAAGCTGCGGGACATCAACGGCAAGGAATATCTGGACGCGACTTCGGGCGGCGTATGGTGCGTGAACGTGGGCTATGGCCGCGAACGCATCGCCCGCGCCGTGTACGAACAGTTGAAGTCCATGCCCTACTACGCGGCCACGGCCAGCAACATTCCGTACATCGAATTCGCGGAAAAGCTGATTTCCCACATGCCCGGACTGTCGCGGGCGTACATTTCCAACAGCGGGTCAGAGGCCAACGAAAAGGCCTACAAGATGGTCCGCGCCCTGGCCCACATCACGGGCAACACCGCAAAGAAGAAAATCCTCTTCCGGGCCCGCGACTACCACGGAACGACCCTTGGCGCGCTGAGCTCCACCGGCCAGGCGGAACGCAAGGAATGGTTCGGCCCCTTTGTGCCCGGCTTCGTCGAAATCCCCCACGCCTGCTGTTACCGCTGCGCCTTCGGCAAGACCTACCCCGGGTGCGACCTTGACTGCGTGAAGGCGGTCGACCGCATCATCCGCGAAGAAGGCCCGGAAACCGTGGGCGGCCTCATCGTCGAACCCATCACGGCGGGCGGCGGGGTCATTCCCCCGGTTGCCGAGTACTACACCGAACTCGCGGCGGTCTGTCGCCGCCACGGCGTGCTGCTGATCATGGATGAAGTGGTCTGCGGCATGGGCCGCACCGGCACCATGTTCGGGTACCAGCACTACGGCGTCACGCCCGACATCGTGACCATGGCCAAGGGCGTGGCCAGCGCCTACATGCCCATATCGGTCACCGCCACCACCGAGGAAGTCTTCAAGGCCTTCCTGCACGACCCGGCGGACAGGCTGGCCTACTTCCGCGACATCAGCACCTACGGCGGGTGCGCCGCCTCGTGCAGCGCCGCTCTGGAAAACATGGCCATCATCGAGGAGGAAAAGCTGCTCGATAACGTGGTGGCCATGGGCGACTACCTGCTGGCAGGCCTGCGGGAACTGGCCGTTCTGCCCAATGTCGGCGACGTGCGCGGCAAGGGCCTGCTGTGCGGCATCGAACTGGTGGAAGACAAGGCGGGCAAGAAGCCCCTGCCCGAAGGCAAGGTCATTCAGGTGGTGGGCGAAATGGCGGCGAGCGGCGTGCTGGTGGGCCGCACCAACCGCAGCCTGCCCGGCTTCAACAACATCATCAACATCGCCCCGGCTTACGTGGTCACCAAGGATGACATCGACGTCATCCTCAGCACGATGCAGGCGGCCATGAACAAGGTGCTCGGCTGATACCCGCAACCACTCACAGGAGCATCCCATGCACGTCGGCATTCTGAAAGAGATCAAGGTGCTGGAAAACCGTGTGGCCATGACGCCAGCGGGCGTGGTCGCCATGCGTGCCCATGGCCATCTGGTGATGGTGGAAACCGGGGCGGGGATCGGCGCGGGCTTTGCCGATGCCGAATACGTGGCCGCCGGGGCGACCATGACCGACGCGCGGACCATCTTCAGCCAGTGTGAGATGGTCATGCACGTCAAGGAACCGCAGCCCTCGGAATACGGGCTGCTGCGCAAGGACCAGATACTGTTCACCTACCTGCATCTGGCCGCGGACGAGGAACAGACCCACGCCCTGGTGGCCGCGCGCAACGTGAACATCGCCTACGAAACCATCCAGAAGGCGGACGGTTCGCTGCCGCTGCTTACGCCCATGTCCGAGGTGGCGGGCCGCATGGCCATCCAGCAGGCCGCCAAGTACCTGGAAATACCCACCGGGGGCATGGGCAAGCTGATGGGCGGGGTGCCCGGCGTGGAGCCTGCCGTGGTGGTGGTCATCGGCGGGGGCATCGTGGGCATCAACGCGGCCAAGATGGCCTGCGGCCTTGGCGCCACGGTGTACCTGCTGGACAAGAACCTGGACCGGCTGCGCTACCTCAGCGACGTGATGCCCGCCAACTGCATCACCATGATGTCCGGCCCCTATGCCATCCGCAAGCTGCTGCCCCAGGCCGACGTGGTCATCGGGGCGGTGCTGGTGCCCGGCGCCAAGACGCCCCACCTGGTCACCCGCGAAGACCTGAAGCTGATGCGCAAGGGCGCGATCCTGGTGGACGTGGCCATCGACCAGGGCGGCTGCTTCGAAACCTCGCGCCCCACCACCCATGCCGAGCCGGTATACGTGGTGGACGGCGTGAACCACTACTGCGTGGCCAACATACCCGGCGCTGTGGCCATGACATCCACCGCCGCACTGACCAACGCCACCCTTCCCTATGCCCTGGCCATCGCCGACCTGGGCTGGAAGGAAGCCTGCCGCCGCCACGAGGACATCCGCAAGGGCCTCAACGTGGTGAACGGCAAGATCACCTACCCGGCAGTGGCGGAAGCCTTCGGGCTGCCGCACGTACCGGCGGCAGAGATGTTGTAGACGGGGTGTTCCGGGCTCGGCCGACCTCCGCGCGGGGGGCGGCCGGGTACGCCCGGCCCCCGGAGTCAGGACGACGACGCGGAATCCGCCGCCCCTGTCAACGCGGCGGCCCGTTCCTTCCCGTCACCGGCCCCTGCCGGACCGACAGGGATGAACGGTCGCCCCCCCGCCGATGGAGCGTACCCGTGCAAGACGCCGCCAGACCACGGACCAAGATCGAAGTGTGCAACCTTACCAAGCGGTTCGGTGAACTGCTGGTGCTCAACGATATCTCCTTCTCTGTGGCAGAGGGCGAATTCGTGGCCATCGTCGGCCCCACGGGCTGCGGAAAGACCACCTTTCTCAACACCCTGTCCTGCCTGCTGCCCGCATCGAGCGGACAGATCCTCATCGACGGCACCCCCGCCAACCCCAAGCGGCACAACATCTCCTACGTCTTTCAGGAACCCACCTGCCTGCCCTGGCGCACCGTGCGCGAAAACGTGGCCTACGGCATGGAGGTCAAGGGACGCCCCCGCAAGGAGATCGACGAGCGCCTGGACCATATCCTGGACCTGGTGGGGCTGACCCAGTGCGCCGACCTGTACCCCAACCAGATATCCGCCAGCATGCAGCAGCGCATCGCGGTTTCGCGCGCCTTCGCCGTGGACCCGGACCTGCTGCTGATGGACGAGCCCTACGGCCAGCTGGACGTGAAGTTGCGGTTCTACCTGGAGGACGAACTGGTGAACCTGTGGCGCAAGCTGCAAAGCACGGTGCTGTTCATCACCCACAACATCGAGGAAGCGGTCTACGTTTCCGAGCGCATCCTTGTGCTGTCCAACAAGCCCACCCGCATCAAGGCGGAGGTGAAGGTGGACCTGCCCCGCCCGCGCGACTTCATGGATCCGGAATTCGTACGCATCCGCGAGCACGTCACGGATCTCATCAGATGGTGGTAACCCCGCAAGGGGACACGCAATGGCAAGAACATACGCCCAGACAGTCTACCGTAACCTGCTTCAAGGAGGTCTGACCATGCTTCGGATGAAACGTTGGGTTGGATTTGCGGCTGCCGTGATGGCCCTTCTTGCCATGGTGGCAACGGCCTTCGCCGCCGAGGTGAAGGTCCTGAACACAACGTGGCAGGCAGAGCACGAAACCTTCGTGCCCTGGTATGCCAAGCAGCAGGGCTGGGACAAGGCCGCCGGTTTCGACTTCAAGCTGCACATGTTCGATTCCGGCATGGCCCAGATAGAGGCCCTGCCCGCCAAACAGTGGGTCGTCGGCGGTACGGGCGGCGTGCCCATGATGTTCGGCGCGCTGCGCCAGAACGCCTACCTCATCGCCATTGCCAACGACGAATCGGTGACCAACGCGGTGCTGGTGCGCCCGGACAGCCCCATCCTGAAGACCAAGGGCTTCAACCCCAAGCATCCCGATGTGTTCGGCTCGCCTGAAAGCGTCAAGGGCAAGACCATCCTGGCCACCACCATCTCGTCCGGCCACTACGCCATGAGCCTGTGGCTGAAGGCCCTGGGCCTGACCGACAAGGACGTGATCATCAAGAACATGGACCCCGCCCAGTGCGTGGCCGCGTTCGAAAAGGGCATCGGCGACGCGGTCGTGCTGTGGGCGCCGCAGATGTACAACGGCCTCAAGAAGGGCTGGAAGGTTGCCTCCGACGTCAAGACGGCGGGCGGCTTCGTGCCCATCGTGCTCATCGGCGACAAGGAATACTGCGACAAGAATCCGGAAGAAGTGGCCCGCTTCCTCAAGGTGTACTTTCAGGGCATCGACGCGCTGCGCTCGCAGGGCGTGAAGCTGGCCCCCGAATACGCCCGCTTCCTCAAGTGGGCCGGCCTGAACATGACCGAAGAAGAAGCAAAGATGGACCTGGAACTGCACCCCGTGTTCACCCTGCAGGAACAGCTGAAGATGTTCGACGCCTCCACCGGCGAAAGCCAGGTGCATGCATGGCAGAAGGACCTGGTGAAGTTCTTTACCGAACTCGGCAAGCTGAAGCCCGCAGAAGGCGAAAAGCTGCTGACCGGCTACTACATCACCGACAAGTTCCTGAAGCTCGTGCCCACCGTGAAGTAAACCAACCCACGCAGCGCCCGCCCCGCGCGGGGCGGGCGCCCCTTCCCACCCGCCGACACCGGAGGCATGCATGGCCGCATATCGCGAGGTTGTCGTAAGAACGCCGTTGGCGCTGAAGGTGCTGCCCATCCTCAGCGTAGCCACGTTCTTCATCGCATGGGAAATAGTCGTGCGCACCGGGGTCGTGCCGGATACCATGCTGGCCGCGCCCACCACAGTGACGCAACTGCTGTTCGACAAATTCACCAACGTGGACCCCGACGGCGCACTGCTGCACCAGCACGCCTGGGTCAGCATCCAGGAAGCCTTCGGCGGCTATTTCCTGGCCCTGGCCGTAGGGCTGCCGCTAGGGCTGGCCATGGGCTGGTTCAACGTGGCCGAAGGTCTTGCACGGCCCATCTTCGAAATCATCCGCCCCATCCCCCCGGTGGCGTGGATACCCCTGACCATCTTCTGGTTCGGCATCGGGTTGCCCGGCAAGATCTTCATCATCTGGCTGGGGGGGCTGGTTCCGTGCGTCATCAACGCCTACGTGGGGGTCAAGATGACCAACCCCACGCTCATCCAGATGGCCCGCACCTACGGGGCCAGCGACTGGCAGATTTTCCGGCAGCTGTGCATCCCTTCCGCCCTGCCCATGGTTTTCGGCGCATTGCAGATTGCGCTGGCCTGCTGCTGGACCAACCTTGTGGCGGCAGAACTGCTGGCCGCCGACGCGGGCCTGGGGTTCATGATCACCATGGGCAGGCGGCTGGCCTTGCCCGAAATGGTGGTGCTGGGCATGTTCATGGTGGGGCTGACCGGCGCCTTCATCGGCGTGATCATCGACAGGGTGGAAAAGCGGCTGCTGGCCGGGATCAGGAGGTAGACCATGTCGCAGGAAGCCACATGCAGCGCCGCAAGTTCTTCCATCGCCAACGAGACCGTGGGACAGGTGGTGGACCGCGGTCCGCTTAACCTCACCCGCATCCTCACCAACCGCTGGTTCCTGCATACCGTGTCCATCGTGGCCTTTTTCTCGCTGTGGGACTGGCTGGCGCGCTCCAACGTGCTGGGCGGGGGCAGCAGCGCCCTGGCCCGCCCGCTCGAAGTGCTGGAACAACTGGCGGTGCTCACCCGCGAGGAACTGGCGGAACTGACCCTGTGGGGCCACGTGTGGGCCAGCACCCAGCGCGTGGTGGTGGGCTTTTCCATCGCCGCCGCCATCGCCGTGCCGCTGGGCCTGTTCATGGCCTTGAACCGCTACGTCAACGCCATCGTGAAACCCCTGTTCGACCTGCTGAAGCCCATGCCGCCCATTTCGTGGATATCCATTTCCATCCTGTGGTTCGGCATCGGCGAAACGTCCAAGGTGTTCATCATCGTGCTGGGCACCTTCGTGCCTTGCCTGCTCAACGCATACAACGGCGTGCGCCTGGTGGAACCGGAACTGTACGACGTGGTGCGCATGCTGGGCGGCAAGCGGCGCGACGAAATCCTGCACGTCTGTTTTCCGGCCTCTTTTCCGGCGATCTTCGCGGGGCTGCAGATATCGCTCAGCATCGCCTGGACCTGCGTGCTGGCGGCGGAACTGGTCAGCGCCCGTTCGGGCCTGGGGTACATCATCGTGCAGGGCATGAACCTGTCGCAACCGGCCATGGTCATCGGCGGCATGGCGGTCATCGCGGCGGCGGCGTGGGGCACCACGCTACTGGTCACCGCGCTGGAACGCAAGCTGTGCCCGTGGAAGCGCAAGATCGCCGGGCTGTAGCCCACCCCAATCCGGCTCAGCCGATCGCCCTGCTCCACGCCCGCAGTCCGCAGCAACCGCACACCCGCAAGGAAGGGACGACGCCGTGATCGAATGCCGCAACGTAAGCAAGACCTTCATCCAGAAAGGCACGCAGGAAGTGCCGGTGCTCGAGGACGTGAGCATCGACGTGCAGGCCAACGAATTCGTGGTCATTCTCGGCCCCGGCCAGAGCGGCAAGAGCACGCTTCTGCGCATCATCGCCGGGCTGGAAACGCCCACCACCGGCACCGTCACCCTGGACGGCGAGCCGGTGACCGGGCCAGGGGCCGACCGAGGACTGGTGTTCCAGGGGTACATGCTCTTTCCGTGGAAGACCGTGCTCGGCAACGTGGAAATGGGGCCGAAACTGTGCGGCCTGTCCAAGGAGGAAGCCCGCGACATCGCCATGCACTACATCGACCTTGTCGGGCTTTCCGGATTCGAGAAACACTACCCGCATCAGCTTTCCGGCGGCATGAAGCAGCGCGTGGGCATTGCCCGCGCCTACGCCAACAAGCCCCGGGTGATGCTGCTGGACGAGCCCTTCGGCCAACTGGACGCCCAGACGCGCATCTTCATGGAACAGGAAACCGAACGCATCTGGCAGACCGACAGGCGCACCGTCATCTTCGTGACCAACAACACCGACGAGGCGCTGTTCCTGGCCGACAGGATCGTCACCATCGAGGGCAAGCTGCCCGGTCGGGTGCAGCGCACCTACACCGTGGATCTGCCACGCCCCCGCGACCTGACGGGCATGCGCTTTCTGGAAATGCGCCGTGAACTCATAGACGCCTCGGTGCTCACCCTGTAGCCCGCGCGACGGCGGACTGCCGCACCGAATGGCCAAGGGCCGGTCCCACCATGGGGGACCGGCCCTTCTTCATTTGCAATAGAGTTTCTCTTTCTCAGTACGTTGGAGGGACGCCCAAGGATACGTGGCGTCGCTCCGAAGCCACGCGACACGCCCTAAAACAGGACCAGCGTCGCCAGCCCCAGAAAGATGAAAAAACCCGCGCCGTCGGTGATGGCGGTCAGGAAGATGCTGGACGCCTGCGCCGGGTCGCGCCCGACTGCCCGCAAGATGAGCGGAATGGACGCCCCGGCCAGCGCGCCCAGCAGCATGTCCAGCAGCAGCGCCAGTGACATCACCGTGGCCAGCTTCCACGACCCGGCAAACGCCCACACCGCGCACAGTACCAGCAGCGCGACAATGGCACCGCTGGAAAGTCCTATCTTGGCCTCGCGCAGCACGGCCCACCACGCCTTGCGCCGG
This sequence comes from Nitratidesulfovibrio termitidis HI1, assembly GCF_000504305.1. Classification (NCBI taxonomy): domain Bacteria; kingdom Pseudomonadati; phylum Thermodesulfobacteriota; class Desulfovibrionia; order Desulfovibrionales; family Desulfovibrionaceae; genus Nitratidesulfovibrio; species Nitratidesulfovibrio termitidis. The sequence continues at coordinate 657,806 of NZ_KI632512.1, forward strand.
TCGAACCGCTCGACGGCCAGTTGCCGGATCATCACGGCCAGCGCCTGCTGCCCGGTGTTGCCCGCCTGGTTGGCCACCATGGGCATCAGCACGGCCAGCACCGCCATCTGGGCAATGGACCCTTCGAACATGTACACGACGGACGCCGACACCGCAGAGTTCAGCATGTTGATGACCAGCCACGGCAGGCGCTTCAGCACCGATTCGTGCCACGGCGTATCCACGCTTTCGTCCGTGCCTGCGCCCACCATGCCCAGCATGTCCTCGGACGCTTCGTCGTGGATAATGTCGATGATGTCGTCGTGGGTGACCACGCCCAGCAGGCGGCCCTCGTAGTCCACCACGGGCATGGCCATGAAGTTGTAGTGGCCCAGCAGGTGCGCCACCTCTTCCTTGTCCTGGTCGAACAGCACGGAAATCAGGCCCTGGCCGCGGGCTTCGTCCCGCAGCCTGGTGCCGGGCTTGCACAGCATGATGTCGCGCAGCGAAAGCACGCCCACCAGGCGGTCCTGCTCGTCCACCACGTAGGCGTAGTAGGGAATTTCCTTGTCTTCGATCTCGGCGCGGATTTGCAGGATGGCCTGGTCGGCGGTCAGGCCGTGGTCGAGGATGATCACCTCGGTATTCATGACCCCGCCCGCGGTGTCCGGGTCAAAGGCCATGAGGTGACGGATTTCCTCGGCGTCCTCGGTTTCGAGGCTGCTCAGCAGGACGTCGCGGTGGTCCTCGTCCAGTTCGTCCAGCACGTCCGCCGCGTCGTCGGGCGACATTTCGGACAGGATCTGGGCGGCCACGTCGGCGTCGAGGTTTTCCAGCAGGTCGACGCGTACGTGCTCGTCGAGTTCGGCCAGGGCCTCGGCGGCGTCCTCTGCGGGCAGGTGGCGCAGCACGCACACCTGTCGTTCCAGCGAAAGATTTTCCAGATGGTCGGCAACGTCGGCGGGGTGGGCAAACTCGGCGTCTTCACCCGGCGTGGCTGGGTCGCGGCACTCCTCGGGCAGCACGATGGTCCGGCAGGCGTCCCCCTCGTCGCGGGGGGCGCCGTCCACGCATTCGCGGTCGTGCTCGTGTTCCTGCCCGGTCATGAAATCCCCCTGCCCGTTACCCTGTGCAATCGAAAACTGCCGAGCCGCCCGGATGTGGCAGGCTGGCTGAACGGGGCCAACTGGCCGAACTGGCCGAGTTGGCCAGGCTGGCCGCACTGCCAAACGGGGCTGCCCGTGCGGCAACGCCCGGCCTTCACCGGCCTTCACCGGCCTCACTGGGCTTTCTCGGGCATGCACCCCACATGCCCGTTTCGTGTGGCGGCACGGCGGCGTTGGCTTGACGAAAGCGGGGCAGCCTCCTAACTACACGGCATGCGGCCCGTCTGCACAACTCGTGTGGCGCGCACAGTGGCGCACCCCGTGCGGCACCGAAAGACCTCCCCGCGACGCAGGCCGACGCGGGGCACCCTGCGTGTACCATCTAGCCCGTGACGGCACAATCCATGTCATCGCATACCGTACCGGATTTCGACACATTCTTTGCGGGCCAACCCCGCGAACACCTGCTGGCCGCCATCGACCTGGCCCTGCTGGAAGACGGCCCGGACCTGACCAGCGACGCCGTGTTCGGCCCCGTGGACCGGCTGGCCGCCCAGATCGTGGCCAAGCAGCAGACCCTGGTGGCCGGGCTGCCCGTTGCCCCGCTGGTGATGGAACGTTGCGCCTCCCTGCTGGAAAGCCCGGTGGTGGGCGGCTGGACGTGGACTCCCCACACCGCCGACGGCGACGAACTGCCCCCCGGCTCCATCGCCGCCGACATCGAAGGTCCGGCGCGCCTAGTGCTGAAGGCGGAACGGGTCATCCTGAACTTCGTCTGCCACCTGTCCGGCATCGCCAATCTTACCCGCCGCTACGCGCGCGAACTGGACGGCACGTCCACCCGCCTGCTGGATACGCGCAAAACCCTGCCGGGGTTGCGCTTTCCCGAAAAGTACGCAGTACTGGTGGGCGGCGGGCAAAACCACCGCCGCACCCTGGCCGAAATGCTGATGCTGAAGGACAACCACATCGACGCCGCCGGGTCCATCACCGCCGCCGTGGCGGCGCTACGCGCGGCCTACGCGACCTGCCCGCCCATCGAGGTGGAATGCCGCACCCTGGACGAGGTGCGCGAGGCCGTGGCCAGCAAGGTGGACCGCATCATGCTGGACAACATGGACCTTGCGCTCCTGCGCGAGTCGCTTACATTGGTGCCCCCCGGCATCGAAACCGAGGCCAGCGGCGGCGTCACCCTGGAAACGCTGCGGCAACTGGCCGAGGCATCTCCCCACGGGCCTGACTTCGTCTCCGTGGGCAGGCTTACCCACTCCGCCCCGGTGGCGGACTTCAGCATGCGCATACGCAAGGCATGACATGACCGCACAGCCCTCACAGAAAGAGCGCATTGCCGCGTTGCGCGCCGCGCTTGGCCCCAACCTGACCATCATGGGTCATCACTATCAGCACGAATCGGTCATCCGGCACACCGACCTGCGCGGCGACTCGCTGGAACTGGCCCGCCGCGTGGCCGACACGGACGCCGCCGCCATCGTGTTCTGCGGGGTGTACTTCATGGCCGAATCCGCCGCCCTGCTGGCGCGGCCCGGCCAGAAGGTGTACCTGCCGGAGCATTCCGCCAACTGCGTCATGGCCCAGATGGCCCCGGCGGAACGCGTGGACGCGGTGCTGCGCGCCCTTTCGGCCGATGGCCGCAAGGTGGTGCCGCTGGCCTACGTGAACACCTCGCTGGCGGTAAAAGCCGTGGTGGGGCGGCATGGCGGGGCCGTGTGCACATCCGCCAACGCGCGCACCATGCTGGAATGGACCCGCAAGCAGGGCGACGCCGTGCTGTTTCTGCCGGACAAGAATCTGGCCCGCAACACCGCGAACCTGCTGGGCATTGCCGACGCCAAGCGCCACATGCTGGACGTGCGCGCCGCCAGTTTCGGCGCAGACGTGCTGACCGACCAGGCCCGCCGGGCGGAACTGCTGATCTGGCCCGGCTGCTGCGCCATCCACGCCCGGTTCAACCTGCGCCAGATGGAAACGGCCCGCGCCGCGCACCCCGGCTGCCGCATCGTGGTGCATCCGGAATGTTCGCCAGAGGTGGTCGACGCCGCCGACGCCGCCGGGTCCACCACCACCATCATCCGCTTTGCGGAAAATGCCCCGGACGGTTCCACCGTCATCGTGGGCACGGAAATCAACCTCGTGCGGCGGCTGGCCCGCCAGCATGCCGGGCGGCTGACCGTGCTGCCCCTGCTGGAAAGCGCCTGTTCGCACATGGCCCGCGTGACCGAACCCAAGCTGCTGCGTACCCTGGAGGGCGTGGCGGCGGGCACGGAAACCCCGGTCACGGTGCCCATGGACCTGCACGAACCCGCCAGGGCAGCCCTGCAACGCATGCTGGACGCCTGTGCCTGAGCGGGCGTAGAGATGAACAGCGGCCCGCGCGATGCCCGCCGATATATGGGCGCCGCGCGGGCCGACAAGCATCCCGCGTCCGGCCTGCCTGCCCTCAACTGACCGGGCAGGCCAGAGTTTTCCCCGCCCGCGCCAGCCGTCCCCTGCGCCACCGGGAATGCCCCGGCAACTGCAAGGCCCGACGCACGAGCACCGCACCACATCCCCTCACGCCCGCCATTTCGCAAGGGACGCGCCATGAACAATTCCACCTACCGCCTGCACACTCCGGTACTGGTCATCGGCTCGGGCATCGCCGGGTGCACCACCGCCCTCACCCTGGCCGACAAGGGCATGGAAGTGACCCTCATCAACAGCGGCCAGCAACTGGACAGCGGCAACTCTGCCCTGGCCCAGGGCGGCATCGTGTTTCGCGCGGGTGACGACGACCCCCGCCAGCTAGAAACCGACATCCTCATCGCCGGGCACCGCCACAACCACCTGCGCGCCGTGCGCCACATCGCCCGCAACGGCCCCAAGGCCGTGCAGGACATTCTTGTGGACCGGCTGCACATTCCCTTTGCCAAAGGGCGCACCCCCGAATGCGAATGGGACCTGACCATGGAAGGCGGCCACGGCGCGCACCGCATCCTGCACTGCGCAGACTACACCGGTCGCGCCATCATGGACGGGCTGATGGCGGCGGTGGACGCCGCGCCCAACATCCGCGTGCTGTCGGAACGCACCGCCGTCGACCTGCTGACCAGCCACCACCACGCCCGCAACAACGAATTCCGCTACCAGCTCAACAACCAGTGCGTGGGGGCCTACGTCTTCAACGAGCAGTTGCGCCGGGTAGAGACCATCCTTGCCGACATCACCGTGCTGGCCACCGGCGGCATCGGGCAGGTGTACCTGCACACCACCAACAGCCCGGCCTGCATCGGGTCTGGCGTGGCCATGGCCAGCCGCGCCTTCGTGCGCACCGAAAACCTGGAATACGTGCAGTTTCACCCCACCGCCCTGCTGCACCGCAGTTCGCGCCGGTTCCTGGTCACGGAGGCCATGCGCGGCGAGGGCGGGCGACTGGTGAACGGCAGCGGCGAACACTTCATGGAACGCTACGACCCGCGCGCCGACCTGGCCCCGCGCGACATCGTGGCCCGGTCCATCGTGGAGGAAATGCTGCGCAACGGCGAGGAATGCGTGTACCTGGACGCCCGCCACATGGAACAGGACCCGTCCGAGCGCTTTCCCACCATTTTTGCGCGGTGCATGGAGCTTGGCATCGACATCCGGCGCGACCTGATTCCCGTGGTGCCAGCCGCGCACTATTTCTGCGGCGGCATCCTTACCGACCTGACGGGCCGCACCACCCTGGAGCGGCTGTACAGCGTGGGCGAATGCAGCTGCACCGGCGTGCACGGGGCCAACCGCCTGGCGTCCACCTCGCTGCTGGAAGCCCTGCTGTGGGGCCGCACCGCCGCAGAGGACATCGCCAGGCGCTCCGGCGGGCAGCGCGGCCTTGGCAAGCGCCTGCGCGACTCCATCCCCGACTGGCAGTCCTCCGGCGATGAACGCAACGACGACCCCGCCCTCATCGCGCAGGACTGGGCCACCATCCGCCACACCATGTGGAACTACGTGGGCATCACCCGCACCCGCAGTCGCCTGCAACGCGCCTTCGAAGACCTGCGCGACCTGTCGCGCCACCTGCACGACTTCTACAAGCGCACCCCGCTCTCCAAGCCCCTCGTGGACCTGTTCCACGGTTGCCAGACCGCGTACATGGTGACCATGGCGGCCCTGCGGAACAAGCAGAGCCTGGGCTGCCACTACCGGGTGGATTAGAGGGGAGGTTTTTTGTACGCCTCCGGCGGGCAGGGGGCGATGCCCCCTGCACCCCTGTATAAAACAGCCCAGAACGCTGTTCTGGGCTGTTTTCATTTTACTATCTCATCCTGACGATTAGCAGTAGTGGTGTCCAGAGAAACACCTAATTACGCTACATCGTTATTTATCAAAAGCCTTCTGAGCCTGCGCCTGACTTTCTGATGCCAACCTGTGTATTTCAGCATATGCTTTTTCAAAATCAATTACTTTTGTATCACCGGACAGGAATCTCTGAATGCTTTCATACGCTACAGGTAAAAATGCACTTAACGGTGGAATTCTAGATGGCCTAGAGTCTTCCTTGGCGACATCAATCATTTGTCTCCGTTCCTCAAGTGCCATTTCAAGAGCAAGCTGCCTAAGTTGCCGCCTGTTTTGAGCATTGCCATTCATTTTTGCTATAATAAGCGTGGGGAGCGCCCCAATCACTGCACCGATTACTACAAACAATCCACTCTCCATAGCATATCTCCTTATTTTTCAGGAAGAATAGCATGGTGATGGCCATCAATAAATCCTACTATTGCTGCTTAGGCAACATCACATGGTGCAAGCCAAGCGTGACAAACAACATAGGGAATATATTACCCACTGAAAACCAACTCGATACGGGGGTGCAGGGGGCGTTAGCCCCTTGCCCGCCGGAAGCTTCCAGCCCTCCTCGCCTACTCCGCAAACAGGTTGTTGATGCGGCACGCGGCGCAGGCCGCGCCGAACCCGTTGTCGATGTTGACCACGGTGATGCCGCTGGCGCACGAGGTAAGCATGCCCAGCAGCGCGGACAGCCCGGCGAAGTTGGCCCCGTAGCCCACCGAGGTGGGAACGGCGATGAGCGGCTGCGAGACAAGGCCGCCCACCACACTGGTAAGCGCGCCTTCCATGCCCGCCACCACGATGAGCACGCGGGCCTTGCGCAGTTCGTCCAGCCGGTCGAACAGGCGATGCACGCCCGCCACGCCCACGTCGGAGATGACCCACGCCTTGCTGCCCAGCATCTCGCAGGTCACGCGGGCTTCCTCGGCCACGGGCAGGTCGGAGGTGCCAGCGGTAATGATGCCGATTTCGCCGGGCTTGAAGGTCAGTTCACCATGCAGCATGGTCAGGGTGCGGCCAAGGGCGTTGTAGCTGGCCTCCGGGCAGGTGGCCAGCACGTGCTCCGCCATTTCCGGCGAAACACGGGTCGCCAGCACGTGGCTGAGGCCGCGCAGCCGGGTGAAAATCTCCGCCACCTGTTCGGGCGTCTTGCCCGCACCGTAGACCACCTCGGGAAAACCGTTGCGCAGCTTGCGGTGCAGGTCGAAGCGGGTGTGGCCCATTTCAAGGTACGGCAGGTCGCGCAGTTGCGACATGCCCTTGTCCACATCGATGGTGCCCGCGCGGATGCCTTCCAAAAGGTCCCGCAGGGCGTCTGTCCTGTCCATGTCGTCGTCCGTCAATGCGGCGCGCCGCGCGGGCGCTGCCGGTATCATTGTCAAAAATCGTGTCGTATTAAGTGCGAGCCTTCCCGATAGCCAGATACACGTCGGCCAGCGGGATGGAATGCTTGCGCGCCAGCGCCTTGCAGTCTTCCAGTTCCGGCTTGGCGCGCAGCACTTCGCCGTCCAGCAGGGCCAGCTTCATGGTCACCGGCCCCAGCGGGGTTTCCAGCCGCTCGAAGCGCGTTTCCAGCACCAGCTTGTCGATGGGCACGCTCTTGATGCCCAGCGTGGTGGTGTGCCGGAACAGCAACCGGGCGAAGCGTTCCTGCTCGCTCAGGGCACAGAGCAGCGAAACGCAGGTGGCGGGCCGCCCTTTCTTCATCATGATGGGGGTGAAATGCACGTCCATGGCGCCTGCTTCCATCAATTGCTCCATGGCCACGGCCAGTTGCTCGGCGGTCATGTCGTCGATGTTGCATTGCAGCAGGCGCGCGGGTTCCACGGGCAGCGGGGATGCTGTCCCGGATGCGGTGGTGAACGCCGCAGAAGACGCCCCGCCAGCCGCCAGACCGGCATGCGTTGCGTCCACCTCGGCCAGATGCACCCGCAGCAGGTTGGGCAATTCGGTATCGCGGTGGCCGATGCCGTAGCCGGTACGCTGCACGGCCATGCGCGGCGCAGCGGTGAACCGGCTCACCAGCGTGGCCAGAATGGCCGCGCCCGTGGGGGTGGTGGTTTCATGCGGGGTGGCCCCGCGCGTGGTGGGGATACCCGACAAAAGCTCTGCCGTGGCTGGCGCGGGCACGGGCATCAGCCCGTGGGCGCACCGCACGAAGCCGCCGCCAAGCTCCACGGGCGAGGCCCAGGCCGCGTCCACGCCAAGGCGATGGTAGCAGATGGCCGCGCCCACGATGTCCACGATGGAATCGGTGGCGCCCACCTCGTGAAAATGCACCTCGTCCACCGGCTTGCCGTGCACCTTGGCCTCGGCCTCGGCCAGCTTGCGGAAGATGGCCAGACTGGTGCGCTGCACCTGCTCCGGCAGCGTGCTGGCGGTGATGATGGCCGCAATGTCCGGCAGGTTGCGATGCGGCGGGTGGTGATGGTCATGCGCATGCGCGTGGGCATGATGATGCCCGTGGGCATGCTCTCCCTGTGCATGTTCGTCATGTGCATGGTGCGCGTGGGCATGATCGTGCGCGGCATGCTGTTCCGCGTCGTGCGCGTGGGCGTGATCGTGTCCATGGTGATGATCGTGGTGGTCGTGGTGATCACCATGGTGGTTGTCGCCATGTTCGTGGTACGCATGGTGATGCCCATGGTCATGATGCGCATGCTGGTCGGGCGCATGCCCATGCGCGTGATGATGCCCATCACCCTGCCCGCAGTCCTGCCCCTCAGCGGGGCCTTCGTGCGCCAGCACCACGTCCACGCGCAGCCCGGCAATGCCCTTGCGCATGTCGGGCGTCACCCGCAGTTCGAACTCGTGGTCCAGGCCCAGCTTCGAAAGCTCGGCCCGCAGGTAGTCGGGCTCCACGCCAAGTGACAGCAGCGCGGCCAGATGCATGTCGCCGCTCATGCCTGCGAAGCAATCGTAGAACAGTATCTTCACGCCGGATAACCCTCTGGTGGCTGGGACATCGCTGCCCGCACGGAACGGACGGTGAGAACGTGGTGCGTATCAGTATCCGGGCCTGAAGCCTGCCCGGTGTCAATCAACTACACATTCAGCAAAAGCATATCCGGGGCCGGGGCGAATGGTCCACCCCGGCCTGCCGGGTTCATTCAATCCTGTGAACTCCGTCCTGCTCGCTCTTACGCAGTGCGGCGCAAAAACTGCCGCCCCGCCTCCTGCAACTGTGCAAAGTCCGGCCCTTCCAGTTCGGCGGCCAGCTCGGCCAACACTTCCGGAATGGCGATGTTCTGCGGACAGTTCTCGACACACTGGCCGCAGGCCACGCACTGCGAGGCGTAACCGGGGCCTTCGCTGCCGATCTCGCCACTCATGCGCAGGGCGTACAGGAACTTGCCTTCCTGAATGTTACCGAACATGTGCATCTTGTTGTAGGTTTCGAAGCACATGGGAATGGAAACACCCATGGGGCACGGCATGCAGTAGCCGCAGCCGGTGCAGCGCACCTTCATCAGTTCGCGGTACTTGGCGCTGGCGCGGGCCACCAGTTCCAGTTCCTGCGAGGTCATGGACCCGGCCTCTGCGGAACCGGCAATGGCCATGTTCTCGGCGATGTGGGCTTCCTCGTTCATGCCGGACAGTACCAGCGTCACTTCCGGATGGTTCCACACCCAGCGTAGCGCCCATTCCACCGGGGTGCGCCGCACGGGCGACTCGTCCCAGATGGCCTGCACGGCGGGCGGCGCGGTGATCAGCCCCAGGTTGCCGCCACGCAGCGGCTCCATGATGATCACGCCAATGCCCTTGCCTGCGGCGTAACGCAGCCCATCGGTACCCGCCTGATAGGTCTCGTCCAGGTAGTTGTACTGGATCTGGCAGAACGTCCAGGGGTAGGCGTCGACGATGCGCTTGAAGTCTTCCGCCAGGCCATGGAACGAAAACCCGATGTTGGTGATACGCCCGTCGGCCTTGGCCGTTTCCAGAAATTCCAGCACGCCAAGCCCGCGCACGGTATCCCACAGGGGGCCGTTCAGCGCGTGCACCAGGTAGTAGTCGATGCAGTCGACGCCAAGGCGTTCAAGCTGCGCGTCCAGGTAGCGGTCCATGTCGGCGCGGGTCTTCAGCAGCCACGATGGCAGCTTGGTGGCCACCTTGACCTTTTCGCGATAGCCTTCACGCAGGGCCTTGCCGAGCACGATTTCGCTCTCGCCATGGTGGTACGGCCATGCCGTGTCCACGTAGTTGACCCCGCCGTCGATGGCGCTGCGGATCTGGGCAATGGCGCGGGCTTCGTCCACCTTGCCGTCCTGCATGGGCAGGCGCATGCAGCCGAAACCCAGCGCGGACAGCTTGTCACCGTTCTTGGGCATGGTTCTGTACAGCACGTCTCGCTCCTTCGGTGCCGGGCGCGGTGCGCCCGTTCACGGTTTCACGGCCTGTGCGACGCCCCGCGTCCGTGGGAACTCGCGCGGAAAGGGCCGCCGCTGCCGCCATCCGTACCGCGCTCCGCCGGATGCACCGGCGGAACATGGGGGATGTTCGATGCTCCGTGAATAAACGGACCATGCCCCGGCGTGAAGGCACATTCCTGCCAAACTCTTGCCTGATCCTGCGACTGGTGGCAGAAACACGTCAAAACGGTTACTGTCCATGGACCGGCGGGCGCCCTTGGCAACCTGCCGCACAGGAGGATACATGCCTGAAATAGCAGAACTCATGAGCAAACTTGCCATCAGCGAGGGCAAGACGGAAACCGGGCTGCCCGGCGTGGGGCTGTACAAAACATCAGGATCCATCCACCGGACACCGCTGCTGTACCAGCAGGGGTTGCTCATTCTCGGCCAGGGGGCCAAGCTGGTGCACTTTGGCGGGCGGGTCTACCAGTACGACCAGGACCACTACCTGGCCCTCAGCGTGCCCATTGCCGCCGAATGCGAAGCCGTGGCCACGCCGGAAAAGCCGTTGTTGTCCCTGGTCGTGGACATCGACCTTGGCGTGCTCAACCAACTCATAGGTCAGATAGAAGACCGTATCGACTACCGCTCGCTGACGCAAGGGTGCACCCATCAGGGGCTGTTCCTGGCCAAGGCAGACGCCGCGTTCAAGAACACGGTGCTGCGCCTGCTGATGGCGCTGTCCTGCCCGCTGGAAGCGCAGGTGCTGGGGCCGGGGCTGGTGCGCGAACTGCTGTTCCGGGTGCTGTGCGGAGAGAATGCGGCGGCGCTGCACGCACTGGCCACCAAGAACACCAACATGTCGCGCATCGAAAAGGCCCTGAAGCAGATCCACGGCAACTTTTCGGAGCCCTTCAACGTGGACCAGCTGGCGGGGTTCGTGAACATGAGCCCGTCCACCTTCCACCGGGCCTTCAAGGACGTGACCGCCTTTTCGCCCATCCAGTACCTGAAGCGGGTGCGCCTGAACAAGGCGCGCAGCCTGCTGCGCGAGGACGGCGTGCGCGCCAGCGAGGCCGCGCGCATGGTGGGCTATGAAAGCGTTTCGCAGTTCAGCCGGGAATTCCGCCGCTATTTCGGTATCAGCCCCAGCCACGCGGGCGGGTTGAATGGGGAATGATCCGTCGGAACGGCAATGGAACCCCACGCGCCCTGATCCGCCCGACACCCACCGTGCATCCGTCCCGTTGCCCTGCAAACGCGCAGGCGACGAACGTCCGTTGCATGCCGCCCCGGCGCATGCAAAACGCCCGGCAGCAGCAGGACAGTCTTGCCGCACACCGGGCGCAAGTGCGCGTGAAAGCCCGTGGGCTACAGCAGGTAGTCGCGTACCACGCCGATGCCCGTCCACAACTGCCACAGGGCCAGCAGCACCAGCAGCAGGTTGTTGACGCCGTGCACCAGCGGCAGCAGCTTGCGGCGTTTCTTCACCACGTCCATGCGCTGCCCGGTCAGATAGCCCACCGCGCACAGCGGCACCATCAGCAGGCCGATCCAGGCGTGCGATCCGGTCAGGAACATGTTGGACCACGCCAGCCGGGCCACGACCAGCCCCAGCAGCGAACCCGCCGCCCATACGCCAAGGGCCACGGTGCCCCATTTGACGTGCGGCTTCCACGGAAAGACCAATTTGCGCCCCATGTGCGAGGTCTGAAAGCGTACCCAGCCGAAATACATGGCGTACAGGCCGATGAGCGTGGCGACGAATTGCAGGACGGGGTGAATCCAGACCATGGCGGCTCCCGGTGCGGATGTGAAGGGGCGGGGTATGTTTCTTATGCTTAGAATAAAGGCAGCATCCGGTCCAGCAGCAACAGCAGCATCAGCGCTGGCATGGCTGCATCGGCGGCGCGCAGGGCGATGATCTCGCGCCGGGCCATGCGGGTGGAGGCGGAACCCTGCACAACGCCTGCTTCCACGCCCCCTCCCGCTGCTGTTGCCGCCGCATCACCTGCCTTCCGCGCCAGCGTCGATACCACCAGCAGCCCCACGCCCAGCAGGACCACCCCGGCGCGCACCAGCGGGGCGTGCAGCAGGGGGAACACCGGCAGCATCAGCACGGCCACGGCATAGGCGTGGTACCACACCCGCAGCAGCCGGGCGTAGCGCGCGCCGGCGAACTGGGCCGGGGGCACGGGCAGCCCGGCCCGGGCGTAATGGATGCGTTCACGCTGGGCGCGCAGCCAGAAATGGGGCACCTGCCACAGCACGTACACCCCGTACAGCAGGATGGCCACGGGGTCGCGCGGGTCGCCGCCCGCCGCCATCCAGCCCAGCAGGGGCGGCATGGCCCCCACCAGCGCGCCCGGCAGCAGGGCGAACGACGTGACGCGCTTCAGCGGGGTGTACACCCCGTTGTAGACCACGGCGATGCCCATGCCCACCAGAAGCAGCAACACCCCTGACACCGGCGTGCCCGTGCCGGGCGAAGCGTCGTGCCAAGGGCCCCCGGCCTGTCCGTACGCCAGCACTGCGGCCAGTTCTCCGGCAGCATGCAGGCAACCCAGCGCCGCAAGAAACAACACCACGCCGATGCCTGCGGCCAGCCACGGCCCCATGCGCCCCATACGCCCAGTCGGCAGGGGGCGCCCCGCCGTGCGTGGCAGCAGCGCGTCGATGTCCCGCTCCTGCACCTGATTCCATGCCGAACAGGCTGCGGCCAGCAACATGGCCCCGGCGACCACAAAGGCCAGGGCGGCAGCGGGGCTGCCATCACCCTCTCCCGTGCCGCCACCATGCGGCAGCGGCACGGCCAGCAGAAAGCCGAACGCCGTGGCCGCCCCCACCATCAGGGTCACGTTCAGGCGCAGCAGCAGGCGCAGGTCATGCAGGCGGGGCATACGGGTCTTGCGCATCAATGTGCGTGTTCGCCAAGGGACTTGATGTATTCCACCATGCTTCCCAGTTGCTCCGGCGTCAGATGCTCGTACGGCGGCATCATGGGGTCGAAGCCCTTTACCGTGCCCAACGACGGCGCATTGGCGATCTTGGCGCGCAGGTACGCCTCGTCGGCGGTGACCTGCTGCTCCTTGCCGTCACGCAGCACCGTGGTGGGCGCGTTCCACAGCCCTTTCAGGCTCGGCCCGGCGATGATCGAGCCGTCGGTGGAATGGCACGAGATGCAGCCCTCGGCCTCCATCAGCCGCCGGCCTTCCTCGCGGCCCACCTCGTTGCCGTGCATCAGCCAGGCCAGCATCTGCTCCATGTCCTCGTTGGGCACCGTGCCTTCCGTGGAGGGCATGATGGGGTCATAGCCCACCACCACCTCGCCGTTGGGATCGGTGAAGGCACGGCGCAGGTATCCTTCGTCGGCCACCACCTTGCGCTTGGTGCCGTCGGGCAGGGCCACCTCGCGCTCGGCGCCATACAACCCCTTGAAGGTGGGGCCGACGCCGGGTGAGCCGTCCAGCGAATGGCACGAAAGGCAGCCGTGGGTCTCCATCAGCGCCCTGCCCTTGCCTTCGGGCGCGTCGGTGCTGGCCAGCCAGGTGTCGAAGGCGGGCTTGTCCACCACCTTGACCGTGGTGATCATGTTGGCGTGCTTCAGGCCGCAGTATTCGGCGCACAGCAGGTCGTATTCGCCAGTGCGGTCGGCCTTGAACCAGGCATAGGTTTCCATGCCGGGCACGGTGTCCATCTTGATGCGAAAGGCAGGCACGTACAGACTGTGGATCACGTCCACGCTGGTCATGTTCAGTTTGACCGGGGTGTCCACGGGCACCACCAGCACGCTGTTCCGCTTGCCGCCGGGGTACTCGAACACCCACGACCACATGCGGGCGGTCACCTTCACCTCCATGGCGTCCTTGGGCACGGTGCGCAGGGCCTTGTAGCCCTCCCACCCGTAGTAGAACAGCCCCATGACCAGAATGGAGGGAATCAGCGTCCAGGCGATCTCGGCGGGCACGTTGCCCGATATCTGCGCGGGCACCGGGTGGCGAGATTCGCGGTAGTGCCACACGAACCACAGCATGGCTGCGGTGATGGCCAGCAGCACGAACACCGAGAACCCGAAGATGACGGTGAAGATGAAATCAACCTGCTGCACCGGCGACAACGATTGCGGATACATGGTCACCTACCTGTAGGCCACGTCGAAGAAGGTGAACCCGATGGCGATGGCAAGGATGACGAAGGCCGTGAACACCATCAGCCGGATGACCCTGCCCTCGTAGCGCAGGTGCATGAACCACAGGATGACCAGCCCCGCCTTGGTGGTGGCCACGGTCAGCGCCACCACCACGTTCAGGAAGCCGAAGTCGAAACTGGTAACCCCCACGGTGATGGCGGTCAGCGTCAGCAGCGCCACCCACACCAGCATGTTGGTGCGCAGGGGGACGGCATGGTGCTCTGTATCATGTCCGGTCATGCTGGCCCCCTAGACCACAAGGTAGAAGAGCGGAAACAGGTAGATCCACACCAGGTCCACCAGGTGCCAGTACAGGCCGCCGTTTTCCAGGAACACGAAGTGCTCCGGGGTAACCCGGCCCGCGCGCATCAGGTGCCAGCCGTACAGCAGCACGGCACCGCCGATGATCACGTGGACGCCGTGCAGCCCGGTCATCAGGTAGTACAGGTTGAAGAACACCATCTCGCCGGGCGGCAGCTTGAGCAGGCCGGGGCTGTTGGGATAGATGCCATGGCCGATCTTGGCGCTCCACTCGAAGAACTTGTTCACCAGAAACACCCCGGCCATGGCCACGGTAAGCAAAACCAGCCGTTGCGAAAGCAGCGTCTTGCCGCGTTGCAGCGCGCTGATGGCCAGGGCCATGCACAGTGAACTGGTGATGAGCACCACGGTGTTGGCGGTGCCGAAAATGCGGCTCAGATCCTTGCCCGCAGCGTGAAATTCCGCCGGGTAGCGGTGCAGGTACACGGCATAGAGCAGGAACAGCCCGCCGAACAGCAGCACTTCCGTGAACAGGAACAGCCACATGCCGATCTTGGCGCCTTCGTAGTCGCGGGGCTCATGCATCGGGCTTCACCCCCGAGTAGTCGTAGGGGCCATGGGTGACCACGGGTTCGGCCTCGAAATTGTGGTGCGGCGGCGGCGACGGCACCATCCATTCCAGGGTTGCCGCTCCCCACGGATTGCGGCCCGCGGGCGCGCCGTGGCGGATGCCCCGCCAGAGGTTCCAGAACATCAGCAGCAGCCCCGTGGCCAGCACCCACGAGCCCATGGTGGAGAAGAAGTGCCCCTCGGCGTACTTGGGCAGGTAGTCGTAGTAGCGGCGCGGCATGCCCTGCAAGCCCAGGATGAACATGGGGAAGTACAGCAGGTTGAAGCCCACGAAGGCGATCAGGCACGACCAGTTGGCAATGCGCTTGTCGTACATGCGCCCGTACACCTTGGGGAACCAGTAGTGCATGGCCCCGAACAGCCCGAATCCCATCCCGCCAAAGATCACGTAGTGAAAGTGCGCCACCACGAAATAGGTGTCGTGCACGTGCACGTTGGTGCCCGCGGACCCCAGCACAAGACCGGTCAGCCCGCCGATGGAAAACAGGAAGATGAACGCCAGCGCGAACCACAGCGGCGGTTCCACCCGGATGGACCCCTTGTACAGGGTGGACACCCAGTTGAAGACCTTGATGGCCGAAGGAATGGCCACCACGAAGGTCAGGAACGAGAAGATCATCACCGCCGTGTCACTCATGCCGCTGACGAACATGTGGTGCGCCCACACCAGCGACCCGGCGAAGGCTATGGCCAGGCTTGAGAAGGCGATCATCTTGTAGCCGAAGATGGGTTTGCGCGCGAATACCGGCAGGATTTCGGAGATCACGCCCATGGCGGGCAGGATCATGATGTACACGGCCGGGTGCGAATAGATCCAGAACAGGTGCTGGTACAGGATGGGGTCGCCCCCGCGCGAGGGGTCGAACAGCCCCACGCCAAGCACCCGCTCGGCGAAGATGAGCAGCACGGTAATGCCGAGGATGGGCGTGGCCAGCACCTGTATCCACCCGGTGGCGTACAGCGACCAGCAGAACAGCGGAAGGCGGGTCCAGGTCATGCCGGGGGCGCGCAGCCGGTGCAGGGTGGTGATGAAGTTGAGCCCGGTGAGGATGGACGAGAAGCCCAGGATGAACACGGCGATGACGGCGACATCCACGTTGGTGGTGGTCACGGCGCTGAACGGCACGTAGAAGGTCCAGCCCGTGTCCGGCGCGCCCTTGCCCGTGACCAGCGAGAGCACGGCCAGCACCGCGCCGATGATGTACAGCCACCACGAAAGGATGTTCAGCCGGGGAAAGGACACGTCCTCGGCCCCGATCTGGATGGGCAGGAAGATGTTGCCGAACGCGGCGGGAATGCTGGGAATGACCACCAGGAAGATCATCACCACCCCGTGCAGGGTGAACAGGGCGTTGTAGGTCTGCGGCCCCATGATGGTGCGGCCCGGCGCGATGAGTTCCAGCCGGATCAGGAAGCCCAGCGCCAGCCCCACCAGGAACATGGTGACGATGCAGTACAGGTACAGCATGCCGATGCGCTTGTGGTCGGTGCTGAAAATCCACGAGGCGATCCCGCCCTTCGTGCCGGGCAGCGGCTGGAAGAAGTTCGGGTGGTCGTGCGCGTCTGCGCTCATGCGATGGTCTCCTGTGGCTGATACGGGCGTTGGACCGGCAATGGACGGCCAGCGGAAACAAACCTGCGCGTGCGAGAGGCCGAAGTGGAGCCCTATCCCTGGGGAGGCCCTGGCTTTGGCGGATCCGACGCGGACGGGTCGGATGAAGATGAACCAGATGGGGAGGAGCCGGACGTGGGAGTGCTATCTCCCCCCTTGCGCTCCTTCCTGCGCGGGCCGCCCCGCACCAGCACGAACAGCAGCACCGCCGCGCCGAACAGAATGATCAACCCGGCGATGCGCATGAAATCGAACACGTAGCGCCGCCCTTCCGGGTCGTAGGTGAAGCAGTACGACAGCACGCGCTTCACGGACAGGCCGATGGTGCCGTGCGAGGCCTCGGTGACGGCCATGGTCAGGTCGAAGGGCAGAAAGCTTTGGCCGTACAGGTAACGCACCACCTTGCCCCCGGGCGCGGCGACCACCAGCACCACGGGATGGATGAAGTCGCGCCCCTGCCGGGTGAACCGGAAGCCGATGGCGTCCATGAACCTGTTGATGGACGCAAGGTCGCCGGACAGGAAACGCCAGCCGTCTTCCGGATAGGCAAAATTCATGGCCGCGAAATAGTTCTGCTTCTTGCGCGCGGCCAGTTGCGGGGTGTCCGTCTCGTCAAAGCTCACGGACAGCACCCGGTACTCCTTGCCCGGTTGCAGCGACACCTGCGGCAGCACCCGCGCCAGCGAGCTTTGCAGCATGTTGCACACGGTGGGGCAGGAATAATAGATGGGCGCGATGATCACCGGTACGTCCATCAGGGTGCGCGGGTCGACGGGCGTGCCCGACTCGTCGCGCAGCAGGATGCCTTCGGGAATGATGTCGCCGAGGCGCTCGTCCACCCCCGCAAGCGGCGTCTGGGCGGACGGGTTGCCGGAAGCGCCCTGCCCCGGCTGAATCGACTGACCGGGTTGGCCGGGCTGGCCCAGCTTTCCCGTGGTGGGCGGGGGGACCGGGTGTACGTGTTCCGTCGGGAGCTGACCGGTATCGGCGGGGGCATGCCCCTGATGGGGGGCGGCATCGCCGGAGGCGTTTGCCATGGGGGCAGGCATGACGTGCCCCGCATGCTCGGCGGGCATGGTCGCTTCGCCGTTTCCGCCCTGCCCGCTCTGCCCGGAATGTCCGGTATGGGCCGCTCCGCTCGCGGCATCCATGGCGGAATGGGGCATGTCGGCGGCGGCGAGCAGAACGGGGGGCGGAGCGGCGGCCATGACCGTCGCTCCTCCCCCCGTGGTCAACACTGCGGGAAGGCAGAGCAGCAAGGCAGCGGCAAACGCGCGTACGCAGGCAGCCGTCACGGAATGGAAGCGTACGCGCATCGCCATGCCCCTACAGCTTGGACATGTAGTCGGCCATGGCCTTCATTTCCTCGTCGGAATAGCGCTTGACGAGGTTGGTCATGACGGCCTTCTTTTCGCCGCCGTAGCTGCCGTCGGCATAGCCCTTCAGCTTCTTGAACAGTTCGTCGGCCTTCTGGCCCTTCACGGCGTGGCCCACGCCCATGGCCTGCTTGGAGCCGTCGGCCCCGTGGCAGCCCACACACGACTTGTACAGTGTGGCGCCGTCAGCGGCCATGGCGACGGAAACACCAAAGGCAAGGGCGGCACAGATGCTCATGACCACAAGAATGCGTTTCATGCGAATTCTCCTGTTCTGATGATGTCTGGTTTCACCGGCGCACTCGCGGAGCACTCCGCGCTGCCGGGTTTAGAAGGAGGCCATGTGCGCGGCCAAAGCGCGCATGTCCCCGTCCGAAAGCTTTTTGGCGATGCCCGCCATGACGGCCTTCTTATCGCCGCCGTAACTGCCGTTCGCATAGCCCTTGAGCTTGCCGTACAGGGTGTCGGCGGTCTGTCCCTTCACAGGGCGGGCGGCGCCAAGGGCGGCCTTGCTTCCGTCCTCTCCATGACAGCCTGCGCATTGTGCGTACAATGCCGCGCCATCAGCGGCCAGGGCAGTGTCGGCGACAGCCGGAATCCATGCCGTACAGGCCAGCAGCGCGCCCAAAACCGCAATGCCCACGATTGCCTTCATGTTGCCTCCACAGGACAAAAACGATTCCAAGTGCCTGTAGGATAACGCCTGATGGCAAAAAAAAGCAACCGCCTTCGCGCATTGGCCGCAAACCCCGCGCCGCGGCATCGCCCCTTTCGCGCCATATGCCGCAATCCTTGCGCAATCCTTACGCAGTTCTTACGCAATTGGCGGATATTGAGGATGATAACATGAAAAACGGGCGGCACTCGCGCGCCGCCCGTTTGTTTTCGATCCTTGCCGGAAAAAACCGCCTACACGGCTCCTTCCTGGCCGACACGCGGCGCGGGTTCCTTTTCCTCCTCGGGCATGCCGAAGTGCAGCAGCACCGGGCTGGCCACGAAGATGGAGGACAGGATGCCCACGAACACGCCCACCAGCATGGTCAGCGCGAAGTCGTGGATGACCCCGCCCCCCAGCACGAACAGCGCCAGGATGACCAGCAACGTGGTGCCGCCCGTCAGGATGGTGCGGCTGAGCGTCTGGTTGATGCTGGTGTTGATGATGTGCGCGTAGTTCCATTCCTTGCGGTGGGTGCGCAGCGTTTCGCGGATGCGGTCGTAGACGATGATGGTGTCGTTCAGCGAGTAGCCGATCAGGGTCAGCAACGCCGCCACGATGTTCAGGTCCACTTCCTTGTCCAGCAGGGAAAGCACGCCGAGGGTGATCATGACGTCGTGCACCAGTGCCACGATGGCCCCCAGCGCGAAGTTGAGGCGCAATTTCCAGCACAGCACCATGGTGAGCACCAGCGAAAACGGCACCAGCCACAGCTTGGGCACGCCGATGAGCCCCAGCAGGTACATGCCGCCCGCCAGCGTGCCCGCCATGACGGCGGACGCCATCCAGCGCCGCTCGAACCGGCCGGAGATGTAGATGGCGATGAGCAGCACCGCGTAGTACAGCGCCTCCACGGCCTTGCTCTTCAGGTCCGCGCCCACCTTGGGGCCGACCATTTCCAGCCGCTGCACCTCGAACTTCGCGTCCTTGAGGTTGGTCGTCAGCGCCTCGGTTACGGACGAACGCAACGTCTCGGCCGATTCGTCGGTGTGCGACATGCGGATGAGGTATTCGGTTTCGCCCTCGCCGAAGCGCTGCACGGCAAGACCGGGCAGGCTGGCCTCGGCAAGGCTCTTCTTCAGGGTGTCGTCGGGCACGGGCCGGTCGAACTTGACCTGCACGATGGCCCCGCCCGCGAAGTCGATGCCGTAGGTAAGGCCGCCCTTGAAGACCATGGACAGCAGGCCCACGACGATGATCGCGATGGAGATCACGTACGCCTTGTGGCGCATGCTCACGAAATCGACATTGGTATCATGCCGGATGAACGAGAAACCCATTGTGGCTCTCCTCCGCTATATGCTGAGGCGTTTGTCGCCCGAACGGCCCATCCAGGCCTGGAAGACCACCCGAGAGACGAAGATGGCCGTGAACATGGACGCGATGATGCCGAGCGACAGCGTGACGGCAAAGCCGCGCACGGGCCCCGTGCCGAACTGGTACAGGATGGCCGCCGCGATGATGGTGGTCAGGTTCGAGTCGGTGATGGCCAGGGTGGCCCGGTCGAAGCCTTCGTGAATGGCGGAAAGGGCGGTGTGCCCCTTGCGCATTTCTTCGCGGATGCGTTCGTAGATCAGCACGTTGGCGTCCACGGCCATGCCCAGGGTCAGCACGATGCCCGCAAGGCCCGGCAGGGTCAGGGTGGCCCCGAAGGCCGCCATGCCCGCAAGGATGAGCAGCACGGTGAAGCTCAGCATGACGTCGGCGATAAGGCCGGACACGCCGTAGTACACCACCATGAACACCATCACCACCACGCCGCCGACCGCGGCCGCCAGAATGCCCTTGTCGATGGATTCCTGACCCAGCGAAGGACCGACGGTGCGTTCTTCAAGCACGGTCACCGGAGCGGGCAGCGAACCCGCGCGCAGCACGATGGCAAGGTCCTGCGCTTC
Source organism: Nitratidesulfovibrio termitidis HI1 (assembly GCF_000504305.1). Taxonomy (NCBI): domain Bacteria; kingdom Pseudomonadati; phylum Thermodesulfobacteriota; class Desulfovibrionia; order Desulfovibrionales; family Desulfovibrionaceae; genus Nitratidesulfovibrio; species Nitratidesulfovibrio termitidis. Next base: position 678,250 of record NZ_KI632512.1, read on the forward strand.
CGCCGTGGAGAACTTGCCGGTGATGCTGGCGCGACCGCCGCCGATCTTTTCCTGGATCACCGGCGCGGAGTAGACCTTGCCGTCCAGCACGATGGCCAGGCGCTTGCGCACGTTTTCCTGGGTGATGCGTTCGAACATGGCCGCGCCGCGGCTGTTGAAGGTCAGCATCACGTAGGCCTGGTTGAAATTGTCGAAGCCGGGCCGCGCGTCGGCCACGTATTCGCCGGTCAGCACCGCTTCCTTGTCCACCACGATGGGCGTTTCGGACTGGCTGCCGTTGGCGCCGCGCCGGATCATGGTGCGCACCTCGGTGCCGGGCGGCAGAATGCCGCGCGCGGCCTTTTCCGCGTCCACGTCGTCTCGCACGATGTGGAATTCCAGGTGGGCCGTCTGGCCAATGATCTGGATGGCGCGCTGCGGATCGCTCAGGCCGGGCAGCTGGATCTGGATGCGATTGTCCTGCTGCTTGCGGATGTCCGGCTCGGCCACGCCGAACTGGTCGATGCGGTTGCGGATGGTCTTGACCGCCTGCTCCAGCGCCATATCGCTGATGGTCTTGCGATATTCAGGCTTCATGGTGGCCACGTAGCGCAGCTGCCCGTCATCGGTGGTCTGCGGCGCGGCAACGCTGAGCTGCGGGAACTGCTTGGCCAGCAGTTCGCCCAGCACCTCGCGCTGTTCGGCCTTGGCCAGCACGAATTCGATGCGGTCGCCGGGCATCACGCGCGGGCGCAGCACGAAAACTTCCTTGTCGCGCGCCGAGGTGCGGATGTCCTGGCCCATCTGGGTCAGCGAATTTTCCACGGCCTTCTCCACCTCCACGCCGAGCGTCAGGTGGATGCCGCCCATGAGGTCGAGCCCGAGGCTTATGGTGCTGTCGGGCAGAAACCTGCCCAGCGGCGAAGACTTGATGCCCGGCAGGCTCGGCAGCACATAGGCCGCGCCGAACAGCAGCACGGCCAGCACCACGGCGAGTCTCCAGCGGAAACCCTCTTTCATTGCGACTCCTGGAGTTGCGGTATGTCACGCGGGTGCGGCGCGCGGCCGCGGTCACGGCAAAAAGGCAAGCAGGCGCCAGCCGGTACGACGGCGCGCGTGCTTGCCCCATGCCGAGGGAAACGGGACTACTTCTGCCCGTCCTTCCCGTCTTCCTTCTTGTCCGCGCCCTTGGCGGCCTTCTTTTCTTCCTTCTTCGCCCTGGGGTCGATGACCGCGCTGACGAAGGAACGGCCCACGCGGACCTTGGTTTCGCCAAGGTCGAGCACCAGCACGTCGTCCTGCACTTCGAACACGCGGGCGTAGATGCCCCCGGCGGTCACCACGTTGTCGCCCTTCTTGATGGACTCCAGCATGGCCTTGTGTTCCTTGGCCTTCTTCTGCTGGGGACGAATCAGGAGAAAGTAGAAAATGGCGAACATCAAAATCAGGGGCACGAAAGACGCGATGGGGTTGGCACCGCCGCCTGCCGACTGACCCGCGCCCATGGCATGCGCCACGTTGGTCCAGAACATGAGGCCTCCTTGAAGGTTACGCCCCCACGTGGAGGGCGTTATGGTCGCAAAACGTGACTTACCTACCTGCCGTGGCCTTTTTTTTCAACGCTTTTCTGTCCGCCGGACCTCCTGCCCCCGTGGCGCGAAGGCCAGGAAGACACGCGGCGGCGGGCGTGTCCGCCGCCCGGACAGTGGCAGACTCCGCAAGCGGCGCCGGCCTCTCTGGCAACAGGGCAATGTTCAGCAGAAGTCGCGGCGGATGCGCCTGCGCTCTGTCTCCACCTGTTCGTCGGTGGCGCCCAGTTCGCGCAGCAGGAAGGTGGACAGCGCCAGGGCCACCGCCCCTTCGCCGGAAAAGACCACCTCCGCCCCGCCCGCGCGCAGGGCCTCTGCCTCGCGCAGGTAGGTGGTGTGGATGAGGATGCGTACGTCGGGATTGACCCCGCGCGCCACCTCGATGATTTCACGCGCGGGGGCCGTCGCCGTGGAAATGATCAGCGCCTCTGCGTCTTCCAGCCCCGCATGACGCAGTATTTCGGCCTGGGTGGCATCGCCGTGCACGGCATGCAGGGGGCGCAGGGGGTGCCCTGCGCTGCTGCCGGAGTTGTCTGAAGCATCACCGCCGGCAGCGTCACCCGCCCTGCCGTCGTCGGCCTCATCCTGCGCGTTCAGATGCGCCGCCTCGAGCTCGGCCTGCTCGTGCAGTTCGCGCACCGTGTCGATGTTCATTTCCACCACCACCACGTCCATGTCGTTGTCGCGCAGGATGCGGGCAATGGCCCGTCCCACCGGGCCGTAGCCGATCAGCACCACGCGGTGGGCATCGTCGTCGGGCACCGGCACGGGGCCATCCCCCGCAGCCGGACGCGCCACGCCGATGCCCCGGCGTGCCAGCGACTTCATCAGAGGATCGATCCCCTTGTACAACAGAGGATTGATGGTGATGGACACCACCGCAGCCACCACCATGGCGTTGCCCGCCTCTGGCGGCAACACGCCCAGCGCCGTGCCCAGCGACGCGAGAATGAACGAGAATTCGCCGATCTGGGCCAGCGCCACGGCCACGGATACGGCCTTGCGCAGGGGGTGCCCCAGCACCAGCACCACCAGCAGGGCAGCCAGCGGTTTGCCCAGCAGCACGATGCCGAGGGTGACCAGCATCAGCGGCCAGCCGGTGGCCAGCGAGGCAGGGTCGAACAGCATGCCCACGGACACGAAGAACAGCACCGCAAAGGCGTCGCGCATGGGCAGCGCCTCTGCCGCCGCGCGGGCGCTGAAGTCGGACTGGCCGACAACCATCCCGGCAAGAAACGCCCCCAGCGCCATGGATGCGCCGAAGAATTCCGCCGCGCCCACGGCAATGCCCAGCGCCAGCACCAGCACGGCCAGGGTGAACAGGTCGCGCGTGCCCGTACGGGCCACGTAGCCCAGCAGCAACGGAATCAGTCGCTGCCCTGCCACCAGGGTGAATACCACCAGGGCGCCCAGTTTCAGGGTGGTGGCGCCCAGGGTGGTCCACACCGAAACGGACGCACCCACTGCACCGCCAGACGCCGTGGCGGGCGGAAACAGCGCGGGCAGCAGCACCAGCACAAGGATGGTGAACAGGTCCTCCACCACCAGCCAGCCGATGGCCACGTGCCCCACGGGGGTGTGCATGGCCCGGTTGTCGGCCAGCACGCGGGTAAGCACCACGGTGCTGGCCACCGAAATGGCCATGCCGAACACGGCACCCGCCGTCCACGACCAGCCGAAGAAATGCGTGGCCAGCATGCCCAGCACGGTGGCGGCGGCAATCTGCACGATGGCCCCCGGCACGGCCACGGAACGCACGGCCATCAGATCCTTGAGATGAAAATGCAGCCCCACCCCGAACATCAGCAGGATCACGCCCAATTCGGCAAACTGGGTGGCCGTGTCCGCATCGGCCACGAAACCGGGCGAATACGGCCCCACCACCATGCCCGCCAGCAGATAGCCCACGATGGGCGACAGGCGCAGCTTCTGGGTGATGAAACCAAGGGCCAGCGCGGCGGTAAGCCCGCCCGCCAGGGTCAGGATGAGGTCGATGTTGTGAGGCATGCAAGGCTCCGGTCGGGGTGAAGGCGCGGCGCACGGGGCAACGCCGAAAATGCGGGACTGCGGACCAATGAGTGATTATGCGCACTCCGGCCATGCCACGCAACCCTCGGCATGCCCGAAACGACGGACCACTACGCAAAAGGCCCCGGGCATTCACGCGCCGGGGCCTTCATGCGTCAAGCGATTCTGGCGTGTTGCGGTAGCAAACAGCTAGTTCGTTCCCACGTACATGTTGCCGTACGGGCGGTGCGAGAAGGGGCGTATCTTCACGAACGGCTCGGACAGAATGGCGTCGGCCAGTACCGTGGCATCGGCGGGTTCCGTGCCCCCGTCCGTGTCCCCGTTCCCGAATTCGCTCGCGAATTCCGCTGCAAAGTCGGCAACATGCCTCCGCAGGAACTCCAGATCCGCCTCGTCCACCGGCTCCATGGCAAGGCCCGGCCCAAGCTGGTATTCCGGCACCCGTCCGCGCAGGTAGATGACCCCGCCGTGCATGCCGGTGCCCAGATTGCGCCCGGTAATGGGCGCATCGGCCATGCCGGAATGCATGCCCAGCAGGATGATGGCCCCGCCCGCCATGTATTCGCCCAGAAAGTCGCCTGCCTTGCCGCCCACCACGATGACCGGCACGCGGTCCATGTAGGCCTTCATGTGAATGCCCACGCGGTAGCCCACGTCGCCGCGCACAAGGATGCGCCCGTCGCGCATGGCGTAGCCCAGCACGTCGCCCGCCATGCCGTGAATGACGATGCGCCCGCCGTCCATGGTGTTGCCCACGCCGTCCTGCGCGTTGCCGTGCACGTGGATGGTGGGGCCGCGCATGAACGCGCCCAGATCCTGGCCCGGCACGCCGCGCACGGTGAAGCGCACGTCGCCCTCCACGGCGGTGGCGATGTAGCGCTGCCCGCGCACCTGCACCACCTCTATGTCGGTAACGCCGTGCTCCAGCGCGGCGCGAATCTGCTCGTTAAGCTGGCGGTAGTAGACGCCGGTGGCGTCGATGAGGCACCGCTCGCCCTCGCGCTGCACGCAGAAGCCCTTTTCGTCGCACATCACGTCCCCGCTCATGCTGCACCCCCCTGCGGCAGGTAGTCGATGATCACGGGCTGGCCCGCCTTGGGCGCCCAGACCCGGTCAAGGTCGCGGCAGACCTCGCGGATGGAGCTTTCCTCGCTGGACATGAACACCCGGTCGCCCTTTTCGGCTACTACCAACGGACGCAGCTTGACCCGGTCGTTGAGGCCCATCATGCCGTTGGAGTCCGTCACCAGAATGGCGAAAGGACCGTTGAGCAGGGCCGAACCGTAGACCATGCGCAGGGCCTTGAAGGCCTCGCGCTCCGCCTCGGGCATGCGGTCCACCTCGTCCCAGAACGGCGGCGCGAACACCCAGCTGGCTTCGCGCTTGGTCAGGCCGTGCTTGCGGATCAGCATGTCGATCAGATAGGCCACCACCTCGGTGTCGGTCATCAGGGTGCACTCGTAGCCGTGCTGGCACAGGTAGCGCTTGTTGATGCCGTAGGACGAGATTTCGCCGTTGTGCACGATGGCCCAGTCCAGCAGGGTGAACGGGTGCGCCCCGCCCCACCAGCCGGGCGTGTTGGTGGGAAAGCGGTTGTGCCCGGTCCACATGTGGGCGTGGTATTCATCCAGCCGGAAGAAGTCGGCGATATCCTCGGGAAAGCCCACCCCCTTGAAGGCCCCCATGTCCTTGCCGCTGGAGAACACGAACACGCCGGGCACCTTGGTGTTGATGTGCATCACCGTGCCCACCATGTAGTCGGCCTCGTCCCCGGTGGCCCAGGCGGGCCGGTTGGACTTGGGCGTGACGAAGAAACGCCAGACCACGGGCGGGTTCTTCACGCTGGCCACCTTGCGGGTGGGGATGGGCTCGGAATGGCGGATGTCGTGGAACTGCTTGATGACGCCTTCCGCCCGCTCCAGCGCATCGCGGTCGTCGCACATCAGGTGAAAGGCGTACCAGTCCGCCCGGTCCGGATAGATGCCGTAGGCCGCAAAGCCGCCGCCCAGACCGTTGCCCCGGTCGTGCATGGTGCACATGGCCGCAATGGGCTCCGACCCCGGTATGAGCCGCCGCGCCCGGTCGATGATGCCGAACACGCCGCAGCCGGAAATGTCCTTATCGAAATGCCAGAAATCGCGTGGAGCCTGCATGGCCTTTCTCCGTGGTGGCCGGCCCGGCGGGGATGCCCCAACCATGACCGGTGCGTGCATATTCCGTAGTGTCGGCAGGTTACACCGACTTCAAGTTCTTCTTTAACTCTTCATCACGCCATACCCCGCACAACCCCGGCGGGGCGCAGCGTGGGGCAGCGTCAGCGCTCTGTCTTTACCCGCCCGGGCCACCGAAACCTGTGCGCAGTTGCGGTCAGGAAAGGGCCAGAGCGTGCGGCAAGGGCAAGGAAAACCGTTTTTTTTGCGGAGGGAGTGTACTTTTGCTGTACTCGACCGGAGCAAAAAAACGGTTTGACGCCGCCATTGCCCACGAAATGGTCGTTTCCGACCGCAACTACAGCCCAGCGTGCTTGATGCCCAGGACATTGAGCTCCACCTCGTTCAGCCCCACGCCCCGCAACTTGTCGCGGTTGCCGCGCAGACTTTCGATGGAGTTCAGCCCCATGCCGCCCAGCATTTCCTGAATCTCGTGGCCCCAGGCCCGGACCAGGTTGGCCATGCGCTGCGCGGCCACATCTGGATTCTGGCGCTTCTTGAGCTGCGCGGCGTTGGTGGCGATGCCCCACGGGCACTTGCCGGTGTAGCAGCGGCCGCACAGGGTGCAGCCCACGGCCACCAGCGCGGCGGTGCCGATGTACACGGCGTCGGCCCCAAGGGCGATGGCTTTCACCACGTCGGCGCTGCACCGCACGCCCCCGGCCACCACCAGCGAGGCATGGTTGCGGATGCCCTCGTCGCGCAGGCGGTTGTCCACCGAGGCCAAGGCCAGTTCGATGGGAATGCCCACGTTGTCGCGGATCATGGTGGGGGCCGCGCCCGTGCCGCCCCGGAAGCCGTCGATGACCACGATGTCCGCCCCGGCACGCACGATGCCGGACGCAATGGCCGGGGCGTTGTGCACGGCAGCGATCTTCACGGCCACGGGCACCCGGTAGCGGGTGGATTCCTTGATGGCGTAGATGAGCTGGAGCAGGTCTTCGATGGAATAGATGTCGTGGTGCGGCGCGGGCGAGATGGCGTCGGAGCCTTGCGGCACCATGCGGGTGCGCGAGACTTCCTCGTCAATCTTCTCGCCGGGCAGGTGCCCGCCAATGCCCGGCTTGGCCCCCTGCCCCACCTTGATTTCCACGGCGGCCCCGGCGTTCAGGTAGTCCTTGTGCACGCCGAACCGGCCGGAAGCCACCTGCACGATGGTGTTGGCCCCGTACTGGTACAGGTCCGGGTGCAGGCCGCCTTCGCCGGTGTTGTAGCAGATGCCGAGTTCGGTGGCCGCGCGGGCCATGGCCACGTGCAGATTGAAGTTGATGGCTCCGAACGACATGGCCGCGAACATGATGGGGTATTCCAGCTGCAGTTGCGGCGGCAGGGGCTGCTTCAGGCGCGGGCCTTCGGGGGTGTGAATGAAATCCACGGCGTCAGGCTTGGCCCCCAGAAAGGTGCGCAGTTCCATGGGCTCGCGCAGCGGATCGATGGAGGGGTTGGTCACCTGGCTGGCGTCCAGCAGCATGTTGTCCCAGTAGATGGGCTTGGGCTGCGGGTTGCCCATGCCGGACAGCAGCACCCCGCCGGTGTCGGCCTGCTTGAAGATGTGCTTGATGTAGGTGGACGTCCACAGCGAGTTGTCGCGGAAGTCCGACGGTTTCTTGCGGATGGTCAGGCAACTGGTGGGGCACATGGCCGCGCAGCGGTGGCAGCCCACGCAGCGGGCGCTGTCGTGCACCACGAACTGGCGCGCCTCGTCCCAGAAGTGGGCCTCGTACGAACACTGGCGCACGCAGACTTCACAGTTGATGCACCGGGCGCGTTCGCGCTCGATGACGAAGTCGTTGAAATGCTGGCTGATGGGCTTCACATGCACGCTGGTAACCTCGGCTTGGCGAACCTGTGGAAATACTGCCGACGACGGCGAACCGGCTCGCCCTCTGCATAGCATGTTTCCGCGCCCGTGTCCGGTGTGGCCTGCGAAAACGGAACACATCGGGTACGGCAAGGAGGCGGATCATGCGGCAAAGGGCCGGGGATGCGGCAGCGCAATCCCCCCGGAGCGTACGGCATGGTCAAGATTTAACGATTCCGTGCAAAATCGTCAATCCCGCCATCCAGACAAGTCAGGATTGACCAGCCGCACAGCTGAAACAGTGCAATTGTTGCAGAATATTAGATTGTGAAATTATGTTTTTTGGAAAAAATGGCAAAAAACGACAAAAATAACATTTTTGTTCTAAGAAAAAAGGCCCTGCACGAAATCCCGCACCGCCCCGCTCACCCTGTCGCGACATTCCGTATGCGTGGTGATGACGTGGTGCCCGGCGCGCCTGTCCGCGATGTCGAACAGCTTCAGGGTCACGTCAGGCGAGGCCACGTGGGCGGCAATGTGCAGGGCGTTGGAGTAGTGCACGGTGGCGTCGCCGCGCGCCTGCATCACCAACAGTGGCGCCGTCACCCGACCAAGCCCCCTGCGCACACCGGCTGCCCCCACGATAAGGCTGTGCAGTTGCGGCAAGGCCGTGGCTTCTTCATAGCCGCGCCAAGGGGCAACGACGCGCGCAACCTCGCTGCGCGGGGCGGATGGCCACACCGGGCGCACATGACGCAGCAGCCCCACCAGCGGCAGCCGCCAGTCCTTCATGCGCCACGGTATGATGCGGTACACGTACATGGGGGCTGCCAGCGCCACCACGCCCAGGGGGCGGAACACCTGGGCCAGGTGCAGGGCGATGGCGCCGCCCATGGAAAGACCGATGGGCACCACCGCATCCACCTCGCGCTCCAGCGCGCGGTACTCGTCTTCCGCGTGGGCCACCCAATCCGCGAACACGGTGCGCCGAAAGTCCTCGAACGAGGTGTCGTGCCCCGGCAGGCGGATGTTGCGCACCACGCAGCCGATCTCGGCCAATGGGTCGACCAGCGGCTCCATTTCAAAGGGCGCACCGGTAAATCCGTGCACCAGCAAGCATCCCACGCGCATCCGTTTCTCCCCGGCGCTCCCTGCGCCCTTGCACGTTGCCACACGGGTGCCGCACGCTTGCGACACTTCATGCCCTATATTAATGAAAACCGATTCGTTGCCGGGCCGGCAGATACCGGATCATCCGCCCCCCCCCCCACGCCACGCCTGCGACGCATAGCCAAGGAGTCATCATGACCCGCCCCTGCGACATCCTCATACAGGCCGCCTGCATCGTTACACAAGACGCCATGCGCACCGTCATCGAAGACGGCGCGCTGGCCGTGGCCGACGGCACGGTACTGGCTGTCGGCCCGCGTGATGCCGTGGCAGCCGCGCACACTCCGGCGCGGGTTCTGGATCTTGGCAACACACTGGTCATGCCCGGACTGGTCAACGCGCATACCCACGCGGCCATGACCTTTCTGCGCGGCGTGGCCGACGACCTGCCGCTGATGGACTGGCTGACGCAGCATATCTTTCCCGTCGAAAAGCACCTCACGCCCGATATCGTGGAAGCCGGGGCACTGCTGGGCTGCGCCGAAATGCTGCGCACAGGCACCACCGCCTTCAACGACATGTACCTGATCCAGGACGCCACCTACCGCGCCGTGGACAGGGCGGGCCTGCGCTGCCTGGGCGGCGAGGGCATCTTCGGCTTTCCATCCCCTGCCTACCCCGACGCCGACGCGGGCCTGGCCCTGGTGCGCCAGCTGCACGAAACCTGGCGGCACAACCCGCGCATCCGCCAGTGCGTCACCCCGCATGCGGTGTACACCACCTCGCCGGAACTGCTGCAACGCTGCCAGGCCCTGGCCGAGGAACTGGACCTGCCCCTGCACATCCACCTGGCGGAAACCACCACGGAAACCGCCCAGTGCCAGCAGATGTTCGGCCAGCGGCCCGTGCCGTACTGCCATGGCCTTGGCCTGCTGACCCCGCGCGCCACCGTGGCCCACGCCGTGGACCTGACGGACGATGAAATCGACCTGCTGGCATCCACCGGCACGGCGGTGGCCCACAACCCGGAAAGCAACATGAAGCTGGCCTCCGGCGCGGCCCCGGTGCCGCAAATGCTGGCGCGCGGCATTGCCGTGGGCATCGGCACCGACGGCGCGGCCAGCAACAACAGCCTGAACATGTTCACGGAAATGACCAGCTGCGCCATGTTGCACAAGCTGCGCTGCATGGACCCCACCTGCGCCCCGGCCCAGACCGTGCTGGACATGGCCACCGTGGGGGGCGCGGCGGCCCTGCACTGGCCCGGCCTTGGCCAGCTTGCCCCCGGCTGCCCGGCGGACCTGACCGCGCTGGACCTTTCCGCCCCCAACCTGCAACCCATGTACAACCCGGCTTCGCACCTGGTGTACGCCGCCACCGGGCACGAAGTGCGCCTGACCATTGTTGCGGGCGAGGTGCTGTACCAGGATGGCCGGTTCACCCGCTTCGACTACCCCGCCCTGGTGGCCCAGATGCGCGACGTGCGCCGCTGGGTGCTGGACAAGCTGGGCAGGTAGCCTGCCTTTTCGGGCGCGGGAAGGTTTACTTCTGCCGTATGCATGATTGATTTTGGTTTACTTGTGGCCGCCTTTTTTATTGACAACCGGGCCAAACTGTATAATTGGAACCTGCTTTCTGAAAGAACAAACGCGCTTCGCGCGCGACGGAGGATTTCGAGATGAGCGCAACGAGCAACGTCCTTGCTGGTGCCACCAAGACGGCCGACGGCGTGGTGATGAACGGCATCACCCTCCAGCCCATCGTCGAACAGTGCGAAGGCTGTGAACGCATTCGCCTTTTCGAAGAAGAAAAGTTCTGCGGCAGCTACCCCATGCCCGAACGCAAGTGGGCGGGCGGCAAGTGCAACTTCGCCACGCACATCAAGACGCAGGCCGCTGCCGCCGCCAAGGTCAACCCCCTCAAGGCGTCCAAGCGCGCTGCCAAGGGCCGTTAGCCTCCATACCGACTGCACGGGAAAGGGCGCGGGCAACCTCGCCCTTTCTTTTTTTCTCCGCCGCGCGCCAGCCAAGGCCATGCCCGGCGGGGTTCCCTTCTGACTCCTGACTCGGCGGCCGGGCCGCTCCATGCGGTTGCGGGCGCCACGCGCCACGCGCACGGGGTTTGCCGCATGCCGCACCGCATCATTTCCGCCCTTGACGCCCGCCGCGACGCCGTCATCGAACTGCAACGCGAACTGACCAGCCGCCCGGCCCTGGGTCCGGAAAGCGGCGGCGAAGGCGAGCGCGCAAAGGCCGACTGGCTGCTTGACCACCTGCGCGCCATCGGCGTGACCGACATCGAGCAGATCAACGCCCCCGACTCCCGCGTGCCCTGCGGACATCGCCCCAACATCATCGCCCGCGTGCCCGGCGCATCTCCCCGCACCGTCTGGGTGCTGGCCCACATGGACGTGGTGCCCCCCGGCGACCCCACCCTGTGGGACGGCGACCCGTGGACCCTGCGCGTGGACGGCGACGTACTGTACGGACGCGGCGTGGAGGACAACCAGCAGGCCATCGTCTCCGGCCTTCTGGTGGCGCGCGAACTGCTGGAGCAGGGCGTCACCCCGCCCCTGTCGCTGGGCCTGGCCTTCGTGGCCGACGAAGAAACCGGCAACGCGCGCGGCATGGCCCACGTGGCTGCCGTGCGGCCCGACCTGTTCCGGCCCGACGACCTCATCGTGGTGCCCGACTTCGGCGACAGCGACGGCACCATGATAGAGGTGGCGGAAAAGAGCATGCTCTGGCTGCGCGTTGCCGTTACCGGCAGGCAGTGTCACGCCTCCACCCCCGATGAAGGGGTGAACTCCCTTTCCGCAGCCGCCGCGCTCATCCTGCGCATCCGCCATCTGAACGAACGCTTCCCCGACGCGGATCCGCTGTTCAATCCGGCCACCTCCACCTTCGTGCCCACCAAGAAAGAAGCCAACGTGCCCAACGTGAACACCGTGCCCGGATCGGACGTGTTCTACGTGGATTGCCGCGTGCTGCCCCGCTACGATCTGGACGAGGTCGTGACCGCGATGCGCGGGCTGGCCGACGAGGTGGAGCGGGAGCATGGCGTGACCATCGCCATCTCGCAGGTGCTGCGCGAACAGGCCGCCCCGCCCACCAGCCCGGACGCGGAAGTGGTCACCCGGCTGCGCGCGGCCATCAGGGACGTGTACGGCGTCACCGCCCGTCCGGCTGGCATCGGCGGGGGCACCGTGGCCGCCATCGTGCGGCGCATGGGCCTTTCCGCCGCCGTATGGTCCAAGCTGGTGCCCAACGCCCACGTGCCCAACGAGGCCACGCGCGTGTCGTGCAACATCGGCGACGCCAAGGTCATCGCCACCATGCTGTTCGAGGGCGGCAAGTAGCCGGATGTCCGGCACCGCCCAACCCATCGCACCCCACACCACGGTATCGCACATGTCCGCACCTCTCATGCCGCGCAAGGCCCCGTTTCCCGCCCTTTTCGACTGCATCGTGGTCGGTGCCGGGCATGCCGGGTGCGAGGCGGCCATGGCCAGCGCGCGGCTGGGGCATCCCACCCTGCTGCTGACCAGCAACGCCGACCGCATCGGCCACCTGTCGTGCAACCCGGCCATAGGCGGGCTTGCCAAGGGGCACATGGTCAAGGAAATCGACGCGCTGGGCGGCATGATGGGCCTGTGGGCCGACGAGGCGGGCATCCAGTTCCGCACCCTGAACGTCAGCAAGGGCCCCGCCGTGCGGGCCACCCGCGCCCAGATCGACCGCGACGCCTACCTGCACGCGGTGCGGCGCGACGTGTTCGCGCAGGACAACCTGTGGGTCTGGCAGGACACGGCGGAAGCAATACTGGCCGAACAGGGCCGCGCAGCAGGGGTGCGCACCGGCCTTGGGCAGGAATTTCGCGCCCGCACGGTGCTGCTGACCACCGGCACCTTCCTGTGCGGGCTGATCCACGTGGGGCTCACCAACTTTCCCGGCGGCAGGCTGGGCGATGCCCCGGCTGTCGGGCTTTCCGCCTCGCTGCGCGCCCACGGGCTGGAACTGGGCAGGTTGAAGACAGGCACCACCCCGCGCCTGCTGCGGGCCAGCATCGACTTTGCGGTCATGGAAGAGCAGCCCGGCGACGAACCGCCGCGCCCGTTCAGTTTTCGCGGCCCCGGCGTGCGCCTGCCGCAGGTGCCCTGCCACATGACCTGGACCAACGAGCGCACCCACGCGGCCATCCGCGCGGGCTTCGACCGTTCGCCCATGTTCACCGGCGTCATCACCGGCACCGGGGCGCGCTACTGCCCGTCCATCGAGGACAAGGTGGCCCGCTTCCCCGACCGCGAACGGCACCAGATTTTCGTCGAGCCGGAAGGCCTGTCCAGCCCGGAATGCTACCCCAACGGCATTCCCACCAGCCTGCCGCTGGACGTGCAGAAAGCCATGATCGCCACCGTTCCGGGGCTGGAAAACGCCCAGATCGTGCGCCCCGGCTACGCCATCGAATACGACTACGCCGACCCCATCCAGTTGCACCCCACGCTGGAAACCAAGACGCTGCCGGGCCTGTACCTGGCCGGGCAGATCAACGGCACGTCCGGCTATGAAGAAGCGGCGGCGCAGGGCCTGTGGGCCGCGCTGAACGCCTCGTGCGCGCTGCGCGGGCTGCCGCCGTTCCTGCCGGGGCGCGATGCCGCTTACATGGCCGTGCTGGTGGACGACCTGGTCACCAAGGGCACGCGCGAGCCGTACCGCATGTTCACCTCTCGCGCGGAGCATCGCCTGCTGCTGCGCGAGAACAACGCCGACGCCCGGCTGACCCCCATGGGCCGCGACCTGGGCCTTGTGGACGACGACCACTGGGCCGTGTTCCGCGCCCGCCACGACGCGCTGGCCGAACTCATGACGCAACTGGAGCAGCGCCGGGTAACCCCAGACGCGGCCACCCGCGCCGTCTTCACCGACCTGGGCGAGGCCGTGCCCACCCGCGCGGTGTCGCTGGCCGAGTTGCTGCGCCGCCCCACCATGTCGCTGGAGCGGCTGCGCGCCTTCTGGCCCGAAGCCACGGACCACGCGCCGGAAGTGCGTGAAGAGGCGGAAACCATCATCCGCTACTCCGGCTATCTGGCCCGGCAGGAAGAACTGGTGGAGCGCGCCGCCCGGCAGGAATCCCAGCCCCTGCCAGAAGGCCTGGACTACGCGGCGGTGGCGGGGCTTACCCGCGAGATCGTGGAAAAGCTGACTCGCGTCCAGCCGCGCACCATGGGGCAGGCCGCACGCATTTCCGGGGTGACCCCGGCGGCGCTGACCTGCATCGAAATCCATCTGCGCAAGCTGGAACGCAGCCAGGCCGGTCCAACTGCATAAACTGTCCGGCTGCATAAAATGTCCGGCTGCATAAACTGTCCGGCAGCATGACTGTCTGACCGGACAAGGCGGTTCCGCCACTTCCGCCACCTTCGCAAGTCCGGGCACCCCGGCCAGACCGGCAGACTCCGTCAGCCCCGCCCCTACGAGGGCCTTCCCGCGCCCACGCGCCTCCACGTCATCCTCCAGGCTCTAACGCCCACCCTGTTGCGGCAGAGGTCGTTTGGCGCTACCGTTCAAAGAGCGTCCGTCCGGCTTCGCACCCAGCCTGCCGCGCGTCCTTCGGCGTACCTCAACAGTCCGGGGCACCATCATGAGCAGCGCCGCACCGTTCCCGTGGGACTTCTGCCTCTCCGGCCTCGTCGCCTTTGCCCGCCATGGCGCGGACAGTCTTTCCCTTCTCCTGCCTCCCGGGGCCGCCAGCTTTCTGGCCGATATTTCGCGCCACTTCGGCGACTACCAGGCAGATTTCACGCTGGTGCGCGAATTCGTGCTCATCGTGGCCGCCGTGGCAGCCCTGCTGGCCGTCATATTGCTGGTGGGCGGGCTGCGCCAGCGCCGCGAGCGTTACACTCCCGAAGGCTGGGTCAACGACCCGCAGGTGATCCGCGAACTGTTCGACGCCGCCATCCTGCAACGGGGCCGCTTCGAAATGCAGTTCCACGGCCCCACGGGGCGTCGCTCCACGTACTGCACCGCCGTTTCCATCGGGCGATCCGCGCTGACTCTGGAATGCTCGCTGCTGCGCACCGTGCCGGAATCATGGAAGGGACGCGAGGTGGACTGCTACTTCCGCACGCAGCAAAAGCGCATGCAGGTGTACTATCAGTTCACCTCGGTGATCACCGGCGCGCACCGCGCCCCTTCCGCCGACCGCACTGCCCCGCGCGGTCCGCACGCCACCGCCGACGCGGTATGGCTGGTGGACCTGGCCCTGCCGGAAAAGCTGGAACGGCGACAGAAGCGCGCCTTCCTGCGGCTGGACGTGCCGCGCCATCTGGTGCTGGGCCTGGCCGCATGGCCCATGGGCGCCGACACCCCGCCCCCCGCCGATGGCCGCCGCCTGGGCACGCCGCTGCTCGCCCTTCCCGACGCCACCAGCCTGAACAGCTTCACCGCGCACGGCACGCCGTGCCCGATCGATGCGCCACCTGCCTCCCCCGCCCCTGATGCCAGCCGTGTCCCCGATCGTGCCACTGCTTCCGGAGAACCTGCGCCATCCGCCTCCGGTGGCGGCAACGACACGCCGCCAATCCCGGCCTGCTCAGAATCGCCCCCCCTCGACGACATCGTTGCCCCGCTCTTTCCGGACGTCAGCCGAGCCCTGCCCGTGGCCCTGCTGAATCTTTCCGGCGGCGGGCTGCGCCTGCTGCTGCCACGCGCCACGGCCCGTTCCGCCGCTTCAAGGGGCATGAACATGGACATCGGCGGCCGCCTGACCGCCCTGCTGGAACTGTACGATCCCCAGCACGACCGCAGCCTGGGCTTCTGGCTGCAATGCCGCATCCAGAACCGCTTCGTGGCCTTCGAGACACGCGACGTGGAACTGGGCGTCCAGGTGCTGGCCTGGGGAGAACCCCACGACAACGCCCCATACCTGGTCGGCTGGAAACCCCTGTCCGACGAGGGCGAGGTGGAACCGCTGGGCAACTGGGTGATTCGCCGCCACCTTGAGCTTTACAGGGAAAGCGGGAGCGATGTAGTGTGAGCGCGAACCGCAAGCGCCCGTACCCGCTGGATACCCCGGCCTGACTCGCGCATGCCCTGCCCGGCCCGGTCCCCGATCTGTCCGTATCCGCCCAAGCCGGTCCGGAGCAGTTCGAACCAGTCTGCCACAGGGGCACGCAGGCATGCAGGCCCCGGCCAGCCGGGTACACCCGCGCGACGGCACCCCCGCCAGCCGCCGGTGGCGACTACCGCCCCGCCCCACGGCGACGTCACGACAACACAGGAGCCCCCCTTGGACGGAGAATCGGGCAGTCCCATCTGGTCGCGCATCACGCGGCTGTTCCAGAACCGCACCGGCGACTCGGTGGAACAAGCCATCATCGAAGCCCGCGAAGACGGCGAACTGGACGCCGAAGAAGGCTCGATGCTGCTGAACATCCTGAGCCTTGACGACACGCAGGTTCAGGACATCATGACCCCCCGCACGGACATCGACTGCGTCGAGGTGGACAACTCCCTCGGAGAGGTCATCGAGCGCATCGTCGCCTCCGGGCATTCCCGCATCCCCATCTACCGCGACAACCGCGACAACATCGTGGGCGTGGTCTACGCCAAGGATCTCTTGCGCTGCTTCGTCGACCCCACCGGGTGCGCAACCCCGGTGGCCGAACTGATGCGCGAACCGTACTTCGTGCCGGAGACCAAGAACGTCTACGAACTGCTCCAGGAGTTCCGCAGCCGCAAGAACCACATGGCCATCGTGCTCGACGAGTACGGCGGCACCTCCGGCCTTGTGACCATCGAGGACGTGCTGGAACTCATCGTGGGCGACATCGAGGACGAGCACGACGCCCCGCGCGACGAGGACATCGTGGTCCTGGACGGCGAGAACTACCAGCTTTCCGGGCGCGCCCTGCTGGAAGACCTGGAAGAACTGGGCATCAGCCTGGATTCGGACGAGGTGGACACCATCGGCGGCTACCTCAGCATGCTGGCGGGCCACGTGCCCCAGGCGGGTGAAACGTTCGACCTGGTCGGACGCCGCTTCGAGGTTGCCGAGGCCGACGCCAAGCAGATCCGCACCGTGCGCGTGGGGCCGCTGGACGCAGCCTGACCGCCGCCGGGCTGGGAGCCTGATACGCTGCAGGATGCCTGTCCTGCAGACTACAGGTCCAGCCAGCCACATGGCCGCCCGGCAAGCTGTCCGGCCAGTTGACCGCCGGGCGGCAGAACCTCGCGGCAGGACCTCGCGGCAGGATCGGGCATGCCGCCTTACCATGCGCCCGCCCGGCAAGCGCAACGCATCCGTAACCGCGCCGCGCTTGACTTTTCCGCCACCGGGGGTTTCACCTCCTTGCATGCGCAACACACTCTGCATCCTTCTCGGCGCCGTCGGGTTGTGGCTCGGCTTTCCCAACCCGCTGATCCAACTGCCGCTGCTCGCACTCGCCTACCCCCTCGCCCTCCTGCTGCTGGGCCTTGGCGCTTCGGGCCGCTGGTCCGCCTTTCGTCTGGGCTGGCTTACCGGCATCGTCGGCGCTTCGGCCTGCCTGTACTGGCTGGCCCTGCCCGTGCACGAATACGGCCAGTTGCCCTGGGTGCTGGCCGTGCCCTGCGCCGTGGCCATCGGCGCTTACGTGGGTCTGTACGGCGGGCTGTTCTGCCTGCTGGTTAACCTGACGCGCGACCGGCTGGGGCCGTTCCGGCGCGGGCTGTTCCTGGGCTGCGCCTGGCTGCTGCTGGAAGTGCTGCGCGGCGTGTTCCTGACCGGGTTCCCCTGGCTTACCCTGTCCGCCGCCTTCGTCCCATGGCCCGTGGCCATCCAGGGCGTTGCGCTGGTGGGCGCTTACGGCCTGTCCGGCCTGCTGGTGGCCGTGGTGTGCTGGGCCACGGGGGCCATCGCCCCGGAATGCGGCCCCCGCTGCCCCGGCCTGCGACGGTCCGTTTCCCCGGCGTCCCTGGCCCAGACCCTGGCCTGCGCGCTGGGGGCCTCGCTGGTGGCCTTCGGTCTGGTGGGGCATGGCGCCTATATCCTGTCGCGCGGCCTGCCCAGGGATGGCGAATCGTTCCGGGTGGCGCTGGTGCAGGGCAACATCGACCAGGACCAGAAGTGGGAACCCGCCTTCCAGCGGTCCACGGTGGACCGCTATCTTGCCCTGAGCAAGGACGCCGCCACCGCCGGGCACCCGGACCTGATCGTATGGCCCGAAACGGCCATGCCCTTCTACTTTCAGGAGCACAAGGAATTCGGCCCGGCCATCCGCGCCTTTGCCGCCGCCAGCCGCACCCCGGTGCTGGTGGGCACGCCGGGCTACGTCAACGCGCCGGTGAAGCGGGGCTTTTTGCTGTACAACCGGGCCATGCTGGTGGACGAAAACGGCGGCGACGCCGGACACTACGACAAGGAACACCTTGTCCCCTTCGGCGAATACGCCCCCCCCGGCCTGGACATGCCCTTTCTGGAAACCCTGATGCAGGGCGTGGGCGACTTCACTCCTGGCGCCTCCGTGGCGCCGTTGCGCCTTGGCAATCTTGCGCTGGGCATACTCATTTGCTATGAAACTATTTTTCCGGAACTGGCCCAGCAGCGCGTGGCCGACGGCGCCAGCGTGCTGGTGAACATCAGCAACGACGCGTGGTTCGGCACCACATCGGCCCCGGAACAGCACCTGCAACTGTCGGTACTGCGGGCCGTGGAACAGGGCCGCTACGTGCTGCGCGGCACCAATACCGGCATTTCCGCCATCATCGACCCGCACGGGCGCATCGCAGAGCGCGGCGGCCTGTTCCGGGCAGAGGTGATTGGCGGCATGGCCACGGCACGCACGGAGACCACCGTGTTCCACCGGGTGCAGCACCTGGTGTGGCCCGTGGCCCTGGCGCTTGCCGCCCTGGCGCTGGTGTGGCCCAGACGCCGTTCATAGAACACTCCCCACGCACAACCCCGCAAAGACAGACATACCATCCATATGCTTCAGCTTGCCGAATTGCGCGCGCGCAGCGCCGCCCTCATCGACCAGTACGCCTCCCTCTGGGGGCGTCTTTGACCTTGCGGGCAACCGCAACCGCCTCGACGAGATCGAGCGCCAGCTTTCCAGCCCCGACGCCTGGAACAACCCCGAAAAACTCACCCCGGTCCTGCAGGAAAAAAGCCAGCTCGAAGGCGAGATAACGCGCCTGGAGCGGCTGGAAACCTGCCGCCGCGACGTCACCGAATGGCTGACCCTGGCCGAGGAAGAAGAAGCGGCGGGCGAACCGGGGCAAGAAGCCCTGGAATCGCTGGCCGAACAGGTGACGGTGCTGGAAAACCTGCTGCAGGAGACGGAGATGAACATGCTCCTCTCCGGCAAGGAAGACCGCATGCCCGCCATCGTGGAAATCCACCCCGGCGCTGGCGGCACCGAAGCCCAGGACTGGGCCGAAATGCTGGTGCGCATGTACCTGCGCTGGGCCGACACCCACGACATGAAGGCCGAATACCTGGACTACCTGGCGGGTGACGAGGCAGGCGTGAAAAGCGTCACCCTGCGCATGTCCGGGGCCAATGCCTACGGTCTGCTGAAGGGCGAAAAGGGGATTCACCGGCTCATCCGCATTTCGCCGTTCGATTCGTCCGGCCGTCGGCACACCTCGTTCGCCTCGGTGGACGTGATCCCCGACGTGGGCCAGGAAATCACCGTGGACATGAAGGAAACGGACCTGCGCATCGATATCTTCCGTTCCAGCGGCCCCGGCGGCCAGAGCGTGAACACCACCAGTTCCGCCGTGCGCATCACCCACCTGCCCACGGGCATTTCCGCCCAGTGCCAGAACGAAAAGTCGCAGCACAGCAACCGCGACACGGCCATGCAGATCCTGCGCGCCCGGCTGTACGAACTGGAACTGCGCAAGCTGGAAGAAGAAAAAAAGGCCCAGTACGCGGGCAAGGACGCCATCGGTTTCGGCAGCCAGATCCGCACCTACACGCTGCAACCGTACCGCCTTGTGAAGGACCACCGCACCAATACGGAAATTGGCGACGTCGAGGCCGTGCTGGACGGCCGCATCGATCAGCTCCTGCGGGACTATCTGCTGTACCTCCATGGCCAGAAAACCAATTGACGCTGCCATGACCGGCTGGACCGGCGGGACCGACGTGACCGGTGTGACCGGCGGGACCGACCACCCCGAACCGGTCGTCCCTTCCGCAGAAGCGGGAACCCCGGGCGATTCCGCCCAACTGCTGGGCGAACTCGACGCCCTGCGCCGCGCGCTGGCCGAAGAAGCCGCGCGAGCCGCTTCCGCCAATCCGGATCAGCCGGTCGACGCCCCCGCCGACGGCCCCCTGCTGGCCGTGGCCCGACTGTTTCCGGGCATGACCCGGCACCGCTGGCTGACCCTGGCCGAAGAACACGGCCTGCGCGAATGGTTCGCCATTGACCTGGACAAGAGCACCAACTTCAACCTGCGCGAACTGCAAAAGGCCGTGGAAGAACTGGCCCACCAGCGCGATCACGACCCCCTCACCGGCCTGATGAACCGCCGGGCCTTCCTGCGCCAGGTAGAACTGGAACTGCAGCGGGTACACCGGGGCGGCACCGAGATATGCCTTGCCATGCTGGACCTGGACGACTTCAAGCGGGTCAACGACACATGGGGGCACGCCTGCGGTGATCTGGTGCTGCGCCGCCTGGCCGACCTGCTGCGCGACGCCACCCGCGCCTACGACGTGGCGGCCCGCATCGGCGGCGAGGAATTCGTGCTGCTGCTGCCGGGCGCATCGCCCATGCGTGCCCAGGCCCTGCTGGAGCGGCTGTTGCAGGACCTGCGCGACGAATCCTTCGAATGTCGTGGCGAAACCTTTCGGAGCAGCTTTTCGGCGGGCATCGCCGGGTGCAAGGGCGCCACGGTGTGCCAGGCGGAAGAACTGCTGGACCGGGCAGACAAGGCCCTGTACGAGGCCAAGGCCTCCGGCAAGGCCCGCGTGCGGGTGCACCGGCTGCCGGGCGTGCCCGACTACGACCGCTCGACCATGGTGCAGTCGGACGAGAAGCAGTTTCTTTTTTCAGGAAATGATGACTAGCCGGGGCTGATGCCCCGCGCCGCCAGGCCGCCACGGCCCCGGCGCCGATCATCTCCCCACGGCCCACCGGGCCTGATGCACGGACGAAACATGACGCAGAACACCACACTCAGCGTTTCCATACTCAGCGGCAAGGGGGGCGTGGGCAAGACCAACATCGCCCTCAACCTCGGCTATTGCCTGTACCGCGGCGGGCACCCCCTGCTGCTCATGGACTGCGACCTCGGGCTGGCCAACCTGGACGTCCTGCTGGGCATTGCCCCGGACAAGAACATGCAGGACCTTCTGGACAGCGACGCCGCACCGCGTGACGTCGCCGTGCCCATCGAGCAGGGCGGCTTCGATTTTCTGCCCGCCGCATCGGGCGTGCCCGAACTGGTGGAAATGGACGGCGACATGCGCGCCCTGCTGGTGCGCAAGCTGGAGCCGCTGTTCGCGCAGTACGACTTCCTGTTTCTGGACCTTGGCGCGGGGATCAATCCCACGGTGCTGGCCTTCGCGGCCATGACCCAGTTGCGCGTCGTCATCGTGACGCCGGAACCCACCTCGCTCACCGACAGCTATGCGCTGATGAAGGTGCTTTCCACCCAGCACGGGGTGCGCGACTTCTTCGTCATCGTCAACCAGGCGGAATCGCGCAAGGAAGAGACCCAGACCTTCGAGCGGCTGGCCGCCGCCTGCCGCAAGTTTCTGGACATCGAACCGCAATTTCTGGGCGGCGTGCGCCTGGACAAGGCCCTGCCGGACGCGGTGCGCAAGCAGAAGCCGCTGATGCGCGTTTCCCCGCAATCGCCTGCCGCGCAAGACCTTTTTTCCATCGCCGTCAAGCTGCAACGCATGCGTGCCGCCCTGCTGCCCGAACTGGCAGACAGGCACCCGCTGCGCGCACTTTCGGAAGAGGCATATTAACCCCTTGAAACCTTGACCATCTTCGGCCATAGTGCGTCCATCGTCTTTGGATTTGCCACGGAACCCCACCCTACCCCCCCATGGAAGGGTGGAAGGGCTGTTCCGGCAAGGCTTCAGCGCATCCGGCGGCAGGCTCCACGCCACGCACCGAAAGTTACAGGCCGCGTCGGCCACGTCGGCCACGTCGGCCACGTCATCCGGGGCGAAACGAGCCGCCCCCACCGCACCGCCGCATCACGGAGGATTCCATGAACAAGAGCGAACTCATCAAGACGCTGTCCGACGAGACGAACATCCCCATCGAGGAAGCCGCCATGGTCGTGAACACCTTCGTGGACAACATGAAGGAAGCGCTGGCCGATGGCGACCGCGTGGAAATTCGCGGTTTCGGCAGCTTCAAGGTCAAGGACTACGGCGGCTATTCCGGTCGCAACCCCAAGACCGGCGACATGGTCGTCGTCCAGCCCAAACGCCTGCCCTTCTTCCGCGCCGGGAAGGAACTGAAAGAATTCCTCAACGACTAGGCGATGCCCTCGCAGTCATCGCCTGACGGCACGGCGGCACGGGCTCTCCGTGCCGCCGCCCCGACGCTTCGCCCGCATCCGACCCCTCTTTTCCGTTTCACCCAGCCGCGCCCGCACGGGTTCGCGGCATGGTTGTGCCGTTGCCTGCTGCACGTGGCGCTGTGCGCCATGCTTGCCGCGTGTGCCGCGCCCGGACCGCACGGACAGTCTGGCCTATCTGGCACGGCCAGCGATGCTGCCGTGGCACCGGCACAGGATGCAACACCCGCCACACCGTCACGCGAAGTGGCCAGTGACGCGGCACCTGCCGCACCCGCCATGGCGCGCGACGGCCTGCCCTCTGGTCTGCCCTTTGCCTCTGCCGGGGAACCCCGCGTGCACATGCCCGCGCCAGCGGCTCCGTCAGCCGTCGAAACCGCTCCTGTTGCCGCTGCGCGCGGACTGGCGGATTTCGCCCTGGTGGGTACGCAGGGGCAGGATGGACGGAACGGACTGGACGGGGCGGACGCCACGGCGGCACAGGGCGATTTGGGAGGCTTCGGCGACGGGTCCGGCAGGCCGGTACTGCGCATCCTGTACAACGCCAGCACCAAGGGAACGCTGCACCCCTGCCCCTCCTGAGGGGGCGGCACCTCTGGTGGGCTTGCCCGGCGGGCAGGCATGTTCAAGCAGTGGCGCGGGCAGGACAACATTCCGACCCTGGTGTTGACCGGCCCCGACGAATTTGCACCCGACGCAGGCGAAGATGCGGCTGGCCGCCTGGCAGCCATGACGCGCAAGGCCTACGACCTGCTGCGCGTGGACGATGGCTACCTGTCCGCCGCTGCCGCCGCCTGGTTCCGCGACAATGCAGGCGGCATGCCTGCGGGTTTCCGGGAGATGGGCGGCGAACCCGCCCCCCGCCTGCATCAGGTGGCCGGGCGCACGGTTGCCGTGGTCTTTCTGCCCGCGTTGCCCAAGCCGTGGGAAGACCCCACCCCCGCCATGGCCGCGCAGGCGGTGCAGGCCGGGCTGGCCGCACGCGCACGGGCCGACCTGGTCATCGGCGTGGCCGGATGGGGAGGCCTTGGCGAGCGGCGCTACCTGGCGGAGCTTGGGCAGGCCTTCCACATCCTGCTTGGCGGTGGCATCGGCACCGGTTTCGACGGGGTCGTGGACGGCGCGGCACCTTCGCTGCTATGGTCCCGGCCAGACATGCAGGGCAGAAGCGTCAACGTGGTGGACGTACTGGCCTGGCCCCGACGCGTACAAGGTTTTTCGCAGCCCCGGCACTGGATCGTGGGCCTGGATATTTCCGTCCGGCAGGTTCCCCTGAAGGACGCCGTGGAGCCGGATCCTGCCGTCGAGGCGGTCGTCGGCACGGTTCCCGCCGCCAGGTAGGCAGCGCAACGCGCGCCCGCCCCGGCCCCGGCCAACACAAGGAGCACGCAGCATGAGCGGCAAGGCACGCACCGTACCCATCCACAAGCTGCATGGGTGCGGCAACGACTTCGTATTCATCGACAACCGGGCGCTCGGCCTGCCCGTCGCGGCCATGCCCGACTGGGCCCGCTCCGTGTGCCGCCGCGCCTTCGGCGTGGGCGCCGACGGCCTCGTCTTTCTGGACGCAACGCCGAAAGACCGCGAAGGCGACTATATCTGGCACTTCTACAACGCCGACGGCTCGCGCGCCGAAATGTGCGGCAACGCTTCGCGCTGCGCCGCGCTGCTGGCCGTGGAACTGGGTTTTGCCGGGCCGAAGCACGTCTTCGGCACCGATGCCGGGCTCATCCGCGCCGAGGCCGACGTGGCCGCCGGCATGGCCAAGGTGGAACTGACCCCGCCCCGCGACCTGGCCCTGGGCATAGAACTGGACCTTGGCGAGGGCCGCGACATGGTGCACTTCGTGAACACCGGCGTGCCCCATGCCGTGGTGTTCAAACGCGACGCCTCGGCCGTGGACGTGCGCACCCTGGGCGTCGCGCTGCGCCGCCACGCGCACTTCGCGCCCGCGGGCACCAACGCCAACTTCGCGCAGGTCATCGACCGCAGGAACATTCACCTGCGCACCTTCGAACGCGGCGTGGAGGACGAAACCTACGCCTGCGGCACGGGGGCGGCGGCGGGCGCGTTCATCGCGCATGCGCTGGGGCTTACGGAGTCCACGGTGAATGTCAGGAGCTCCGGCGGCGAGATCCTGGGCATATCCATTGAAGGCGGCTCGGTGTTCCTTTCCGGCAAGGCCGTGCGCGTTTTCTCCGGCGAGATGTTCCTGGAAGGGCTGGGGCTGGCCCTGGCGTAACGCACCCGGCCCGCCGGGCCCCCTTGCCGTTGCCGCCCGCTGCCGCATGTTCAGGCCGTGCGACACAGGCAGGAGCGGCGGCCCCACGGGCATGGCGTGTCGAAGGCCGGGGCAGCAGGTACCCGGCCCAAAGGAGGCAACATGCAGTTTCAAGGCGCTTTCACCGCTCTCGTCACGCCGTTCCGCAACGGCGAGGTGGACGAGGAACGCTATCGCGCGCTGGTCGAATGGCAGATCGAACAGGGCATCAACGGCCTTGTCCCCTGCGGCACCACCGGTGAATCGGCAACGCTCACCCACCAGGAGCACAAGGACGTCATCCGCATCTGCGTCGAGCAGGTCAAGGGCCGCGTGCCCGTACTGGCGGGCGCCGGTTCCAACAACACCCGCGAGGCGGTGGAGCTTACCCGCTACGCCAAGCAGGCCGGGGCCGACGGCGCGCTGCTGATCACCCCCTACTACAACAAGCCCACCCAGGAAGGACTGTACCAGCACTTCAAGGCCATTGCCGCCGAAGTGCCCATGCCCTTCGTCGTGTACAACGTGCCCAGCCGCACCGGCACCAACCTGTGCCCGGAAACCCTGGCCCGCATGAAGCGCGACATTCCCGAGGTCGTCGGGGTCAAGGAAGCCACCGGCAACCTGATCCAGGTCTCGGAAATCATCGAATACTGCGGCGCCGACTTCCAGGTGCTGTCGGGCGACGACTTCACGGTGCTGCCCCTGCTGGCCGTGGGCGGCTGCGGGGTCATCTCGGTGAGCTCCAACGTGGTGCCCGCCAAGATGTCCGAACTGTGCCGCGCCTTCTTCGAGGGCGACCTGACCACCGCGCGTCGGGTGCACTACGAGATCGCGTCCATCAACCGCGCCATGTTCCTGGAAACCAATCCCATCCCGGTCAAGACGGCCCTGTCCATGATGGGCAGGCTTGAACTGGAACTGCGCCTGCCCATGGTGCCGTTGCAGCCCGCCAACCAGTCGCGGCTGCGCGACATCCTGTCGGCGGCGGGCATCGTCTAGCCGCCGGGCGCCAGGACCGGCAACGGTCCGCAGGCGAAGCATCACGCCATACCACGGGGGGGCGCCGCACGGCGTCCCCCCGTTCGTTTGCCCCCCCCCTCCCCCGCCCGAACCCAACGCGCCTCTTTTTTCAGCCTTGCCCGCCATCAGGTCCGCACCTTCAAACGGTGACGTCCCCGTCCCTGTTCCGCAATCCCCCCGCCCTGTCCCGCGCCTGGACAGACGCACCGCAACAAGCCGCCGCCGTTCACGAAACCCCGTCCTCTTCCGACGCATGGCCGGAGGGTGTCTCCGTCTCGCGTCCGGCGCTCCGCCTGTGACGGGCGCAAAACCCCTTGGCAGCGGTCGCTCTTCCGGCTAGCCTGTGGCATGGGGCCCCATGCGGCGAGTACCGGCATACAGGCTCGTCTCGCCTTTCAACGTATCCCGCATGCCCGGCGTGCCTAAACAACCGTCGAAATGTGTCGATAAGCCCCGCAAGAGATACACTGTTCCCGGGAGTACCGCATGCGTTTCAAGAGCATCTCCACGCAGATCACCGTCCTTACCGGCGGGCTGGTCATCTTCTTCATGTGCGCGTTCGTGTTCATTGCGTCCAAAACCGCTTACGACGGGACGTTGCGCAGTGAAACCGCCAACATGGCCCAGGTGGGACAGCAGATCGAGAAGGTGGCGGAAGACTTCGTGACCGGCAACCTCACCGCCGTGCGCGGGCTGACCCAGCAGAAGGCGCTGGCCAGCGGGGTGCTGTACGGCAGCGCAAGCCTGGTCATGAAGGACCAGTTGCAGCAGACCCTGAAGGGCAATCCGCATTACGCCGCCATCCATGCGTTCGACGCCACGGGCAAGGTGCTCTACGGCTATACCGAGGACGGGCAGGACATTTCCGGCAAGCCGCTGGGCATGCCCGACGTGCTCGCCGCCGTCAGCGTGGGCAAGGAGTTCATCGGCACCACGCCGTTCAAGGGGGCCAAGGGCGATGTGCTGTTCACCGTCGCGGCCCCGGTGCTGAACGTCATGGGGCAGTCGGGCGGGGGCATCGCCATCACCCTCGACTGGACCAGCTTCAGCGCCCGCTTCATCGAAAGCGTGAAATTCGGCCAGCATGGCTACCCCTTCGTGCTTGACGGCAGCGGCCGGTTCCTCTCGCATCCCAACAAGGAACTGCTGCTCAGCGATGCAAGCCAGCACGACTTCGCACGCGTGGTCCTGGCGCAGCAGACCGCCCAGATGGAATACCCCTGGGAGGGCAAGCTGAAGATACTGGTCAGCCGCACCATGCCCATAACAGGCTGGAAAATATGTTCATCTGCCTATGAGGACGATCTGGCCGGCGTGGCGCGCCAGCAACGCCTGCTCCTGGCCATCATGGGGCTGGTGGCCATGGTGGCCATGACCGGCTCCATCGTGCTGCTGACCCGCCGGGTGATCCTGTCCCCCATGAACCGCATCCGCCAGTTTGCCGGACAGGTGGCCCAGGGCGACCTGCGCGCCGTCATGGACGGCGCGTACCGCTATGAACTGGACGACCTGGCCCGCTCCATCCAATCCATGGTGGCCGACCTGAAGGAAAAGCTGGGGTTCTCGCAGAGCGTGCTTGAAGCCATGGTGGTGCCCGTGCTGATCGTGGACCGCGAGGAACGCACGGTGTTCACCAACAAGGCCTGCATGGACATGCTGGAAATCGACACCGACCCCAAGGCGCAATACGGTCGCACCCTGGCCGAGGTGTTCTACAACGAACCCGGCCGCAAGACCGCCGTGGGCCGGGCCATGAACGAAAAGACCAGCATCAAGAACCTTGAGGTGGTCATTGCCGGGCACAAGGGCGGCAAGGTGGACGTGCTGGCCAACGTCACCTACCTGCAGGACCTGGACGGCAACGTCATAGGGGGTTTCTGCCTGTACATCGACACCACCGAGATGAAGCGCCAGGCCGCCATCATCGCCGAGCAGAACGAGCGCATCGCCCGGGCCTCGGCAGAGGCGGACGACGTGGCCTCGCAACTGGCTACCGCCTCGGAAGAGCTTTCGGCGCAGATCGAACAGTCCGCGCGCGGCTCGGACATCCAGCGTGAACGCACCGCCGAGGCCGCCACCGCCATGGAAGAAATGAACGCCAGCGTGCTGGAAGTGGCCCGCAATGCAGGCGGCGCCGCCGAAATGGCCGAAAAGGCCAAGGCCCGCGCCCAGGAAGGGGCCGAGGTGGTGGACGGCTCGGTGCGCACCATCCAGCATGCCCATGATCTGGCATCGCACCTCAAGGCCGACATGGCCGAACTGGGCACCCAGGCCCAGGGCATCGGCCAGATCATGAACGTCATTGCCGACATCGCCGACCAGACCAACCTGCTGGCGCTGAACGCCGCCATCGAGGCGGCCCGGGCCGGGGACGCCGGGCGCGGCTTTGCCGTGGTGGCCGACGAGGTGCGCAAGCTGGCCGAAAAGACCATGACCGCCACCAACGAGGTGGGCAGCGCCATCCGGGGCATTCAGGAAAGCGCGCGCAAGAACATCGACAATACCGAAAAGGCCACCGCCGCCATTGAAGAAGGCACGGGCATGGCCCGCCGTTCCGGCGACGTGTTGCGCGAGATAGTGGGCCTTGTGGAAAGCACCGCCGATCAGGTGCGGTCCATCGCCACGGCGTCCGAGCAGCAGTCCGCCGCCAGCGAGGAAATCAACCGCTCCACCGACGAGATTACCCGCATCGCCGCCGAAACGGCGGAAGCCATGCGCCACTCGGCGCAGGCGGTGGAAGACGTCTCGCGGCTGGCGTCGGACCTGAAGCGGGTCATTGGCGACATGCGCAGCTGACGCTGCGTGGGGCGACATGCGCAGCTAGGGACTGTCTCCAAATTGTCTTTTCGCCCGTTGGCTGACCGACCCGAAGGGCGCGAAGCGTGCCCGTTGGGCGAGCTTGTGAGCCCTACGGGCATCGTGCGCAACGCGGTCAAACTTCGCCTGCCATGGCTTTGCTGTCCTCATCCGTAAGACTCGCAAGCTCGTCTAACGGCTGAGGCTCGGTCGAATACGATAAGAGTATGCGTTGCGGTCGCCATCCGTAAGGCTCGCAAGCTCGCCTAACGGCTGCCGCACTCCCTCATGGCAGGCTAGTTTTCCTTGCCAACGAACGAAAATCCTAATTTGGGAGACAACCCCTAAAAAACGCAGGGGCACTGCACCATCTCGACGCTTCGCAGACACCGCAAACATACAGG
Organism: Nitratidesulfovibrio termitidis HI1; assembly: GCF_000504305.1. NCBI lineage: Bacteria > Pseudomonadati > Thermodesulfobacteriota > Desulfovibrionia > Desulfovibrionales > Desulfovibrionaceae > Nitratidesulfovibrio > Nitratidesulfovibrio termitidis. The sequence goes on from NZ_KI632512.1 coordinate 706,979, forward strand.
GGGAAGAACCATGAGGTTCCTCCCCCTTCGTCATGCTGTTGCAAACGGGCGCACCCCCGCTCGACTTATGAAATGAACGCCGTAACGGCCACCGGCGCACCGGTGCCGCCGCACAACCCCAGCGGGGCCAACAGCACGTGAGCCCCGGTGGCGGGCAGTCCGTCCAGCGCGGCCAGGCATTCCACCACCACGGCCCCGGCGGCCAAGGCCATGCGGTTGCACAAAAACTCCGCGTCGTCCGGGGCGTCCACCCCGTGGGTGTCGATGCCGATACCCGCCGCCCCCCGCTCATGCACCAGCAGGTGCACCGCATCGGTCGTGAACGAAGGGAACACCATGGGCGACGCATCCCCCGGTCCGGCGCGCAGCGCGCCCCACTGTACTCCCATGAACCGGTCAGGGTCGGACCACAGGCGGTGCCAGCCGGTGTTGCACACGAACAGGCAGCCGCGCGGAACCCGGCCATGGGTGGCCTCCCAGGCCCGCACCTCGTCCGGGGTGCAGCGCGCGCCGGGGTCCGTCGCCGCCCTGCCGCGCAGGTCCAGCACGGCCAAGGGCAGCAGCAGCGGCCACGGTGCAGCAGTGCGCACGTCCGCGCCGCCGGGCAGGAAGGACAACGGCGCGTTGACGTGGGTGCCGCTGTGCTCGCCCATGGCAAAGACCCGCAGGTCGTAGCCGTCCTCTTCGCGGCTGGCCACATCCAGAAAGGTCACCGGCGGGTCGCCGGGCCAGCGCGGCATGCCGCTGCCGATGGGATGGGCAAGGTCCGCCAGGCGGGTGAACGTCAGGCCACGGGGCATGCGTCCCCTCCGTCTCCCCCATCAGGCCCATTCGGCCCATTCGGCCCGCCGCCCTGCTCCGCCGCTTTCTGCCGCCGGTCACCATTGCGGTGGCCGCGCACGTCACGCGGGCCGAGCATCTTGGCCGGGTCCATCAGGTCGTCGTAGTCCTCCGGCCGCATCAGTTCCCGCTCCACCAGCAGGTCGCGCGGGGTACGCCCGGTGGCGCGGGCGTCCTTCACCACGGTGGCCGCCGCCTCGTACCCGATGACCGGGGCCAGCGCGGTGACCATGCCCAGCGAGCCGTGCAGCAGTTCCAGGCAACGTTCGCGGTTGGCGGTGATGCCCTCCACGCAGCGCACCCGCAGGATGCGCGCCGCCCGCGTCAGTATTTCCAGCGACTGGAACAGGTTGCAGGCCATGATGGGGCCGAACACGTTCAGTTCCAGTTGCCCCGCCTCTGCCGCCAGGGTCACCGTAAGGTCGTTGCCGATGACCTGCTGGCAGACCTGGTTGACCAGTTCCGGGATTACCGGGTTGACCTTGCCGGGCATGATGCTGGACCCCGGCTGTACGGCGGGCAGGGATATTTCGCCAAGCCCCGTGAACGGCCCGGACGATAGCAGCCGCAGGTCGTTGCATATCTTGGAAAGCTTCACCGCCACACGTTTCAGCAGCCCGGACAGGGTGACGTAGGCCCCGGCGTCGCTGGTGGCCTCCACCAGGTTGGGCGAAAGCGAGAGCGGCAGCCCGGTGATGTCCGCCAACCGGCAGCAGACCAGCGGCGCGTAGCCGGGCACGGTGTTGATGCCGGTGCCCACGGCGGTTGCGCCGATGTTCACCTCGCACAGCAGGCGGGCCACCTCTGCCAGGCGTTCGGTATCCTCGCCCACGGTCACCCCGTAGGCCGCGAATTCCGCGCCCAAGGTAATGGGCACGGCATCCTGCAACTGGGTGCGGGCCATCTTGATGACGTCGGCAAAGGCCTCGCCCTTGGCGTGAAAGGCGTCGCGCAGTTCGCGCAGGGCGGCTTCCAGGTCGCGCGCGTACCACACCAGCGCGATGCGGAACGCCGTGGGGTACACGTCGTTGGTGGACTGCGAGAGGTTGACGTGGTTCAGCGGGCTGACCACGCCGTATTCGCCGCGCGCCCGGCCCATCAGTTCCAGCGCGCGGTTGGCGATGACCTCGTTGGCGTTCATGTTCACCGAGGTGCCCGCCCCGCCCTGGATGACGTCCACCACGAACTGCTCGTCAAAGCGGCCCTCGCGCACTTCGCGGCAGGCCTGCACGATGGCCTGCCCCACGTCGCCGTCCAGCAGGCCCAGCTCCATGTTGGCCAGGGCTGCGGCCTTCTTCACCGATGCCAGCGCCTGCACGAAGCGCGGGTGGCGGCCGATGGTCTGCCCGGTAACGTCGAAATTCTCCAGCGCCCGCAAGGTCTGCACGCCGTAGTAGGCGTGGGCGGGCACCTTGCGTTCGCCAAGGCTGTCGCGCTCGATGCGGTATTCCATGACGGTTGTTGTCCTTGCTGTCGGAGTGTCGCGATTGTGTCATGGCGGCCCCTGTACCGGCCACGCACGATTGCAGCATACCATCCTTGTAGCCGCCCGCCTATGGGCTACGCCGCCACGCAAAAGCGCCCCGCCACCCGGATGGGTGCGGGGCGCTGGTGATGCGTCGTTTCCGTCGTGCCGTGAATCGGGGCTACTTCGCCGCCGGGGGCATCACGATGGCCTTCTTGATGACCACGGGGGTGGTGGGCACGTTCTCGAACGAACCCACGGTGGCGGTGCGCACCGCCTTGATCTTGTCCACCACGTCGGTGCCTTCGATCACCTTGCCGAACACGGCGTAGCCCCAGCCCTGCATGGTGGGCGCGCGGTGGTCGAGGAAGGCGTTGTCCTTCACGTTGATGAAGAACTGGGCGGTGGCGGAATGCGGGGCCATGGTACGGGCCATGGCCAGGGTGTACTTTTCGTTGCGGAGGCCGTTGTTGGCCTCGTTCTCGACCGGTTCGCGGGTGGGCTTTTCGTGCATCTTCTCGTCGTAGCCGCCACCCTGGATCATGAAGCCGTCGATGACGCGGTGGAAGATGGTGCCGTCGTAGTGGCCCGCCGCGACGTATTCGCGAAAGTTGGCAGCGGTCTTGGGAGCCTTTTCGTCATCCAGTTCGACGACGATGTCGCCCATGCTCGTTTCCAGCTTGATCACCGTGTGTCCCCTCTGTGCCGAAGCCGCCATGGCGGTTCCGTGACCTGCGAACGCGAAAAGGGCCGTAAGCGCGGCCAGCAGCAACCAACGCATGTTCTGCTCCGGGAATGTGAAAGTTGGATGGGCAAACAGCCCGTGCTGGTGCCATTATCAGAAGCGCCACCGCAGGGCAATCGGCATGGCATACCAATGGGCGGCGGGGGCAGACGATAAATACACCTATTGAAAAGTTTGGGAGGGGTGGGGGCCGGGGGAGGGGACACCCTTTCCAAAGGGTGCCCCTCCCCCGATTCCTTCTCCTTATTCAAACGTCAGCTTGTCCAGCCTGACCCCGATGGTCACGTGCTGCCCGTCCTTGAGGTCGCCTGCGATCAGGCGGCGGGCCAGCGGGGTTTCCACGTTGGTCTGCAGGTAGCGCCGCAGGGGCCGCGCGCCGTACACCGGGTCGTAGGCGGATTCCGCGATGAAGTCGCGCGCCGCGTCGGAAAGGTCCACGGTGATCTTGCGTTCGGCCAGGCGCGCCCGCAGCCTGCCCAGCAGCAGTTCCACGATGCGCCCGATCTGCTCGGGCAGCAACGGGCGGAACATGACGATCTCGTCCACCCGGTTCAGGAATTCCGGCCGGAAGTGGCGGCGCATCTCGTCCATCACCTTGTCGCGCACGCCGGAGCGGAACTCGCCCTCGTCGGTGATGCCGTCCAGCAGGTGCGACGACCCGATGTTGGACGTCATGATGATGATGGTGTTCTTGAAGTCCACGGTACGGCCATGGCTGTCGGTAAGCCGCCCGTCGTCCAGAATTTGCAGCAGCACGTTGAACACGTCGGCGTGGGCCTTTTCAATCTCGTCGAACAGCACCACGCTGTACGGCTTGCGGCGCACCGCCTCGGTCAGCTGACCGCCCTCGTCATAGCCCACGTAGCCGGGGGGCGCCCCGATAAGCCGGGCCACCGCGTGCTTCTCCATGTATTCGCTCATGTCGATGCGCACGATGTTGTCCTCGCTGTCGAACAGCGATTCCGCCAGCGTCTTGCACAGCTCGGTCTTGCCCACGCCCGTGGGGCCAAGGAAGATGAACGACCCGATGGGCCGCCCGGGGTCGGACAGCCCGGCCCGTGCGCGCAGCACGGCCTCGGCCACGGCCTGCACGGCCTCGTCCTGACCCACCACGCGCTCGTGCAGCACGTCGCCCAGACGCAGCAGCTTCTCGCGCTCCGATTCCAGCAGCCGGGTAACGGGAATGCCTGTCCAGCGGGCCACGATCTCGGCCACGTCGTCAGGGCGCACCTCTTCCTTCAGCAGGCGGTTCTCATCGTCGCCGCGTTCGGCGTCGCCCAGCTTGCGCTCAAGCTCCAGCAGCTTGGAATATTTCAGTTCCGCCGCGCGGTTGAGGTCGTAGTTGCGTTCCGCCTCGTCGATGGCAAGGCGGGTGCGTTCGATTTCTTCCTTGATGGAGCGCACGGCGTCGATGGAGCCCTTTTCGCGCTCCCACTGGGCCAGCAGGGTGGCCTGGCTGGCGCGCAGGTCGGCCAGTTCGTTCTCCAGCTTTTCCAGCCGCTCGCGCGAGGCGGCGTCCGTCTCGCGGCGCAGGGCCTCGCGCTCGATCTCGAGTTGCATGACCTTGCGGTTCACCTCGTCCAGTTCGGCGGGCAGCGAGTCGATTTCAGTACGGATAAGCGCCGCCGCCTCGTCGATGAGGTCGATGGCCTTGTCCGGCAACTGGCGGTCGGTGATGTAGCGGTGTGACAGGGTCACCGCCTCCACGATGGCCGAATCGCTGATGCGCACGCCGTGGTGCACCTCGAACCGTTCGCGCAGGCCGCGCAGGATGGAGATGGTGTCCTCCACCGTGGGCTCGTCCACCACTACGGGCTGGAAGCGGCGTTCCAGCGCCGGATCCTTTTCGATGTACTTGCGGTACTCGTCCAGCGTGGTCGCGCCGATGCAGTGCAATTCGCCGCGCGCCAGCATGGGTTTGAGCAGGTTGCCGGCGTCCATGGCTCCGTCGGACTTGCCCGCACCCACGATGGTGTGCAGTTCGTCGATGAACATGACGATGCGGCCCTCGGCCTTTTCCACTTCCTTCAGCACGGCCTTCAGCCGTTCCTCGAACTCGCCCCGGTACTTGGCCCCGGCGATAAGCGCGCCCATGTCCAGCGCAAACAGGCTGCGGTTCTTCAGGCCTTCCGGTACGTCGCCCTTCAGGATGCGGTGGGCCAGGCCCTCGACGATGGCCGTCTTGCCCACGCCCGCCTCGCCGATGAGCACGGGGTTGTTCTTGGTGCGCCGCGACAGGATGCGCACCACGCGGCGGATTTCCGCATCGCGCCCGATGACCGGGTCCAGCTTGCCCTTGCGGGCCTCTTCCACCAGGTCGCGCCCGTACTTCTGGAGCGCCTCGTAGGTGTCCTCCGGATTGGGCGAGGTAACGCGCTGCGCGCCGCGCACGTCTTCCAGCACGGCCAGCAGTTTGTCCTGCGTCAGCCCGAATTCGCGGGCCACCCGGCCCATCTCGGTGGAGGCGGGTTCTTCCAGAAAGGCGCAGATCAGGTGCTCGACGCTGACGTACTCGTCCTTGAGCCGCTTGGCGAAGTCCTGCGCGCGCACCAGGGCCTGGTTCAGGCGCTGGGTAACGTATATCTGCCCCTGGGCAGCGCCGGGGCCGCTGACTGCCGGGCGCTTCTGCAAGGCAGCCTCAAGGGCGGCGGCAAAGGCATCGGGCTTGTAGCCCGCCCGTTCCAGCAGGCGCGGCACCAGCCCCTGTTCCTGACGGACAAGGGCCAGCGCGGCGTGCTCCACGTCCACCTGCTGGTGCCCGAGGCGCACGGCGGTGGACTGGGCCTCTGCGATGGCCTGCTGCGATTTTTCGGTAAACTTGTTGATGTCCATGGCGTTTGTTCCCCCTTGCCCGGCGGGCCGGGACGCGAGCTTCTATGTGCCGGGGCGGCGGCCAGCTTCACCGGACTGGATGCCGGGAGCGGCGCGCCCGTGGCGGAAAATCTGATGCTGCCCGGTGCGGATGCTCCGCTGCCGGGCCGCGCAATCATCTGGTCATGGCGCTACCGCTGGGCCTCAAGCTCGCGCACCCTGCGTTCCAGCCGGTCGATGCGGTCCAGCAGGTCCACCACGATGGAGCCGCCCAGGCTGTTGAGTTCGAAGTCGGCGCAGATGCGTTCCAGCTTGCGGGTGCGGTACACGTCCATCCGGCGGAACAGGTAGCCTTCGCCCGCCGTGCGGCGCGGCTCCAGCCAGCCCAGTTCGATCAGTTCGCCCAGGCGGCTGGGGTGCACGCCGGACACCTGAAGGAACTCCGCCCAGGCGATGAATTCCGAACGAATGGGCAGTTCGCCGCCCTGCGCAAGGTCGTGCCCGCGCTCATGACCAGGGTCGTTGCCGTCATCGGGGTACATGTGCTGTCGCCTCCGGATGCAAGTCGTGTCGGCGGATGTCCGTGCCGGTTGCGGTCGTCTTGCCTGCTAGTCGCGCGCCCGAAACGCCGAGGTCCGGGCCAGTTCTTCCCACAGTTCCCGTTCACGCGGGGTGGCTTCCGCAGGCGTGCGGATGCCGATGCGCACATACTGGTCGCCGCGCGCCGCGCCTGTTCCCAGCCCCTTGCCGCGCAGCCGCAGCTTGCGCCCGCTGCACGCGCCGGGGGCCACGGTAACGTCCACCTCGCCGTCCAGCGTGGGCACGCGCACTGTTGCGCCAAGGGCCGCTTCCCACGGGGCCAGTTGCAGGTCGTAGATCACGTTGTCGCCATCCAGGGTAAACTGCGGATGCGGGGCCACGCGCACCTTCAGGTACAGGTCGCCCGCCGGGCCGCCGCCCATGCCGGGGTCGCCCTGCCCCGCAAGCCGGATGCGCCCGCCTTCGCGCACGCCGGAGGGAATGTTCACCTCCAGCGTCTTGCTGCCGCCGTTCGCCTCGCGCAGGGTCACGGCCTTGCGCCCGCCCCGGTAGGCTTCTTCGAGCGTCAGCGAAAATTCGGCCTCCACGTCGCGGCCACGCCGCTGCCGGGCCGAAAAGTTGCCGAACGGGTCCGGCCCGAAGCCGCCCTGTCCGCCCGGACCTCCCGGACCGCCCTGACCGCGCGCCCGCCCACCGCCACCACCGAATAGCGTCTCGAAGAAGTCGCTGAACCCCGCACCTTCAAAGCCGCGCCCGCCGCCAAAGTCGAAACGCACGTTCTCGAAGCCGGGCGCGCCCTGAAACTGTTGTCCGTGCTGCCAGTTAGGCCCAAGTTGATCGTAGAGCCGACGCTTCTCGTCGTCCTTGAGCACCTCGTAGGCTTCGTTGATTTCCTTGAAGCGGTCTTCCGCGTTCTTGTCGCCGGGGTTCAGGTCCGGGTGATACTTGCGGGCAAGCTTCTTGTACGCCTTCGAGATGTCGTCGCGCGGGGAGGAACGCTCCACGCCCAGCAATTTGTAATAGTCCTTGTATTCGACTGCCATCTCGTATAGCTCTCCTTTAGCGTCGATGAGGCTGCAAACCTGCTGCCATTGTAGGATAATCCGACGCGCCCCGGTGTCAAGCGGCTTGCGTCAAAAGACCGACGGACAATGCGCCCAACCCGTTGCCGCGCGCCCTTCCGTACGCCCGACCGGGCCGCCCCGCATGCCGTCTGCCATGCCGCCGCATGGTCCCATCCCCCTCGACGACCGCAGCCCGCTGCGCTACAAACGCCAAACGGGACCGCGTTTCCACGGCCCCGCCCTTTCATACCCCCAAACCGGCCCCGCCACCGTCACCGCATGTCCGCATCCCGCCCCGCCGTATCCGCTGGCCTGAAGAGCCTGCCCGTGCTGATGTACCACTACGTCAGCCGCAGAAAGAATTCCATCGCCGTCCATCCCGACACCTTCGAGGCCCACTGCCAAGCCATGCGCCGCGCCGGGTGGACCGGCATCGGTCTGGCCGAGGCCGAGGCCTATCTGCTGGGCGAAGCGCCCCTGCCGCCGCGCAGCGCGCTGATCACCTTTGACGACGGGTTTCTGGACAACTACGTCTACGCCTGGCCCATTCTGAAAAAGTACGGGCACAAGGGCGTCATCTTTGCCGTGGCGGGCAAACTGGAACAGGGCACGCCCCGCCCCACCCTGGACGACGTGCGCGCGGGCCGCATCCGCGAAGACGACCTGCCCCGCGTGGATGCCCCCTACGTACGGCATGAACTGGGCTTTGACGAGCGCAAGGACCTGTTCTGCAACTGGGACGAGGCGCGGCTGATGGAGGCTGACGGCACCATGGCCGTGGCCGCCCATTCCCACTGGCACCACGCCGTGTTCGCCAAGCCGGAGTTCAAGGGCTTTCACGCCCCCGGCCACCGCTCGCGCACCTTCGACCGGGTGGATTTTGCCGTGCCGTGGGGGCTGCCCGCCTTTCCCCAGCGCCCCGCCCTGCTGCGCCGCGCCTTCGTGCCCGACCCGCAACTGGTGGAGGCCATCCGTGTCCTGGTTCCCCAGGACAAGGCCGGGGCCTACGCCTTTTTCCAGGATTCCGGCAAGGTGCGTGAACTTGAAGTATTGGTTGAAGCCTGCGCTGCCACGCCACCCGGCCTTGGCGCGTATGAATCCGACGCCGACCGCACCGCCCGCATGACGCGCGAACTGTCTGCCTGCGCCGCCACCCTTGCCGATGAACTGGGCCACCCCGTGCGCTCGCTGTGCTGGCCGTGGGGTGCGTACTGCGACGAAGCCCGCGACATCGCACGGACCCTTGGCTTTTCCGTGTTCTTCGCCACCACCATGGGGCCCAACCCGCCCGGCTGCGCCGCCCACGTCCACCGCTTCAAGGCCAAGGACAAACCCGCGTCGTGGTTGCTGCTGCGCCTGTTCCTGTACTCGCGCCCCTGGCTGGCCGGGCTGTACGCGAAGATGCGGTTGTAGAAAAATCAATGCGGGGGAAGAAACCTTTTGGAAAAGGTTTCTTCCCCCGCACCCCCAACTTCCCAAACTTTTCAAATGGTGGGATTCCAGATCGCCAAGCGTTGCCCCACAAATGGGGGGTACAGGGGGCATGGCCCCCTGTCCGCCGGAGGCATATAAAACCCCTCCAGTTGTAGGATTCCTTGGACTTTACCTACCCCAGCGCCTTCACGGCGTCGGTGAATTCCCGCACGTCTTCCTCGGTGGTGTCGAAGCTGGTCATCCAGCGCACCTCGTGCAGCACCGGGTCCCATTCGTAGAAATAGAAATCCTGCTGCAACTTCGCGATGTGTTCGGGCGAAAGGCGCGCGAACACCGCGTTGGCCTCCACGGGCCGGGTGATGGTGACGTGCGGCAGGCCGCGCAGGCTGTCGGCCATCAGGCGGGCCATGTCGTTGGCGTTGCGGGCGTTTTCCAGCCACAGGCCGTCGTGCAGCATTTCGATGAACTGCGCGGCGATGAAGCGCATCTTGGAAATGAGCTGCATGCCCTGCTTGCGGATGAAGTTGAATTCGCGCGACAGTTCCGGATTGAAGAAGATCACCGCCTCGCCGAACATCATGCCGTTCTTGGTGCCGCCAAAGGACAGCACGTCCACGCCCGCGTCGCGGGTAAGGGCAGCCAGGCTCACGTCCAGCGCCGCCGCCGCATTGGCCAGCCGTGCGCCGTCCATGTGCAGCAGCATGCCGTTGGCATGGGCAAAGTCGGCCAGGGCGCGGACTTGCGCCGGGGAATACACGGTGCCCAGTTCCGTGGACTGGGTGATGGAAATGACCCGCGGCTGGCTGTGGTGGAAGTTGCCGATCATGTGCAGCAGCGGCACCACGTCCATGACCCGGATGCGCCCGTCGTGCGAGGGGATGACCTGGAGCTTCGACCCGGTCACCGATTCCGGCGCGCCGCATTCGTCCACATTGATGTGGGCCACGTCCGCGCAGACCACGGAATGCCACGGACGGGTCACGGCACGCAGCCCCAGCACGTTGGCCGCCGTGCCCAGAAACACGAAGTACATGTCGATGTCCGGCCCGAAGTGTTGGGCGAACACCTCTTTCGCCTGCTCGGTGTACGGGTCCTGCCCGTAGGGGCGGGCCTGCCCGGCGTTGGCGCGCTCCATGGCGGCGAGAATGCGCGGGTGCACGCCCGAGGTGTTGTCGCTGGCGAAACTCTTGAGGCTCACTGGTGTGTCTCCTGCTGTGGATAGTGCGCTGCGGGCCGATTGGTGTGGCCCGTTCGTTGTGCGTGGTCCGGCGCGGGTACGCCGCCGGAGTGAAGGAAATGTTGGGCAGAAATGCGCGGACTGTCAGCCCCTGCCCGTGCCGCCGGAGGTGTCCGGCTCATTCAGGTGGCAACTGCCCTGCCATACATTGCGGCACACGGCCTTGTAGACATCAAGGGTGCGATTCAGGAAATCGGCCCGGTGCAGGCCTTCGATGCGCAGCCCGCAGGCATCGCGCAGTATTTCCAGCCAAGGCGGGCTGTCCATGGCATGGGCGATGGCCCCGGCCATGGTGGCGATGTCGCCCGGCGCAACCAGCGCCCCGTGGGGCAGCAGATCGGGCATGACGCCCACGGTAGTGGACACCAGCGGCCTGTTGCAGGCCATGATCTCCAGCGCGGCGCGGGCGATGGTTTCGGACCACAGAGAGGCCACCACGCCAAGGTCCATGGCCGAAATGCACGCGGCCACGTCCGGCCGTTTGCCGGTGATGACCGAAATGTCCTCGATGCCCGCCTCGCGCAGCCAGCCGCGCACCGTGGCCTCGGGCGTGGCCGAATCGAACCCGGCCAGCATCAGCCGCAGGCGCGGGCGCGGCGAACCGTCCCAGCGACCCGCGCGCAGGCCCGCCACGGTTTCGATCAGTTCGCGCTGGCCCTTCACCGCGTCGAACCGGCCCAGCAGCCCCACCACGAAGTCGTCATCCGTCCAGCCGTATTCGGCACGCACGCGGGCACGGCCCGCCGCGTCAAAGCGGAACACGGATTCGTCCACCCCGCCGAGTATGGTATGTACCCGGTCGGCGGGCACGCCCATTTCATTGACGAAGTGCTCGGCCATTACCGAATTGGTGGCAATGACCGCATCGGCCACACTGGTGTGCAGGAACAGGTTGGGCCAGTTGCCCTTGGGCAGGCGCTGGTCGCCGCGCGTGCGCACCAGCCCGAAGCGGTGCGGCCCGCGCGCGTGCAGCGCCTTCAACAGGCCCCACAGCACGAACGATTCGCCCCGGTGGCAGTTGACCACATGGGGGCGGAAATCGCGCACCATGCGGTGCAGCGCACCGTACAGGCCCGCAAGGGTGAAGGGATTGGCGGCGTTCAGGGGCAGGGGGATGGGGTCCAGACCCCAGGCGCGGGCGCGCTCGAAGGATTCGGTGCCCGCAAGCCCCAGCACCAGGGTTTCGTGCCCGGCCTCGCGCAGCAGACGGGCCAGCATCATGCCGTACCATGCCGTGGCGTTGAACCAGCGCACGTTGACCACCTGGATGGTGCGCAGCGGCGTGCCGTCCGCAGTCGTGGAAGACGGCGGCGACGGGGTCGTCTGGACCATCTGGGGCATGCCGCTGCTGGCGACGGACAGGGCGGAAGTGGTGTCGGGATCGGGCGCGTTCACGGGCACGTCATGCCGCAATCGCCCGGCAATGACAACCCCCGGCAATACCGCGCCCCGTCTGGCCCGTTGCGGGGTGCGCCGGTTGCGGAGTGCGCCGGTTGCGGGGCGTGCCGGGGAGCCAGCGTGGAATGGTCGGGGATTTTCCGTATCGGACGGAGGCAAGGCCGCCGATGGCAGCCCCGCCAAGGCGCGACAGCCACAGCCCCCGTTAGCTATACCCGGGCACGCAACCCGGTAAGAAAGGTGGCCTGATCGGCGGTGTAGTCCATGATCTGCGACGAGGCGCCGTCCTCGCTCCACCAGGCGCTCATGGCTTCCATCTGCAGGCGGGTCTTGATGTCCTGCGCGGAATACCCTTCCGCCTTGCGGGCCTTCTCGAGGTTGGACAGGGTCTGGATCTTCTGGAACTGCTTGACCATGTCCGGGTTGTCCTTGAAGTACTTCTCGATCTTGGCCTTGTCGGGGCTGTCGGTAATCACCGAAACGCCACCGGTCTTCTCGTCGGTCACCACGCGGAACTCCACGTCCTTGTCCACGCCCAGCTTGGTCAGGTCCTCGCGCACCTTGGCGGAAAATTCCTCCTCCAGCTGCTTGCGATACTCTTCCACCGCGCTGAAGGTCAGCTTGCCGCTGGCGTTGGGTGAAATTTCCTGAAGCACGCTGGAAAGCTGGGACAGATAATCCAGCGAAAGTCCGGTCACCGTGTTTCCGGACGAGGAAGACGAACTGCCCGACGTCGAAGAGGACGACGAACTGGTGCTGCTGTCGGTATACGAGGAAAGGTCGATGCCGTAGGTTCCGTAGCTGCCGTAGATGGACGAGATGGACATGCTGCCTCCGGGCGGACGATTTTGCCGGGTTCCGCCTTTACATTGCTTAATGCATCGCCCATGCCAGCGCGGGCTCACTCGCCTTGCGGAGCCCTCCCATAAGTGCCCCCCCCCTGACGTGCCCCCCCCTGACGTGCCCCCCCCGACGTGCCTCCCCTGACGTGCCCCACTTCACACTCTCCCCAAAGTATACTGCTGACGGGTTCTCTCCTTGTCGGTCCACCTGTCCGGGCACCTGCGGGCGGCCTCGCATGCCGCCGCCGACGCGGCGCGCAGTCCGCCACCGTGCATACATGCACCACCACATACCGATGCCCCTGTGCGGGGCAAAACCATTGGACGCCACGGCGGAAACGGGCTATCGGGGCGGTAACGGACATTCGCGCGGCCAGTCTCTGCCCCCTCGCCATTCGGGCTTTCTGCCGCGCTTCCGCACGCCGGGCACGTTTCCATCACGCCCGGACGGAGCCACGGCCGCTCCCGTGCCGCGCGTTGCATGCGCCCGGCAACCGGATCGGCCCGCAGCGCGTTTGCCGCACCGCCGCAACGCGCTCCGCCCACCGCAACCCACGAGACACATGTCGCAATCCACCACCGCCGCCACGCTGGAATTCGACGACGCCGTACTGGCCAACCAGCTGTTCGGCGCGCACAACGCCAACCTTTCCCTGATCGCGGAAAAGTCGGGCGCACGCCTGGACACGCGCGGAACAACCGTCACCGTGGACGCGGAAGACCCCCGCGTGCGCGAAACGGTGCTGAACCTGCTGGCACAGTTGTATGGCCTGCTGAAGTCGGGCCACCCCGTGTACCCGCGCGACATGGCCTATGCCTACGGCATGCTCGACCGCGATCCCTCCGCCGACCTGCGGCGCATCTTCCGCGATGCGGTGTTCGTGGTTTCTCCCCGCAAGACCATCACCCCGAAAACCCTCAGCCAGCGCGACTACGTGGCCGCCCTGCGCGAAAACGACATGGTCTTCGCCGTGGGTCCGGCGGGCACGGGCAAGACCTATCTTGCCGTGGCCGTGGCCCTTTCCATGCTGCTGGCCAAGAAGGTGAAGCGCATCATCCTTACCCGGCCCGCCGTGGAGGCGGGAGAAAAGCTGGGCTTCCTGCCCGGCGACCTGGTGGAAAAGGTGAATCCCTACCTGCGCCCGCTGTACGATGCCCTGCACGACATGCAGGACTTCCAGAAGGTGGCCGACATGCTGGAAACGGGCATCATCGAGATTGCGCCGCTGGCCTTCATGCGGGGCCGCACCCTGAACGATGCCTTCATCATCCTGGACGAGGCGCAGAACACCACCCAGGAACAGATGAAGATGTTCCTCACCCGCCTGGGCTTCGGCTCGCGCGCGGTGATCACCGGCGACATCACCCAGATAGACCTGCCCGCATCGGGCAAGGCCGACGCGCTGTCGCGTTCCGGCCTGGTGCACGCCCTGCGCGTGCTTGAAGGCGTCAAGGGAATCCGCTCCATCCGCTTTCACGAAGACGACGTGATCCGCCACCCCCTGGTGGGCAGGATCGTGCAGGCCTATGAACGCCACGAAACAGCAGACTCCCGCTAGACACAAGGCCCTCAGCGCCGCATCGGTGGTCGCGCCCTTCCGCTGGCTGGCGCGCCACCAGGCCGGACCGGGGCTGTTCTTCTTCTGCCTGACCATGATCGCCCTGGCCGTGCTGGCGGGCGCCAATCTTTCGCCCTCCGTGCGGCTGTACGTGGCCGGTGAAATCGCCTCGCAAGAGGTCACCGCCGACCGCGATCTGCTGGTGGAGGACGTGCAGGGCACCCGCGCCCGGCGCGAGCAGGTGGCCCAACTGCAACCTGCCGTGTTCGACCTGAGCCGCGACCCCATAACCACCCTGCGCCAGCGGGTGCACGACATCTTCCTGGCCGTGAACCACGCCGACCCGGCGGAACAGGAACAGCTGCGCTGGCAGCTGGCCGAGGCTCTGGGCACGGAAATCACCGAGCGTACCATCGGCATTCTGGCCAGCGAGGAATTGCAGACCCTCGTGACCACCCGCGCCCTGCCGTGGGTGGAATCGCGCCTGACGGAAGGCGTTTCCGCCGATGCGCGCATCGTGCTCCAGTTCAAGGGCGGCGTGCTGCTGCGCGACCTTGCCACCGGCAGCGAAACCCTGCGCACCGACCTGCAGAACCTGCACGACCTGCGGTCCGTTGTTTCCGAACTGAGCCAGAACCTGAAGAACGAGACCAAGGCCTCGCTGGCCGTGCGCCGCACCACCGTGCTGCTGCTGTCGCCGCTGCTCTCGCCCACCCTGACCCTGAACCGCGAGGCCACCGACGCCCGCGTGGCGGAAATGACCGCCGCCGTGGAACCGGTGTTCTACCGCATCCAGAAGGGCGAGGTGGTGGTGCGCCAGGGCGAGCGGGTAAGCCGCGAGCACCAGCTGAAATTGCAGGCCCTGTGGGCGCGCAAGGGCGAAAAGGTGCACCTGGCCACGGTGGCCGGGGTGCTGCTTACCTCGCTGCTGCTGGGCGCGGGCATGCTGTTTTCGCCCAGCGGGCGCATGGGTTCCGCCGTGCGCCAGAAGGACCTGTTCTTCGTGGCGCTGCTGCTGCTGGTGTTCGCGCTGATGTCCAAGGGGCTGACCCTGCTGGGCCAGCGGGTGCTGGAACAGGGCGCGTCGCTGACGCCGGAAGTGCTGGCCTTCGCCTTTCCCGTGGCCGGGGCGGCGGGCCTTGCCGCGCTGATCTTTTCTGCCCGGCGCTATTGCGTCACCGGGTTGTTGCTGGCCTTCTTCTGCACCGTGCTGGCGGGCGGCGGGCTGCCCCTGTTCATGTTCTATTTCCTGGGCGCCATGTGGAACACCTGGCTGGTCACCCGCGCGCAAACCCGCCAGGACGTGGTCTGGAGCATGCTGCCGTTGTGCGCGGGCCAGTTGCTGATCTGGCTGGGCGCCACGGCCCTGGGCGGCCACGTGGACCCGGCGTCCATGGCGTGGGGAGTGCTGGCGGTTGCGGTCAACGCCATGCTCTCGCTGCTGCTGCTGTTCGCGCTGTCGCCCATCATCGAGCTGTGCCTGGGCTACACCACGCGCTTCCGGCTGATGGAGCTGATGAATCTGGAACAGCCGCTATTGCAGGACCTGATGGTGGCCGTGCCCGGCACCTACCACCATTCGCTCATCGTTTCGAACATGGTGGAGGCCGGGGCCAAGGCCATCGGGGCCAACAGCCTGCTGTGCAAGGTGGCCGCGCTGTACCACGACATCGGCAAGCTGAGCCGCCCGGAATACTTCATTGAAAACCAGTTCGGCGGGCGCAACAAGCACGACAAGCTGGCCCCGTCCATGAGCGCGCTGATTCTCACCTCGCACGTCAAGAAGGGCGCGGAACTGGCCCAGCAGCATCGCCTGGGGCAAGAGATCGTGGACATCATCGGCCAGCACCACGGCACGCGGGTGATCCGCTACTTCTACCAGAAGGCCGTGAACCAGGGCGAAAACCCGCGCGAGCAGGACTACCAGTACCCCGGCCCGCGCCCCCAGACGCGCGAGGCGGCCATCGTCATGCTGGCCGACGCCGTGGAGGCATCCAGCCGGACCCTGGTGGAACCCACCCCGGCGCGCATCAAGGGGCACATCGACACCATCGTCAAGGGCATCTTTGCCGAAGGGCAGCTTGACGAATCGGAACTGACCTTCAAGGACCTGCACAAGCTGGGCGAGAACTTTCACCGCATCCTCACCGGGCTGTTCCACCAGCGCATCGGCTACCCGGACGCTACCAGGCCCGGCCAGCCGGACCGCAGCCCGGACCGCGATGCGGCGAAGTGCGGCGAAAAGGGCGCGGAAAAGTGCCCGGAAAAAAACGGGGACAAGGGCGGCAAGGCCGTTGAGCAGGCCGACGGGAATGGCGACGCACCGTGCCAGGCATGTCCGCCCCCCTGCCCCGACACCTCGGCCACTGCGCCTTGCCCGGCCTGCCCGACCTGTGCCGAACCGCAGCCCCCCATGCCCTGCTGCTACGGCACGCTGGACGGCGGCAACGGCGACGGCCCGCAGGTCCCGGGGGCGTCGATGCCCGCCACTGAACAGCAAGACACTCCGGCGGTTGGCCCGGCAGCGGCAACACCCGCGTCACCGGCGGCATCCCCTGCCGCCACCAAGACCGGCAAGCCCGTCTAGGCAACCATGCTGGTGTTGCGCCGCGCCCCCGGCATGGGATGGATGCTGCCCCTGGCCCCCGGCGAATTGCGTGCGGTATTCGCGGTCATGCAGGAGGCCACGGGCCTTGCCGGATGCACCGTGGAACTGGACCTAGTGGGCGACGAGGAAATCGCCCGCCTGAATGCCGCGCACCTTGGCTGCACCGGCCCCACCAACATCCTGTCCTTTCCCGCCGAGGACGGCGCGCCAGTGCCGTCCGTTCTGCCGGAAAACGGCGCGCCAGTGCCGTCCGTTCTGCCGGAAAACGGTGGGCCCGAAGACCGGGATGACGCCGCTGAGGCATGGCCCGACGCCCGTCCGGGCGATGGACCGGACGAAGGCGGCCCCTGCCACCTTGGCTGGCTGGTGCTGTCGCTGGATACCTGGCGGCGCGAATGCCAGCTGTACGGGCAGGAGCCGGTGGAACACGCCCTGCGCCTGCTGGCGCACGGCCTTGGTCACCTTGCCGGATACGACCATGGCCCGGAAATGGACGCGTTCACCGACGCCGCGCAGGACGCCGGGCTGGCCGTAGCGGCCGCACGGGACTAGCCGCTTCCTTCCGCCTTCCTCCCCTCTGTCCCCTCTGCCCCTTCCGCCCGTCCGCTTGCCCGCTTTCCGCCCATCCGCGTTCGGTCTGTCCGCCTGTCTCGAAAAATGAAAATGAAGCGGGGCGGAGGAACTCTGTCGGTTCTTCCGCCCCCGCGTTGCGTTCGGCGTCTGCATCCCATCTTCATGCCGGACCGTGCCCGGCATGGCCCCGAGCTACCCCAGTTTCTTCTGCAGCAACTCCGTGACCAGGGCCGGGTTGGCCTTGCCCTTGGTCTTGCGCATGATCTGCCCCATGAAGAAGCTGATCAGCTTGGTCTTGCCGCCCTTGTAGGCTTCCACTTCCGCCGGGTTTTCGGCAATGGCCTCGTCCACGGCGGTCTCGATGGCAGAGGTGTCGGAAATCTGCACCAGACCGCGTTCCTTCACGAAGGTTTCGGGCATGGCGCCGGTTTCCACCAGTTCGCCGAAGATGTCGTTGGCTATCTTGGCGCTGATCAGCCCGGCCTCGACAATGTGCACCAGTTCGCCCAGCGCTTCGGGCCGCATGGCGATGGCGTCCACGGTCACGGCGCGCTGGTTCAGTTCGCGCAGCAGCGCGCCCTGCATCAGGTTGGCCACCTTCTTGGGCTGGCCGCAGGCCGCCGTGGCCGCCTCGAAGAAGTCGGCCAGCGCCCTGTCTGCGGTCAGCACGTCCGCGTCCTGATCGGACAGGCCGTGCTGCTCCATGAGCCGGGCACGGCGGGCCTGCGGCAGTTCCGGCAGGTCGGCACGCCAGCGGGCCAGATCGTCTTCCGCGATGCGCACGGGCATCAGGTCCGGGTCGGGGAAATAGCGGTAGTCGTGGGCTTCTTCCTTGCCGCGCATGGACACGGTGACGTTCTTCACCGCGTCGTACAGGCGGGTTTCCTGCACCACTGCGTCGCCATCCTCCAGCACGTCCTGCTGGCGGGCGATTTCGTACTCGATGGCCCGCTGCACGTTGCGGAACGAGTTCAGGTTCTTCAGTTCAGCGCGGGTGCCGAATTCCTGCTGCCCCCTGGGCCGGATGGACACGTTGGCGTCACAGCGGAAGCTGCCTTCCTCCATGTTGCCGTCGCAGATGCCCAGGTACACCACGATGGCGTGCAGGGCCTTCAGGTAGGCCACAGCCTCCTCGGCGCTGCGCATGTCCGGCTCGCTGACGATCTCGATGAGCGGCACGCCCGAGCGGTTCAGGTCCACGTAGCTGGCGTTGTCGCCCGCCGAGTGGATGTTCTTGCCCGCGTCGTCTTCCATGTGGATGCGCGTGATGCCGATGCGGCGCGTCTGGCCGTTCACCGTGATGTACAGGTGGCCATGCTCGCAGATGGGCGTTTCGAACTGCGAAATCTGGTAGCCCTTGGGCAGGTCCGGATAGAAGTAGTTCTTGCGCGCGAACACCGAGACGGGGTTCACCGTGCAGTTCACGGCCATGCCCATGCGCGCGGCGTATTCCACGGCGCGGGCGTTGGGCACCGGCAGCACGCCGGGCATGCCGGAGCACACCTCGCACACGTTGGTGTTGGGGGCCGCACCGAACGCGGTGGAGCAGGAACAGAACAGCTTGGACCGCGTGCGCAACTGGGCGTGCACTTCCAGCCCGATGACGGCTTCATACAAGGCCATGACGAATCTCCTGAACTACTTGTCTGCTACGGCGTTCGTACCGGAGGGCTGGGTTGGTACGATTTTTACGCCTCCGGCGGGCAGGGGACTACGCCCCCTGCACCCCCATATTGTCCCATTCCCCTTGCACCCAGCCAAGTTCGGAACTTACCCAAATAAAAAGTTTGGGAGGTTGGGGGTCCGGGGGAAGGAACCTTTTCCAAAAGGTTCCTTCCCCCGATTATTCTCTCTTCAACTCCACCTGCCTACCCCTTCACGTTCTTGTACAACTCGGGGTTGAGACTGGGATCGTTGTACATCTTGAACTGGTAATAGGCCTTGGGCTGCTTGCGGCCATCCAGGAACTCCGCGGTCAGGTCCAGCACGGCCTGGGCCAGGTCGGCGCGTTGCTCGCGCAGCACGGCCAGCCTGGCGGCGCAGCGTTCGCGATGGTCGGGCGCGGCGTCGGCGCGTTCAGCCTGCTCTTCCATATGGAAGATCTTCAGGCTGAGAATGGACAGCCGGTCCACGGCCATGCCCAGCGACTCGGTGTTATGGCGCGAGCGCTGGCCGGGGGCAGGCGCGGGCAGATGCGGGCGCAGCAGCGCCACCACACAGGCGTCCACCTTTTCCATGTAGTCGTTGCGGCGCTGGTTCAGGCCGTCGATGGTGCGCTTGCAGTCCGCAATGACATCCGTGCCCACGTCGGTGCGGCGGGCGGTGTCTTCCACGTGCCACAGACGGAAGTTCATCAGGTGCTGGGCCAGCACCAGCCGGTGCAGCAACGCGGCGTCGGCCACCACGTCTGCGGCTTCCGTGGCGTCCGTTGCAACGGGCGCGGGTTCGTGCGCCGGGGGCTCGGCCACGTGCCACTCGGCGGTGGCGCGGTGCTGGGCGTCGAAACAATCCGTGAGCAGCGTCGCCACGGCATGAAGGGTCTGCATCATGTATCCTTGAGGCTGGGTTATCCGCTGATGCCCACGTCGAAGTACTTGCCCACGCCGTATTCGCGGCGGCGGAAGAAGTTGTCCGGCAGCGGGCCGATGATCTGGAGTTCGCGGTGCTTCTTCTGCATGTCGAGGGCGATCTGCATTTCCTTGGTGCAGCCGGTGGAGTAGGTGGAATCCTTGCCCGACCACACCGAGGGCACCTTGCGTTCCTGCAACGCGAAGCTCGTCTCTATATCCTCAACGGTCTGGAAACGCCAGACGTCGATGAGCCCGCTGCGCTGGACCCGCTCCCACATGAACATCAGGTCGTCGCCGTCCATGCCTTCCTCGAAGTGCTCGGCGGGGTTGATGATGAAGGTGGTGTCCAGTTTCTCGCGCAGGTGCCGGACAAAGGTATCCACGACATTGATGGCGGTCTTGGTCTGGCCGGGAATGGAGCCGATGATGCAGCTGTAGAACATCACCGCCTTGCCCTGCTGGCGCGCCTCGCGCATGGCCTCGATGATCTCGTCGGCCTTGCCGGTCAGGTCCTTTTCGGTGAACTTGCGCACCCCGGTCGCGCGGGGCTTGCAGGTGATGTGGCACTGCCCGTCGTCGTCGCACCAGAAGCACACGATGTCACGGGTGAACTGGTGGCTGGTGCGCAGAAAGGTATGGTCGGCGCGCCAGCCCTTGGCCATGACCACGTCGCATTCCTTCCAGGCGCGGGCAAAGGTGACGCTGGCGCGGTACAGGTTCAGCCGCTCGCGCGTGCCGTCCGAGATGACCACGAAGCGATGTTCGCGCAGGTGGCGCAGCAGTTCGTTCTTGGTCACCCTGTCGTCGTGCAGGACGAAGGCGGATTCCATCTCCTCCTTCAGCACCGGGTCGGACTCCGCGTCCCAGATCATGGGGGCGTAGAAGAAAAAGCCTTCCTTCAGGGCCAGCACCACCTGGTGCCCCATGCGCAGCAGCACGCGGATGACGGCCAGGTCGAACATGACCCCGCCGTCACCGTCGCACAGGTACAGGATCTTCTTGCGCGGCTCGGTTTCCGGCCCGAATAGCAGGCGCAACTGGGCGGAAGGTTCACCCACCGACTCCAGGGCCTGTTCCACCTCCAGCGGCGAGGGCGGACATTCCAGCCAGCGGCGACCGCGCATGGCCACATGCAGCAGCCGGACAAGTTCCGTAAGGTCCAGTTCCCAACGCATGTCCACGATGTCGCGGTTCGGGTCCAGCCGCGCGGGGGGGCGGCGCAGCAACCGCTGCAACGCCGGGTCCTGCAACAGGGTGCGGGCCTTGCGGTTGGCGGCCTGCTTGCGACCTGTCCACGGATCTTCCTGCCCGGACTGGGTAAGCACGATGCTGGTCAGGCGCTTGACCACCCGGGAAGGAATGGCGGTGTGCTGGCTGATGTGCAGGCGGAAGCGGTGGCGGCAGTACTGCATGATGCGCCGCTTGACCTGCTTTTCGATGTGCGTGGCGCTGCGCACCAGGCGCATGATGATGCGCCACGCGCGGTTGTACTGCTCCTGCAACGCGCGGGGCGTGTCCTGCGCGGTGAGCAGGCGAAAGGTGTCGTCCGAACAGGGCACGTAGACCTGATCGTCGGCCAGGGCCACCATGAAGCGCAACTGCTCCGGCGTGGCGATGAGCGTGGGGTTCATGAGGTGTTCGAGATTGTTCTCGGTCATGAAGTTGTAGATCCACGCGTCGAAATAGGGGTCCTTGCGCAGGCGGATGTCCCTGACGGCGTCGAACTCGGGCAGCTTTCGCATGGCGACCTCGTATCGGCGGGCCGGGTGGCACGGCGGGGCGGCCCCCCGGCAAAGGGCCGTCGCGGAGACGGAATGGACGGGCCAGCGGGGCGACCGGAATGCGCGGATGGTCTGCGCACGGGACGGACACGGCCCGTGGGACCGGAGCTAGGACTGGTCCTTGATGAACCCCTTGGCCTTCAGCTTGCGGTAGTACGAAAGTTCCTCGATGGTGGCGAACAGCATGCCGCCGGGCGCGCGCTCCACGTGCACCACGTCGCCCGCGTGCAGGGCGTAGCCTTCCTGCCCGTCCTGGGTCAGGTAGACGTCGGTGGTGCGCTCGCGCACCGCCACCGAAAGGCGGGCCTCGCCGGGCAGCACCAGCGGCAGCAGGTTGTTCAGGAACGGGCAGATGGGCGTCACGGTGTACACGTCCAGTTGCGGGTGCACCAGCGGCCCCCGCGCGGACACGGAATAGCCGGTGGCCCCGGTGGGGGTGGAGACAATCAGCCCGTCGGCGCGCAGTTCACCCAGCCGCTCGGCCCCCACCCGCAGGTCCAGGTTGATGACCCGCGCGAGAATGCCGCGATTGATGACCACGTCGTTCACCGCACCGCCGGAATGCACCGTGGCCCCGTCGCGCTCCACGCGGAAGGACAGGGCCAGCCGTTCCTGCACGGTGACGCCGCCGGACAGCAGGCGCTCCAGGCTGGATTCCCAGCGGGTGGCGGCCACCTCTGCCAGAAAGCCCACCTTGCCCAGGTTCACGCCCAGCAGCGGCACCCCCGAGCCCAACAGTCGCCGGGCCACGCCAAGGATGGTGCCATCGCCGCCCAGCACCAGGGCCAGGCTGCATTCCTGCCCGGCCACGGCCAGCGACACGGCATCGCCCGTGTTCTCCACCACGCGCGCCGAAAGACCGCGCGCGGCCAGCCAGGCGCGCATGCGTTCGCCAAGGGCCTCCGCCTCGCGGTGGCCCGACTTGGTGACGATGAGAATGGAACGAAGCACGGTGTGCATGGAGTGTTCCTAGTGGAAAGCGCCCGCGCCTTCAAGAAATAACCGCAGGGGCGGCACCCGGGACGGAAGGCGGCACGCCGACACGACAGGCAGCGCCGTCGCCTGCCACATGCGCTGGGCGCCCGCACAGTCGCCGCCCCGGCCGCGCCCCACGGTTGTCACGCCCGGCCATTTGGTATACTGCCGAGTGGTTCCGCAACATCCACGGGCTGGCCGCACGGCCGCCGCAGAGGTATCCACCGCTCCATGACCGACAACGCCCGCCAGATCGTGCTCGAGCACGCCGCCGAAGGCGCAAGGCTTCGTGAACGCTATTTCCAGCAGAACGCCGACCGCGTGGTGGAGCTGGCCCTCCAGATGGCCCTCACCCTGGCCCGTGGCCGCAAGATCATGTTCTGCGGCAACGGCGGCAGCGCCGCCGACGCCCAGCACCTGGCCGCCGAATTCGTCAACCGCTTCATGATGGAGCGCCCCCCCCTGCCCGCGCTGGCCTTGACCACCGACAGCTCGATACTTACCGCCATAGGCAACGACTACGGCTTCGAGCAGGTCTTCCAGAAGCAGGTGCAGGCGCTGGGCCAGCCCGGCGACATGCTGGTGGGCATTTCCACGTCCGGCAACAGCCCCAACGTGGTGCTGGCCCTGAAGGCCGCGCGCGAAAAAGGCGTTGTCACGGTAGGCATGACCGGCAGAGGCGGCGGCGAAATGGCCGCGCTGTGCGATTACCTGCTGGACGTTTGCGACCGGCGCACCCCGCTGGTGCAGGAAATCCACATCACCGTGGGCCACCTGCTGTGCCAGTTGACCGACCATTTCCTGTTCGAGAACGTGCTGGCCCTGCAACCGTACCTGGAAGGCAAAACGCCGGAATAGGCGTCCTTCACGGTCCGCGCCAGCACGCCGGATCATATTCCGCACCGCGCCGCACGCCCGCACGCCTGGCGACACGCCATGCGAAACATGGGGGCCATGTCACGAGACGCGGCGGGGCAGCCTTTCGCACCGCCTTTGGAGGAGACACGCATCATGCCCATCTTTGAATACGAATGCACCGCCTGCGGCAAGAAGTTCGAGGAACTCGTCTTCGGCGACGACCTGCCCCCCTGCCCGGCCTGCGGTTCCGCCCGTACCGAAAAGCAGCTGTCCTGCGCCTGCTTCAAGATGCCCGCGCCCTCGCGCGTGGGGCAGACCGTGACCTTCCCCAAGTCCAGCCGTGGCGGCTGTTCCGGGTGTTCGGGCGGCAACTGCTCCACCTGCGGTTAATGCTGCACGCCTACGACATCATCCTCTCACCGCGCGCAACTACATGAAGAAACTCGTTATCGCCACCCGTGGCAGCAAGCTGGCCCTGTGGCAGGCCGAACACGTCAAATCCTGCATCGAAGGTCGGCATCCCGGCGTTTCGGTGGATCTGCTGGTCCTGAAGACCCGGGGGGACATCATCCTCGACGTGCCGCTGGCCAAGGTGGGCGGCAAGGGCCTGTTCGTGAAGGAAATCGAGGAAGCCCTGCTGGATGGCCGGGCCGACCTGGCCGTGCACAGCATGAAGGACGTGCCCATGGAACTGCCGGAGGGGCTGGTGCTGGGCATCATTCCCGAACGCGAGGAACCGTCCGATTCCTTCCTGTCCGTGCATCACGATTCGCTGGCCGCCCTGCCCCACGGGGCCACCGTGGGCACCAGCAGCCTGCGCCGCCAGTCGCAGTTGCTGGCCCTGCGCCCGGACCTGAACGTGGTCTCCCTGCGCGGCAACGTGGATACCCGGTTGCGCAAGCTTTCCGAGGGCCAGTTCGACGCCATCATCATGGCCACCGCTGGCATGAAGCGCCTTGGCCTTTCCGCGCCCAAGAGCGAAGTGCTGGGGCCGCCCGCCTTCCTGCCCGCCGTGGGCCAGGGCGCGCTGGGCATCGAATTCCGGGGCGACCGGACCGACCTGCACGAGCTGATGGCCTTCATGGAACACACCCCCACCCGCATCCGCGTGGAAGCCGAACGCGGTTTTCTTGCCGGGTTGCAGGGCGGTTGTCAGGTACCCATCGCCGGGCACGCCGTGATGACCGGCAGCGACACCTTTGCCCTGGAAGGCCTGGTGGCCGACCTGACCGGCGCGCGGGTGATCCGCCGTACCATGAACGGCGCCAGCGCCCCCGACGGCGCGCAGGCCCGCCAGATCGGTCTGGACCTTGCTGCCCGGATGGTGGCCGACGGCGCCGGGGAAATCCTGGCCGAGGTGTACGGCAGCGGAGCGGCGGCAAACTAGCCCGTTCAGTCCCGGCACCCGGCCCTTGCACGCCGGTGCGATCCGGCTTTCGATTGCAACACATCGGGCCGCCCCTCCTGCACGGAAGGGCGGCCCGTTTTCATTCACTCCGCGCTTGCGCGAGGCTACGCCGCCTTCATCTCTTCCACCAGACGCTTCAGCACCTGGGCCTGCTCCGCCAGGGCGGACACGGCCCGCGCCGATTCACGCATGGCCTGCGCCGTCTCGCCGGAAATGGTGCTGACCTGCTCCACGGCGTGGTTGATTTCCTCGCTGGCCGACGACTGCTGCTCCGACGCCGTGGCGATGGAGCGCACCTGGTCGCTGGCCGTTTCCACCAACCGCACGATCTCGTCCAGCGCCTCGCCCGACTGGCGCACCAGTTGGGTGGATTCCTCGATGCCCTGCACCGAGCGGTCCACGTTCTCCATGTTCTTGCGGGTGCCCTGCTGCACTCCCCGGATGGCGTCGCCCACCTGCACGGTGGCCTGCATGGTCTTTTCGGCCAGCTTGCGCACCTCGTCCGCCACCACGGCAAAGCCGCGCCCGGCATCACCGGCCCGGGCCGCCTCGATGGCTGCGTTCAGCGCCAGCAGGTTGGTCTGGTCGGCAATGTCGCTGATCACGTTCATGATCGCCCCTATGGACTCGGCCTGACGGCCCAGGTCTTCCATGTCGGCCTTGAGGTCCAGCGACTGCCGCCGCACGCCATCGATGGTGCCCACCACCTTCTCCACCAGCGCGGCGCCGTGGGCCGCCTTGGCCCGGGCCGAATCGGAAACCTCCGCCGTGTCGCCGGCGTTACGGGCCACCTCCAGCACGCTGGCGTTCATTTCCTCCATGGCCGTGGCCGTCTCGGAAACACGCCTGGCCTGCTCCTCTGCGCCCCGGTCGGCCTGTTCGATCTGGGCGGACAATTCTTCGGATGCGGACGACACCACCTCCACCGCGCCCTCCACCTGTGCGGCGGCCTGCAACATGCCCTCGCGCTTGGCGTTTTCCGCCTGCTTGCGGGCCTCTTCCGCCTCGCGCATGGCGGCCAGGGCTTCCTGCTCCTTGCGGGCCGCCTGTTCGCTCTTGTCCTCGGCCTCGGCGATCTTGGCCTTCAGGGTGTCCACCATCACCCGCAGGGCGTCGGCCAGCCTGCCTATCTCGTCGCGTCCTTGCACGGCAAGGTTCGCGTTCAGGTTGCCTCCTGCCACCAACTGCGCGAACGACACCGCCCCACCCAGCGGGCGGGTGATGGACCGCAAGATGAGAACGCCGAGCAGCAGTGACAGCAACGGCGCTCCCACGGCCAGGGCGATGGCGGTGTTGTGCGCCGTGCGCGCTTCCGCCGCGCTCAGGCTCCGCGCGGCGCGCGCCTCTGCCCGCACGGCCTCCTGCACCGCCGCGGCGGCCTCGGCCAGCCGCAGGTTGGCCTGCACGCCCTTGCTGGTGACAAGTTCCGCAGCCCGGTCCATGCGGGCCTTGTCCGCTATGTCCCGCTCCCATTCCTGAATGGCGGCCATTATTTCGTCGTTGGTGGCGCGCACGGAATCCAGCGTGGCGACGAAGGCCGACCACTTTTCCTGCACGGCGGGCGAATGGTGCAGCTTGTCCATCTCGCCGCGCGACCTGGCGATCACCTCGCGCGCGAGGCGGATGTCCTCCCGCTGGCGGTCACGGTCGGCCCGCGACAGCCGTTCCATCATCAGGGTGCGCTGGGCCACCACTATGCCGCGCATGGCCAGTTCTATGCTTCCGGTATGGGCCACGGCGGGCAGCATTTCCTCGTTGGAACGACGCAGGCTTTCACTGGCGTTTTCGATGGCCAGATACCCCGATCCGGCAGTGATCAACGTGAGCAGGGAAACAAAAATGAATCCTGCTATCAGCCTGATACCGACACTGAAATTGTTCATGAAACCCCCGGCTTGCTGATTGTGATGGAACTGCGGAAGATCCGCTTCCGATCCGAATTCGACCCTGATTCGATCCAGTTCAGGACGTATTGGCACTGCACAAGGACAGGTATGAACATCAATGCGATAGCACGATGATGTACGAAAACGCCTCCATTTCGTCCCACGGAAAGAACGCATGGGCCGACATGGCCAGCTTGCCAAGGATGCGCTCGTACTGCAGGCGGTTTTCGTGCGTCCCCGCACTCCGCCGTGCCAGACGCTCGAAAACGATGCAGGGCGCGTGGCTGTCCGGCACGCCAGTCGTGCCGCCGCACCTGCGGGCGTGTCGAAAGCGGTCCGCGGTGCTGGCCCGTGCCTCCTTTCGCAACGGCTCCTGCTCGTGGCTGTCGAAGGCCACCATGTCGAAGCCGTCCACCACCCGCACCCATGCGCCCATGGCATGGTGCATGCGGCACAGCATGGAAACCATGGTGCCCAGCTTGCCTGTCACCACGCGCCGTGAACGGTAGACACAGGCAACGCCATCTTCCGTCCCGCACCGCCCCAGGTACACCCGCAGGCTGCGCACCCCGGCTGTGGTGACGACACCGCTCCGCAGGTCGATGTCGCAAAACGGCAGTTCGCATGTGGACAGCTGTGTAGCCATGCGGTCCTGGGCCATCCGCGAAACGATCCACCCCTCGCCCGACATGGCGCCCACCAGGCCGCGCAGCAGGTCCGCCCCATCGACATAGGGAATGTTCCAGTGCGGATGCCCGGCCCCGGCACTGGCAAGTGCCGAGGCGCCATCGCCCTCCCCGTCCGGCTTGTCGCGCATGACACAACGAATGAACATGGTGAACGCCTCGCGGTGATCGTAAATGGCTTCACGCAGCTTTTCGGGCACGATACCCGCCACCGCGAGCATGAAATACCTGTCCACCCCCAGCAGGTCGGCAAGCAGCATCAGCCGTTCCGGCTTCAGGCAGACATCGTCGCCGCGTTCAATGCGGCTGAGGTAGGAATGGTGTACCCCCAACCGGTCGGCCAATTGGCGGATGGACAGCGGCTTGCCGCCAACGGTTCGCTCCAGGCGTGCCTCTCTGACGAGTTTCCCTAATAACCTGCCCATCTCGCCTACTTTTTTGTCTATAATATTGTAGCCAGTCCAAGGCGGGCAATCACTGTTATAAATCATGGTGTGACAAAAACGGCAGCCCGATGCGGGCCGGGCCATACGGCGAAAAATGGAGGAGAAGATATTTTCGACTGACAAAACACAACACATGAAAAGCACATAGTAATAATTTCAGATGCCCTTCATAACCATCAAAAAACGTTCGACCAACTACACCGATGCAACATATGTGTAAATGAACGCACTGCACTGAACAAAAGATCATCACATGAACATTAGTATCGACTGTTTTTATTAGATATATTCATCGCTGCATAACACTTAAATATCTGCATACAATACTCTTTAATGAAAAAAATAACAGTATTGCACCATTAATATAACAGCATATCAACACAATTAACATCTACACACATCCCACTACCACTTCGCATACAGTATTCACGCAGGGCAACGATCGCCAACAAAGAAAAGGGGCGTTCCCTGCGGAACGCCCCTCAGACTGCTGACAAACCCAAATTCTTGCGGGGGAGGGACCCTTTTGCGGCAGCCGCAGGCGAGTCCCGAGCCGTACGGATGGCGTCCGCAAAGCGTGAAAAGGATATCCTCCCCCGCACCCCCGCTTTGCTGTCTTTATCCGTAATGCTCGAAGGCTCGCATAACGGCTAAAGCTCCCCCCAAAACTTTCATTTGTGTTTCCTGGGCATTATGAAAGCACAAAACAGGGGGTTCCAAGGGGAGGCAGCCGCGTTGCGATCGCCATCCGTAAGGCTCGCAAGCTCGCCTGACGGCTGCCGTCCTTGGCCGCCGGAGGCGTACAAAAACATACTTTGTCAACAATCTTGGGGCGTTCCCTGAGGAACGCCCCTCTGTATGCCATGCTGCGGCGTGGCCCCGTTGCGATCCCCTGCCTGCGACTAAAAGGAAACCCCCACGGTCAGCGAGCCGAAGTGCTGCCCGCGTTCCTGCCCCACGAATTCCTCGGTACGGTAAACGTGGGTATAGGTAATACGCACCCCTTCGATGATCACCGCCAGCCCACCGGACAGGTCGGCCACGAAGTACTTCTTTTCCACGTCGTGGCTGTCGCGAAAGGTGTTGCCGTCCAGAAAGATGTTGCGGCCCACGGCCCGTCCGTCGGCCCCGGCGAACAGGTACCAGCCCCAGCTCTCGCGCACGCGCGGGTCGGCGTCGTCTGTCGGGGCCTCGATGCCGCCCCCGGGCCGGATCAGCGAGGTCTCGAAGTCGCCCGGCAGGTTCCAGCCAAAGCGCACCTCACCCCCCATGTTGGCCTGGGTCAGCACGTTGCCCGCCGTGGCCCCCACGCGGGGCAGCACGTCCCAGCCGAAGCCGCGCCCGGTGGATGACGGGTTCAGCCGCCAGTTGCGCTGCCAGGTCAGCATCAGGCCCGGCTCGTCGTGCAACTGGTTGTCCCAGCCCTTGGCCGTGGGAATGTTGCGCATTTCATGCACTTCGTTCTGGGCCGTTTCTCCCCGCGCCGATGGCCCCACAATGCCCCCGGTGAACTGCAGGGTGTCCATGCGGTCGCCCTTCTTGGCGTGCAGGCCGATGGCCCCGTACAAAAAGCCCGCGTAGGGCCTGTCGCCGGGAATGTACTCCCTGACCTGGGTATCGGACGGCGTGTAGATGGCCTGCCCGAAGGCCACGCTGACGTTGTACTGGGCGTCGGGGTCGCCCGCGAAGGGCAGCCGCTCGATGAGGTTGTCCAGCATGTCGGGCAGCATTTCGTCGTCGGCAAGGGTCTTGAGGTCGGGCGAGACGAACCGGGCCTGCACCGCGTTGGTGTAGTACTGGTCGGTTCCTCCGAACAGGTCGTTTTCGAAGTAGATGACCAGCGTGCTGAAGGCCTTGGCCTTTTTCGGCTCTTCCGCCTCGGTGGCGGCAACGGTTTCCTGCGCCTCTTCCGCTGCTGCACCTTCGCCACCGGATGATGCGAACATATCCCCGTCGAATGGCGAGGAAGAAGGCGCAGCATCGGCGGCCAGCACGACTTGGGGAACGCACAGGGGGGCGCACGGCAGCAGGGCCAGCAGGGCCCCACACAATGCCGCGCGCATCAGGGGTGCAACAGGATTCATTTTGCGGATTCCGTTTCCCGTGCCCAGACGGGCAGTTCCATGTCGTACTGGCGGATCAGCGCATCGTGCTCGCGCATGGCGGCGTAGGACGACGATCTGCGGAACGAGCTGTTGCGGTTGGTGCGGTACAGCACGTTGAGATCCCACATGGTGTCCACGTCGTTCCATTCCGGCAGGCGCACCACGTCCAGCCGGGCGGCCTCCAGTCGCTCCATGGTGGCGGCATACACCGACGTGCCGCTCCACTCCACGCCTTCGAACACGCCGGGCAGAAACCGGTCGCGCCGAAAGCCTATCAGGTAATACCCCCCATCGAAGGCCGGGCCGATGACCGCGTCATGCAGGTCCAGGTCATCCAGGGCCTTCTGCGCCAGTTCGTGCGGAAAGTCCGGAATGTCGCTGCCCAGCACCACCACCCGCTCGTACCCGGCGGCGTAGGCATCGGCAAGGGCCGTGCGCATGCGCGCGCCCAGGTCGTCGCCCCGCTGGGGCAGATAGGCATGCTGCGGCCCCAGCCAGGCCTTGTACGCTGCCAGCGCGGCCTGCGCATCTGGCGCGCCCTGCTCATCTGGCGTGACCTGCTCATCTGGCGTGACCGGCGCACTGCGGGGCACGGCGCCCGTGTCGCAACAGATACGCAGGTCGGCCTTTACCTGAACCAGTTCGGCCAGCATGTCCTGCACGAAATGGCGGTACATGGCGGCGGCGGCTTCCGCGCCCATGACGGAGGCAAGGCGCGTCTTCACCGCGCCCGGTTCCGGATACTTGACGAAAAAGAGTACGCAGGTGTCGCTCATGATGCTCCTTTGCGGGCGCGGTACCAACGCGCCAGTATCTGCGCCGGAACCCCCAGCGCGTACAGCAGCCGAAGACAGACGTTGCGCAGGGTGCAGCGCACGGCCCCCTCGTCGCGCCAGCGCCGGGCCGACGTGACGGCCCGCAGGTCCAGCAGGGCCAGCGGCTGATCAGCGCGATGCCGACAATGCTGGCGATGCTGACGGCGCAGGCGGCGCATGATTTCCACATCTTCCATCAGCGGCAGGTCGGGGTAACCGCCCAGGGAACGGAACACCCCGGCCCGGAAGAACTGGGCCTGGTCGCCGTAGGGAGTGCGGGTGAGCCGGTTGCGCAGGTTGCCCAGCGTCTCCACCACCCGGAACCACGCCCCCGGCGCGTCGATGGACAGGGTGAAGGCCCCGGCGCCGGGAACGCCGTCGGCAGCGCAGGAAGCGGCATCGTCGGCGTACCGCGCTTCGCCCCCACCAGCGCCGCCAGTTCCCCCAACACCCAACGCCCGCAGCACGGCGGGAAAGGCCCCGTCCGGCAAACGCGTATCCGCGTGCAGGAACAGCAGCACCTGCCCACGGGCCACGGCGGCCCCGGCATTCATCTGCCGGGCGCGGCCACGCGGTGCGGCCACGGCGCGCACGGGCAGCCCCGTGCCGGAAAATTCTTCGGCGGCCAAAGCGGTCACCAGATGGCTCGTCGGGGCCAAGTCTGCTGCAACCAGACCGGTTGCAGCCCGCCACGCATCCCTGCCCAGTGCCGTCTTCAGGGCCGCCAGCGTGTCGCCTTCCGGCGCGCCGTCGGCCACCACCAGTTCCACCGTCCCCGGCGGCAGTTCACCGGCCAATGCGCGCACATGCCCGACCAGCGCCGCGATGCGGGGGGCCTCGTGCAGCACCGGCACCACCACGGACAGCAGCACGGGCAGCGGTTCTTCGGGCTCCGGGCCGTGCCCCCCAGTCTCCGGTCCGCCCCAATCCGGTCCGCCCTGGTCCGGTCGGCTCTGGCCCGGTTCGCAATATCCCGCCGTGCGCAACGTTGCGCCGTCCGGTTCGGCCCCGGCGTACGGTTCCGTGAGTTGGGCTGCACTCATGGTGTGGATGATAGCCGTTCCCGCCCCGGCTGACAAACCCCGAGCGGCTCCGGACGGCAGGCGGCACGCGGCATACGCATCCCGACCCGCCCCTCCCGACACCTTCTCATCACGCCCCGTTGCACGTCCCGCATCGCTGCGGCACACCATCGCCATACCACATGGCGTCTGATCTCGCCTATTGGCCGCCCGCCGGGCGCCTGACGCCTGTCCCGCACCCCGGGCCATGGTCTGCGCACTTGCCCCGCCCTGCGGGGCGTGACAAGCGCGGGGCAACACGCTAGGCTAAGAAACCCGGCCCCTCGCGCCGGTGCGGCCCCGGATTTTCCGCCGGAGCCGGGCAACCCGCCGGACCCTCGGCCCGGCCTTTTCACTCTGTCTGCCGCGCAGGAGCATCATGACCAAGGTTTCCCCGCTGCCCGCCGCCCGTCTTCGCGCCACGCTCGACCCTGCCCGCATCCAGTGGGAGACCAGCGACGCCATTCCGCGCCCGCCGCGCAACGGCATGCGCCGCACCCCCCAGCCCCGCGTGTTGCAGGCGCTGGAACTGGCCCTGCACATCCGCGACGGCGGCTACAACGTCTACCTTTCGGGCGAGGCCAATCTTGGCCGCACCTACATGCTGCGCGAATACCTTGCGCCGCGCGCCCGCAAGATGGATACCCCGCCGGACCTCGTCCACGTCTACAATTTCGAGGACCCGGACAAGCCGCGCCTCATCGCGCTGCCCGCCGGGCAGGGGCGCAAGCTGCGCACCGCGCTCACCCAGGCCCTGACCAAGGCCCGCAAGGAAGCGCCCAGCCGCTTCGAGCATGACGCCTTCGTGCGCAAGCGCACCCTGCTGCTGGACAAATTCCAGACCCAGCGCAGCAAGCTGTTCAAGGAAATGGACACCGTGGCCGGGGGCGAAGGCTTCAACCTGGACATGGACGATTCCGGCAGCCTGACCCTGTACCCCATCGTGGAGGGCAAGCGGCTCAGCGAGGACGAGTACGAAAAGCTCGACGCCACGCTGCGCAAGAGCCTGAAGCTGAAGGGCGACCGGCTGCTGCAGGCCATGACCGGTCTGATGCGCAAGCTGACCCGCGCCGAGCAGGACTTCGTGGAGGACGAGCGCACCCTGGAAAAGGAAGTGGTGCGCGAGGTGCTGGACCAGTTCCTGACGCCGCTGGCGGAAAAGTTCGCCAAGACCTGCCCGTGCGACGAATTGAAGCGCTACTTCGCGGACATGCGCGAGGACATCCTGGACAACATCGAAGGCTTCGTGCAGCGCGACATGCCCACCCACATGCCGCAGCAGCAGCCGGATCTGGGCCCGCCGCCGGAAGACACGTCGTTCCGCTACGACATCAACGTGTTCGTGGACAACAGCGAAACCCACGGCGCACCCATCGTGGTGGACGATCACCCCACCCCGTCCAACCTGCTGGGGTGCATCGAGCGCGAATCGGAAATGGGCGCGCTGGTGACGGACTTCACCCTGGTCAAGGCCGGGTCTTTGCAAAAGGCCAACGGCGGCTTTCTGGTGCTGCACATGGAGGACATCCTGTCCTACCCCAACGCCTGGGAAGGCCTGCTGCGCGCCCTGCGTTCCGGCCTGGCCCGCATAGAGGACGCGGGCGACGGTCAGGAATCCACCAAGACCAAGGGCATAGAGCCGGAACCGCTGCGCCTTGACCTGAAGGTGGTGCTGGTGGGCACCGAGGAAATGTACGAGACGCTGCTGGTCAACGACGACCGCTTCCCCAAGCTGTTCAAGATCAAGGCGCACCTGACCGAAGCCGCCGAGCGCAACGCCGACGGCGTGAAGGTGTACCTGGCGCGCATTGCCCGGATCATCGACGAGGCCAAGCTGCTGCCCTTCGACCGCGACGCCATGGCGGGCCTGGTGGACTACGGCTCGCGCATCATAGAGGACCAGCGCAAGCTGTCGCTGAAGTTCCCGGTGCTGCGCGAACTGATGATCGAGGCATCCGCCCTGGCCTCCATGAAGGGCAGCGCGCTGGTGGACCGCACCACCCTGCACGACGCCATGGTGGCGCGCACCTACCGCGCCAACCTGGTCGAACAGCATTACATGGATGAATACGACCGCGAATTGATCAAGGTGCGCACCAGCGGCAGCGAAGTGGGCCGGGTGAACGGCCTGTCGGTGACCTGGTACGGCGACTTCGAGTTCGGCCTGCCGCACCAGATATCCTGTACCGTGGGTGTGGGGCACGGCGGCATCATCGACCTTGAACGAGAGGCCGAGCTTGGCGGGCCCATCCACACCAAGGCCATGATGATCCTGAAAAGCTACCTGGTCAGCCAGTTTGCCCGCACCAAGCCGCTGGTGATGACCGGCAGTCTGTGCTTCGAACAGAGCTACGCGGGCATCGAGGGCGATTCCGCATCCGGTGCGGAACTGGCGGCGCTGCTTTCGGCCATTGCCGACGTGCCCATCCGGCTTTCGCTGGCGTTTACCGGCGCTGTCAGTCAGTCCGGCCAGATCATGGCCGTGGGCGGCGTGACCCGCAAGGTGGAAGGGTTCTTCGAGGTATGCAGCCGCCACGGGCTGACCGGCGAACAGGGCGTGATCCTGCCCAAGGACAACATAGCCCACCTGATGCTGAAGCAGGAAGTGGTAGCCGCCGTGAACGAAGGGCGCTTTTCGATCTGGCCGGTTGCACACATCACCGAAGCCATGGAACTGCTTACCGGCATGGCCGCCGGGCGCATGCGCGCCGATTCCACCTTTACCCCCGGCACCCTGTACGACAAGGTGGACCGCCGCCTGGCTGAACTGGGACGCCTTGCCAAGGACGCCTTCAAGCACAAGCGCAAGCGCTAGGCCGCGTACCAACCAGAGTCTCCAACGCACGAAGCCCCGGCATCAGCAGATGCCGGGGCTTCGCTACAAGCGGCCAACGCCGCAGGAGCAGGAAATATCGGACGAAAGTGCGCTGGCCGGGTATGCCAAGCGGCGCACCACAATCCGTGGAATGGCGGTGCGCCAGGCAACACGGCACGCCGGATCAGTGCCGTCCGGCTCCCACGGGCTTACTTCTTCTCGCCGCCCTTGCAGGCGCGCGCCAACATTTCGCCGGGCAGCAGAATGTCTTCACCGCAGTTCGGGCACTTTACCCGAATGCGGGCCGCCTCTGAAGAGGGCAGCTTCTTGCGCATCATGAATACCTTATGACAGTAAGGGCAGCGAACCCTCAAGCCTTCCTGATCGTCCGGCGGCATCAACTTCTCCCTTGCGTATGCAGGACGCGGTTGGCCCCCCGCTGACCAGCACACGCCCCACGCCCAAAGCGGGGGCAACATGCCGACTCCCCCTACTTCCTATCCGGTAACCGGCATCGATGCAACAATAGCGGCAGGATGCAGAAAGGTTGCGCCTCTCGCTGCACGGCTGCGTGCCTTGACCTTGCCGGGTGGAGGGGCGTAGAACCCGCCGACATTCTACCTCTCACGGAATCCCCATGCACCCGCTGCTGCGCGACAGAAATCTGCACACCATCTTCGGCATCACCCTCACGGTGATCATGGGCGTTTCCAGCGTCATGCCCGCACTGCCGCTGATGGCGCGCGAGCTGGGCATTCCGTTGGCCTCTGTGGGGCTGGTGCTGACGGCGTTCACCCTGCCGGGCATCGTGCTGGCCCCGGTGGCGGGCGTACTGGCAGACCGGCTGGGCCGCAAGCGCGTGCTGCTGCCCGCCATGGCCCTGTTCATTCTGGGGGGCACGGCCTGCTTCTTCGCACGTGATCTTTCCACCCTGCTGGCCTGCCGCTTCGTGCAGGGGTTTGGCGCGGCCCCGCTGGGCGTGCTGTACACCACCCTCATCGGGGACCTGTACGAGGACAACGACCGGGTGCGGGCCATGGGCTACAACGCCGGAGTACTCAGCCTGGGCACGGCCATCTTCCCGGCTCTGGGCGGCCTGCTGGCCGAATTCGGCTGGAACGTGCCCTTCCTGCTGCCGCTGGCCGTGCTGCCGCTGATGCTGGCCGCCGCCCGGCTGCGCCTGCCTGCCTCGCGCGCCACGCAGTCCCTGGGGGAATATTTCCGCTCCACCCTGCGCATTGCGCTATCGCCCCGTGCACTGGTGCTGTTCGGGCTTTCCCTGCTTACCTTCGTTCTGCTGTACGGCCCCATGGTCACCTTCTTTCCGGTGCTGGCGGATACCCGTTTTCACGCCGGGCCTTCGCGCATCGGCGCCATCTTCGCCGTGTCCTCGCTGGGCACGGCCATGATCGCCTCGCAGTTGGGACGCCTGTCGGAAAGATTTCCCGCCCGGCGGCTGATAATGCTCAGCCATGTCTTCTACGCCGCCGCCATGCTGCTTCTGCCGCTGATGCCCGGCCTGTGGTGGCTGCTGGGACCGGTGCTGTGCTTCGGGATGGCCCAGGGGCTGAACCTGCCCAACCTGTCCACCATGATGACCTCGCTGGCCCCCACCCAGCAGCGCGCCGCCATCATGGCCGTCAACGGCACCCTGCTGCGCCTGGGTCAGACCCTGGCCCCGCTGCTGTTCGGCCTGCTGTATGCCGGGGGCGACCTGCCCGCCGTGTTCGTGGGCGGGGCCGCCGTCAGTTGCCTGATGCTGGCGCTGGCTGCGTGGCGGCTGCATTAGGCCGTCATCCACCTGCCGAAGTCGCCAGACGGCACAAGGGCCTTGCGGACACCATCCGCAAGGCCCTTGTGCGTTCCCCCTGTCCCCCTTTTCGCGGGCATGCCGCGCCGGGCCGCAACGGCCCGCACCCCATGCAGGCGCGCATGAGAGGAATGAGCAAAAGAAAGGTGGAATCGTATCTTTCGCAGCCAGCCAGCATGGGGTAATGAACAGGGGTGAAACGCTATGCCCCGACAGGACCCGAGCCTGCCGGACAGGGAACACCCCGTGCGGCATGTACTGCCTTACGGCAGCGGCATGACAACTGCGGCATACCTTGCCAATCATGGAGGCACACGACGATGAGCGAAACGGCAAAACCCAGAAAGGCGCACGCATCTCCGGCAGCGGGAAAGAAGGAACGGCCCGCGCGCGGGCAACGCGCCGCCTGCGACTGCGCGAAAGATACTGCAATGACGGAAACCGGCGCGGAGCCGTCAAAGGTCTACTTCACCGACATGCGGTGCAGGATCGGCACCAGCCTGCTCGACAAGCTGGACAAGCTCATGCTGGCGGCAGGCGTGGAGCAGATCAATTTCCAGAACGCCTTCGTGGCCATCAAGATCCACTTCGGCGAGCCGGGCAACCTTGCCTTTCTGCGCCCCAACTTCGCCAAGACCGTTGCGGACAGGGTGAAGAAGCTGGGCGGCATGCCCTTTCTCACCGACGCCAACACGCTGTACGTGGGCCGACGCAACAACGCCCTGCTGCATATGGAGGCCGCCTACGAAAATGGCTTCACCCCGCTTTCGACCGGCTGCCACGTGGTCATCGCGGATGGCCTGAAGGGCGCCGACGAGGTGGAAGTGCCCATCGAAGGCGGCGTGCACCTGAAAACCGCAAAAATCGGACGGGCCATCATGGATGCCGACGTCTTCATTTCCCTGAACCACTTCAAGGGGCATGAACTGACCGGCTTCGGCGGGGCCATCAAGAACATCGGCATGGGCAGCGGCAGCCGGGCCGGCAAGATGATCATGCACAACAACGGCAAGCCGCGCGTTGCCCACGACAAGTGCGTGGGCTGCCGCACCTGCGCCCGGTACTGTAATCAGGAAGCCATCACCTTCAACGAGGAAAAGAAGGCGTCCATCAACCACGAACTGTGCGTGGGCTGCGGGCGGTGCATCGCCACCTGCAACTTCGACGCGATCGACACGCCGTGGCAAGGCAGCAGCGACGACGTGAACATCCGGATGGTGGAATACGCCAAGGCCGTGCTGGACGGACGCCCCAACTTCCACATCAGCGTGGTCAACCACGTCTCGCCCAACTGTGACTGCCACGGTGAAAACGACGCCGCCATCATTCCGGACATCGGCATCTTTGCCAGCTTCGACCCGGTGGCGCTGGACAAGGCCTGCATTGACGCGGTCAACGCCGCACCGGTCATTCCCGGGTCTGTGCTGGGCGACAGGGTCGGCAAGCCGCTGGCGGGCAAGCAAGAAGAGGGCTGCGACTGTGCCGATCATGCAGGACATGCCGGACAGACAGGGCAGGCAGGGCATACTGGACGGCACGACCACTTCCACGTTGTCCACCCCAGTACCAACTGGCGGAGTCAGATCGAACATGCCGAGGCCCTGGGGCTTGGCAGCGGAACCTACGAACTGGTGACCATCAAGTAGGCACGGGCACGCGGCAGCATGCTGCCTGCATGAAAAGATGGAGGGGAGGGACCAGCAGGTCCCTCCCCTTTTGCGTCGCATTGGCACCGCATGGCTCGGAGCCGGTTTTTCGACCGGACAGTCCGGGGCTGGCCGTCCGCCACTGTTATCCGGCTGCCAGTTCGATGATGGCCTTGCAGAACGCGGGCAGGTCGTCGGGTTTGCGGCTGCTGACCTGGTTGCGGTCCACCACCACCTCGGCGTTTTCCCAGATGGCCCCGGCGTTGATCAGGTCGTCCTTGATGCCGGGGGTGGAGGTGCAGCGGAAGCCGCGCATGATGCCCGCAGAAATGGGAATCCACCCGGCGTGGCAGATGTGGGCCACCACCTTGCCCGCCTCGTGCATGCGGCGGGTCAGTTCCAGCACCTTGGGGTCGCGGCGCAGCTTGTCAGGGGCAAAACCGCCGCTGATGACCAGCAGGTCGAAGCTGATGTCCTCCATGTCGGCGATGGATGCATCGGCCTTGCAGGGGTAGCCGTTCTTGCCCGTATAGGTACGGCCCTTCTCCGGCCCGGCCACCACCACCTCGGCGCCCTCTTCTATCAGGCGCAGCTTGGGGTACCACAGCTCCAGGTCTTCATACACGTCGTCCACGAACATGAGGACGCGCTTTCCCTTCAGACGTTGCATGGGGTTCCTCCCGCCCTGCTTTGGCAGGGCAATCGATGTGCCGTAAAAGAAAGGGGCGGCTTTCGCCGCCCCGTGAACATCGCGCTGCGCCTCTTAAGGGGCTGTCTCCAAATTAGGGTTTTTGTTCGTTGGCAAGGAAAACGAGCTTGGCATGAGGGAGTATACTCTTATCGTATTCGACCGACATGCCAAGCGTAGTTTGACGAAGCCAACGGGCAAAAGGACAATTTGGTGACAGTCCCTAAATGATGCGCTTGCGAATATGAGTGACGAACACCTCCGCGATGACCACCACCGCGAAGATGCATGTCAGTATAAGCGCTACGCGGTCCCAATGGAACAGGTTGAGCGCTTCGTCGAGAGCCATGCCGATGCCCCCCGCGCCCACCAGCCCGATGACCGAGGATTCGCGCACGTTGATGTCCCAGCGAAACAGGGCAATGCCCCAGAACGCCGGAGACACCTGCGGCCAGTACCCTTTCAGGAACACGCTGATCCACGGCGCGCCGGCGGCGCGCAACGCCTCGATGGGGCCGGGGGCGGATTCTTCCAGCGCCTCGCCGAACAGCTTGCCCACAAAGCCGATGGACCGCACGGCGATGGTCACGGTGCCCGCCAGCGTGCCGGGGCCGAACACCGCCACGAACAGCAGCGCCCAGACCAGCGTGTTGACCGAACGGGACGAAACCAGAATGAACGTGGCCAGCCAGTTCAGCGCGGGCACGCGGCACACGTTGCTGGCCGCCATGATGCCAACGGGTATGGCGATACCCAGGGTAAGGATGGTGCCCACCGTGGCGATGTGCAGGGTTTCCACCAGCACGGCGTGCACGCCATGCTCGTAGTAAGCGAAGTCCACGGGCCACATGCGCTTGAACAGGTCGGCCACCTGCTCCGGTGCGTCCATGAGGAATTCGGGAATGATCTCGACAGTGCGGAACGACCATGCCAGCAGGATGCCCGCCACGAGAAAGACCACGAAACGCGCCATGCGCTCTGCCGGGGTAAAGCGTTCCCAGGTACGCGTAGCGCTCATTGGAACACCCCCTTCACCCGCACCGCCACGTATTCCGACACCATGATCAGCGCGATGATGGCGATGAGGATGGCGCACACGAAGCCGTAGTCGAAACGCTGGAAGGCCGCGGCCAGCGTACCGCCGATGCCGCCCGCGCCCACGATGCCGACCATGGTGGAGTTACGCAGGTTGGCATCCACCTGGTAGGTGGAAAAGCCGATGAACCGGTTCAGCACCTGCGGCAGCACCGCAAAGGCCAGCAGCGACATGAACGGCGCACCCGCCGCGCGGGCAGCTTCCACCGGCTTCAGCGAGATTTCCTCGATGGCCTCGGCGAACAGCTTGGCCACAAAGCCGATGGACGCGAAGATCAGCGTCAGGATGCCCGCCAGCGGGCCGAAGCCCACCGCCTTCACGAACAGGATGGCGAATATCACCGGATGGAAGGACCGGCACACGGCGATGAAGGCGCGCGCGGGCCAGGTCAGCCAGTCGGGCATCAGGTTGCGCGAGGCGCACAGGCCCACCGGCAGCGACAGCAGCACCCCGAAGAACGAGGCGATGAGCGCGATCTGCAACGACTCCATCAGGTTGTCGAGCAGCAACTTCCACCGCGCGAACTTGGGCGGAAACATGGCCCCCAGAAAGCGCGAGCCGTTGTCCAGGCCCGCCAGCAGGCGGTCCCAGGAAATGTCCAGGATGGACAGGGCATACAGACAGTAGAGCACGGCCAGCAGATAGCCGAACCGGGCCCACCAGTTGACCGCGAAGGGTGCGGGACGGGTGACGGTTGCAGCGCTCATGCCAGCCAGTCCTCGCCGCCGTAGATGAGCTTGAGGTGCTCGTCGGTCAGGCCCTCGGGCGGTCCGTCAAAGACCACGTCGCCCTTGGACATGCCGATGATCCTGTCCGCAAAGCGGCGGCCCAGGGTCACGTCGTGAATGTTCACCAGCACGGGGATGTCGTTGACGGCGGCAACCTCGCGCAAAAGTTCCATGATCTCGACGGACGTCTTGGGGTCCAGCGACGAGGTGGGTTCATCCGCCAGCAGGATGTGCGGCTGCTGCATCACCGCGCGGGCAATGCCCACGCGCTGGCGCTGGCCGCCGGAAAGTTCGTCGGCGCGGGCGCGGGCGAATTCGGTCAGCCCCACCATGTCCAGCAGGTCGTAGGCGCGCTCGATGTCCTGCTGCGGAAACTTGCGCAGCCAGGCGCGCCACGGCGCTATGTAGCCCAAGCGACCGCAGAGCACGTTTTCCATCACCGACAGGCGCTCCACCAGGTTGTATTCCTGGAACACCATGCCGATGCGGCGGCGCGCCGCGCGCAGGTCGGACCCGCGCAGCGTGCAGATGTCCTGCCCGCTGACCAGAATGCGGCCGGAGGTGGGTTCGATGAGCCGGTTGATGCAACGCAGCAGCGTGCTCTTGCCAGTACCGGACGGGCCGATGATGGCGGTGGTGCACTGCCCGGCCACGGTCAGGCTGATGTTCTTGAGCACGGGCTTGCCGCGCAGGTATTCCTTGCTCAGGTTCTCGACGACGAGCGACTTGTCGCCCGCGCTGCACGCGGGACGACGGGAGGTGGAAGCAGAGTCTGTTGCCT
Source organism: Nitratidesulfovibrio termitidis HI1 (assembly GCF_000504305.1). Classification (NCBI taxonomy): domain Bacteria; kingdom Pseudomonadati; phylum Thermodesulfobacteriota; class Desulfovibrionia; order Desulfovibrionales; family Desulfovibrionaceae; genus Nitratidesulfovibrio; species Nitratidesulfovibrio termitidis. The sequence continues at coordinate 748,250 of NZ_KI632512.1, forward strand.
TGTGCACTTGCTGATTCCCGGAGCTGCGGGTGAAGGACGCGCCACGACGCCCGGGGGCGTCCGGCCTGCGGGCGTGGTGCGTCCTGCGGACGGCGTGCCGGGTCGGCATCCTGCGCCTGGCTGTCGGGCAGCCCGGCGGGGCGGAGAAGGCACGCGGTTTCGAAAGCCTGGCACGGGGCTACCGTGCCGCAAGCAAAAGCGGCGGGCGCCGGATATGCCGGTACCCGCCGCCTGTATGTTACTGCTTCTTGGCTTCGGCTTCTTTCTTCTTGGCCTCGGCTTCCTTCTTCTTGGCGGCCTCGGCGGCTTCCTTCTCGGCGATCTGTTGCAGGCCGCCCTGATTGAAGGTTTCGCCGTTGGCTTCCGCGATCTCGCGGATGATCGCCCAGTCCTTCTGGTAGGTAACCGGGAAGAACCGGTCGGCCCCGCCGAAGGTCTTCTGCATTTCAGGCGTGAAGCGATATTCGTTGAAGGCATCGACGATCTTCTTCACCAGGTCGGGGTTCAGGTCATGGGCATACCCGAACGAAGAGGTGGGAAACACGTCGCTCTGCCAGATGATGCGGTAGTCGGCTTCATTGATGCGCCCGGCCTGGGCCATGCGCTTGAACACGTCGCCCGCCACGGGAGCGGCATCATAGTCGCCGTAGCCCACGCCCAGGATGGACTGGTCATGCTTGCCCGAATAGACCACGGTGTAGTCCTTTTCGGGGGTGATGCCCAGCTTGGGGAAGATGGCGCGCGGGGCCAGGTTGCCCGAGTTGGAAGAGGCGGAGGTGTGGGCCACCTTCTTGCCCTTCAGGTCGGCCAGCTTCTGGATGGGGCTGTCCTTGCGCACGATGAGCAGCAGGCGGTAGCCCTGAAAGCCTTCAGCATCGCCCTTGACGGCGATGGGCACGTAGCCCGCCAGGTTGACGGCGTAGCAGGTGGGGCCGGTGGAGAAGCCGGCGATGTGCAGGCGGCCGGAGCGCATGGCTTCCACTTCTGCGGCGTTGGACTGCACGGTGTAGTAGATGACCTTCTTGCCGGTCTTCTTTTCCAGGTAGGCCTGGAAGTCGGCAAAGGCGTCCTTGTAGACGGCGGGGTCCTCGACCGGAGTGTAGGTGAACACCAGCGTGCTCGGATCCTTCCACTTGCCCTTGTCCTTGGGGGTATCGGCCACCAGATCCTTGTTGTCGTCGCAGAACATGGCGTCCAGGGCGCCCCTGTTGGTGCACTCGTCGGCGGCTTTGGCAAGGGTTGCGGACATGGCGCACAGCCCCAGGGCCAGCACCATCGGGGTGAGCAGCAGATGCATCCACTTCTTGGTCATTGCCTTCTCCTCGGTTTGCGTTGGGATAATCAGCCCGGCTGCGACGCCTCACCCTTGTTGCCGAAACGTCGCAAAATCACCACATTATACACCATGGCGGCATATTCGCAAAGCATTTCCCCGCAGCGAAAACGCCTGCGGGAAAAAAGCCTGAGCATCGGCAAATTGCCAGAACAGAACGCGGCGCGGCAAGTGACGTTCCTGTTACAGGGCGCATCGCCAGGCATACGCAGAGGACGGAGACACCCCCGGATCAGCACCCGCCAAGGTCATCCACTACAAGGGCAGGCTGACGCGCAAGTCCTGCAAGATCCTCGCGCCGGGTTTCTCCGCTGAGCACGAGTATGAAGTCCATCCCGGCGTTTTCCGCCAGCAGCTTGTCGGTATAGATGCGGTCGCCCACCATGGCCATTTCGTGGGGCTGGTAGCGCTGGAGCAATGAGCGCAGCAGGATGGTGTTGGGCTTGCCGAACACGATGTCGGGGGTGCGCCCGGTAGCCGCCTCGTACAGGGCCATGAAGCTGCCCGCATCGGGCAGCGGGCCTTGCGGCGAAGGGCACACCTTGTCGGCATGGGTTGCCAGAAAGGCCACCTCGGGCCGTTGCAGCAGCAGGCACGACTCCGTGAGCTTGCGATAGGTGAGTTCCGTATCGTAGCCCAGCAGCACGGCCTGGCAGTCGTCCCCGGCGGTAAACGTGATGTCGGGCATGCGTTCGCGCAGGAAGGCGATGAAGTTGGCGTTGCCCACCGGGTAGACCCGGGTGATGGACTGCTCGCGCAGGTGGTCCACCAGCGGCAGCAGCGGCGAAAGCATGCGGTCGAGCCCGATGTGGATGCCCATGCCCGCCAGCTTTGCCGTGTAGTCGGCCAGGTTCTTCGACGTGTTGTTGGTCAGGAACTGGATGTCGCGCACCCCGAGGTTGCGGCGGATGAAGTCCACCGTGCCGGGAATGGGCCGGTCGCCCAGGTACACCGTGCCGTCCAGATCGAAGATGATGCAGCGCTTCTGGTCGAGATTCATGAAATTTCCCATGTGGTATGGAGACGCGATGCGTTGATGAAGAATGTTGGCCGCTGACGGGGTGCCCCTCCCCACACGCGGACGGATCGAAGCCGCGCACGACTGAACGCAATGGAACGAACCGGCCGGAATCCACAAACGGACAAGGCCGCCGGGCGGCAGCACGAAAGCACCGCACGTTCCCGGCAGCATGTCGCATGGCAGGCCTGTCGCGTCAACGCCGAGGGACAGGTTCCGTGCTTCCCTGGCCCCGCAAATCTGGCGCAGGCCAGAAAGAATGGCTGCGTTTCCATTTTATTGCGCATTGTTACAACAATGTTGCAGTGGCACGGCAAGTCCATTATAGCTAACGCGCCGCTGGGAGCTGGCATGCCGCAAGGCCGCTGCCCGGCCGCATGCTCCGCGCCTTTGCGGCGTGGTTTTGCCACCGCCCGGCCTTGCTTCATTCCATATATTTGCCCCGTCAGGAGCGACCCCACTTGCAGGAAAGGCAGACTCCGTCCCCGGCCCCGTCCCGGACCATGACCCCGACTTCGGTCCAGACATCGGCCCAGCCCCCGGCACAACCTCAGGCCGGTTCCGCCCCCGAAGGCCAGGCCCAGCCCTCGCGCATCCGCTATCTCGACGGCATCCGCTTCCGCCGGGTGGTGCGCGCCGCCGCGCGCCGTCTCATCGAAAAGCACGGCCATCTCAATGCCATCAACGTGTTCCCCGTGCCGGACGGCGACACGGGCAGCAACATGGCGGGCACCATGAAATCCATCGTGGCCTCCACCTCGGCCACGCCGGAAAGTTCCATCGGCCGCATGAGTTCCATCGTGGCCGAATCGGCGCTGATGGGCGCGCGGGGCAATTCCGGGGTCATCCTGGCCCAGTTTCTGGCCGGGTTTTCCGAAGGGGTGAAGGATCTTTCGCGCGTCAGCCCGCGCGACTTCGCCGAGGCCGCATCGCTGGCCGCGCGCCGCGCCGTGGAGGCCATCGCCCACCCCAAGGAAGGCACCATCCTCACGGTCATCCGCGACTGGGCCGAGCACCTGCGAGAAAACTGCCATTCCTACAAGGATTTTCACCACCTGCTTCACGATTCGCTGGACCGTGCCCGCCAGTCCGTGCAGGAAACGCGCGAAAAGCTGGCCGCGCTCAAGGCCGCCGACGTTGTCGACGCCGGGGGCCTTGGCTTCGTGTATCTGCTTGAAGGCATTGCCGAATTCACCGAACGCGGCACCATCAACCGGCGGAGCCACGCCGGGGATACGGACGCGCCCGGCGAGGGCGGGGCGCATGACGGCGCGGAAAGGGCGGGCGGTGACGACGCCTGCGGCGCCGACAACGCCACCTTGGGCGAGGCCCAGGAGCGGGTTGCCGTGGAGGAGCTGACCTACGGCTATTGCACCGAATGCCTGATCCGCAGTAAAATGGCCAGCCCCATCGACCGCGACGAATTGCGCGTGCGGCTGGAAGAGTTGGGCGACTCCATCGTGGTGGCGGGCGCCGGGGCGGTAACCCGCGTCCACGTGCATACCGACACGCCGGACACGGTGTTCGCCATCGCCGCGGAGTACGGCGAAGTTTCGCACCACAAGGCGGAAGACATGCTGCGCCAGCACCGCGACCTGCTGGCTGCCGTGGCGGGGGGGCAACCCCAGGCCGCGCCCGCTCCGACGGGCACCGCCGTGGTCACCGATTCCACCTGCGACCTGCCGCGCGAACTGCTGGACCAGTACGCCATCCGCACCGTGCCCCTGCGCCTGTTTCTGGACGATGAGGAGTACGTGGACAAGGTCAGCATCTCGGCGGACGAGTTCAACCGTCGCCTGCCCTCGTCCCGCTCCGCGCGCACCTCGCAGCCCGCGCCCGCCGATTTCCGCACTGTGTACGAAGAGGTGCTACGCACCCATGCGCAAGTGGCCTCTCTGCACGTGACGGCCATGTACAGCGGCACCCACCAGTCCGCCGCCACCGTGGCGCGCATGGTTTCGCCCCACATCGCCGCCGTGGACTGCCGCACCCTGACCGTGGGCCTTGGCCTGGTGGTGCTGGAGGCGGCCCGCCGCGCACAGGCGGGCATGGACGCCGCGGAGGTGGCCCGACTGGCCGCGCGCGACGCCGACAACCTGCACGTGTACGTTTCCATGGACACCCTGGACTTTGCCGTGCGTGGTGGCCGCATGAGCCGGGGCACCGGCATGGTGGCCAAGCTGCTGCACATCAAGCCGGTGCTGTGCTTCGACCCGCGCAAGGGCGGCAAGGTGGACGTGGCGGCCAAGGGCATCGGCCCGCGCCGGGCCGGGGAAAAGCTGTTCGCCCTGCTCGGGCAGGCGCTGGCCGCCCTCGACAACCCGCGCTTTGCCATTGCCCATGTGGGCGCGCCGGACACCGCCGCCCGCTACGCCAGGGAACTGGAAGCCCGCTTCGGCGTGGCTCCGCTGTACGTGGTGCCCGCATCGCCGGTGCTGGGCTGCCACAGCGGCCCCGGGGCCTGCGCCGTGACCCTGCTGGGCGATCCCAAAGACGGATAACGACGCCAGACGCGCCCGATGCATCGGCGCGCGCCAGGTCACGTCGTCACTTCGTCACTTCATCACGACGTCATTACGGCATTACCGCCAGGCGGGGGCAATCAGGCTCCACGCCCCTGCCGCACGCATGTCCGTCGGATAATCATCCCCCCGGCACGGCTTTTCACGGTCGTGCCCTTGCCAGACGCCCGCCTTGCGGCTATCTGTCAGGGTATGGAAGGCAGCGGATGGGCACACCCGGCCCGCCGTCAGCCTGCATCACAGGCAGCCACGGACCGGCAGCCCCGAACAGGCGACATGACGCCGTCCCCACCCGCATTCCGGATGATAGCGGGGGACGCTCATGCGCCACGGCCTTCGTGCCAGAGGGGGTGCGCCATGGCGTACATCTATTCCGACATTTCCACCTTTTCCGGTCGCAAGATGCTGGAAATGGTGCTTGGGCAGCAGGAGCGTGCGGGCATGCGCCTTCAGGTGACGGACGAAATCATCGCCCTGTACATGCGTTCGTTGCAGGTGGCGGAGCAGTACCCCACCAAGATCATGACCGCATCGCAACGCGGCGTTGCCCCGGAAGTGATCCGGGGGCTGATAGCAAGCTGGTCCATCTGACGGCGCGCGGGCAATATGTATCCTGCGGCTTCCTTCGGCTGATTCATGACCTACACGGCGGCTCCTGCGGGAGCCGCCGTTTCTTGTGCCGTCGCCCATATCCGTCGTACCTGCGGGAACTACGCCAGCACGGCGCTGCCTCCCCCTGCGCCGTATTTCGCGCCGGTTGCGTTGCCCGGCCCCCGTCCCGTTTCCGTCCGTTCACGGCTGGGCATGTCGGCCCTGATCGGGACGAATCTGACGGTACACGGCGCCTCTGCGGCATCACCGCCGCATTGACAGCTTGCGCACGCCAAGCCCCCGGCATCTTCCATTGTTTGCACAACCGTGCGACTTGTCGAATTTTCCTTGCCGTGACCCGTGGTTGCGTTTATTGATGGCCCAAACGCGCGCAGGGGCGGCACTCTTGCCGCTCGCATCATCCCGGCCCACGCGGCCCGGCCACCACGGAACGGACGCCCTGCTCCGTTGCACCCAAAGCCACCACTGGTGTGCCCATGTCAAAGAAGCAAAAAGGTCAGACCCGCGTCTGCGTCTACCCCGACTGGTGCAAGGGCTGCGGCCTGTGCGTGGCCTTCTGCCCCGCCAAGGTGCTTGTGCTGAACACCTTCGGCAAGGCCGAGGTTGCCCACGAGGACGAGTGCATCAATTGCGGGTTCTGCGAACTGCACTGTCCGGACTTCGCCATCGCCATCAAGCCGCGCACCCGCAACGGTGCAGGCCAGCCGGACCCCCGCAGCGGATGGAGCGACCCCGAATCCGAGCATGGCCGCGCCTCGCCCCCGGTGCGCACGGCCGAACCGAACCCCAACCCCGAAGAGTGACGCCATGTCGGTGCAACGCAAGAAACGCAAGAGACGCGAACTGTTCGCGCTCGGCAACGAAGCGGTGGCCGAGGGCGCACTGCTGGCCGGGTGCTCGTTCTATGCAGGCTACCCCATCACCCCGTCCACAGAGATCATGGAGGTCATGGCCAACCGCCTGCCCCTGATCGAAGACGGCGTGTTCATCCAGATGGAAGACGAAATCGCCAGCATGGGCGCCGCCATCGGCGCATCGCTGGCGGGCCGCAAGGCCATGACGGCCACCTCCGGCCCCGGCTTTGCCCTGATGCAGGAGCACATCGGCTACGCCTGCATGGTCGAGGCCCCGCTGGTGGTGGTCAACGTCATGCGCGGCGGCCCCAGCACCGGCCTGCCCACCAGCCCGGCCCAGGCCGACGTGCAGATGGCCCGCTGGGGCACCCACGGCGACCACCCCATCATCGTGCTGTCCGCATCCAACGTGCAGGAATGCCTGGAGATGACCGTGACGGCCTTCAACTTTGCCGAAAAATACCGCACCCCGGTCATCCTGCTGCTGGACGAGGTGACGGCCCACACCCGCGAAAAGATCACCGTGCCCGACCCGGACGAGGTGGAAATCCTTTCCCGCGTGGAGCCCACGGTGCCGCCGGAATGGTTCAAGCCCTATGCCGACACGGCGCGCGGCGTGCCCGCCATGGCGCCCATCGGCTCCGGCTACCGCACCCATGTCACCGGGCTGACCCACGATGTCATGGGCTACCCCACCCAGCGCCCCGATGAAGTGAAGGACGCCATGCTGCGCCTGTTCCGCAAGATCGACCAGTATTACGGCGACATCCAGATGGCCGACGAATACATGATGGACGACGCGGAAGTGGCCGTGGTGGCCTACGGCAGCGTGGCGCGTTCCGCCCACCTGGCCGTGGAACAGGCCCGCGAACGCGGGGCCAAGGCCGGGCTGCTCACCCTGAAGACGCTGTTCCCCTTCCCCCGCCCGGCGGTGGAAAAGCTGACCCACCGCTGCCATACCGTGGTGGTGCCCGAAATGAACATGGGGCAGATGTCGCGCGAGGTGAAGCGCGTCAACAATGGCCGCACCAAGGTGCGCACCATCAACCGGGTGGACGGGCAGATCATCACGCCCTCCGAAATCCTGAAAGCCATACTGTAGGTGGGCCATGGCGGACGTTACCCAACTCATCCACGACTACCTGCGCCATAACAAGAAGTTCCCCCACGTGTTCTGCGCGGGCTGCGGCCACGGCATCGTGCTCGGTTCGCTGATCCGCAGCGTGCACGCACTGGGCCTGCCCAAGGACGACGTGGTGCTGGTGGCGGGCATCGGCTGTTCCGGCCGCATGGCCGTGTACGTCGATTTCAACACCGTACACACCACCCATGGCCGGGCGCTTACCTTCGCCACCGGCATCAAGATGGCCAACCCCAAGCTGAAGGTCATCTGCGTCATGGGCGATGGCGACGCCATGTCCATCGGCGGTAACCACCTCATCCACGCCGCGCGGCGCAACATCGGCGTTACCGCGCTGATCCTGAACAACCAGATCTACGGCATGACCGGCGGCCAGTGTTCATCCGCCACGCCGCAGGGCGACATTTCCATGACCACGCCCTTCGGATCGCTGGAAAAATCCTTCGACATCGTGGACATGTGCAAGTCTGCGGGCGCCAGCTACGTGGCGCGGGGCACCTCGTTCCATGCCATCCAGCTGGACCGGCTGATCAGCTCGGCCATCATGCATCCCGGCTTTGCGATGGTGGAAGTGTTCAGCCCCTGCCCCACCCAGTACGGGCGCAAGAACAAGTTCCGCAATGCCGTGGACATGTACAAGTGGCTGAAGTCCAACACGGTGAAGGTGGAAACCCTGAAGGAGCCGGATCGCAAACCCGCTGACGGGCGCATCCCCATCGGGGTGTTCCGCGACGTGGAAGAACCAGGCCTTGAGGAACGCTACTTCGAGCTGCAACGCAAACTCATGGGGCAGAACCGATGAAGGCGCCGCAACCCATAGACCGTTTCGAAATCCGTCTTTCGGGCCTTGGCGGGCAGGGGCTGATAACCCTGGGCCGCCTGCTGGGCTCGGCGCTGGCGCTGGGCCACGGCTACTACGTCACCCAGACCCAGAGCTATGGCCCCGAGGCGCGCGGCGGCTCCAGCCGTGCCGACGTGGTTGTCAGTTCGCGCCCCATCAGTTACCCCAAGACCGAAAACTTGGACCTGCTGGTTGCGCTCAGCCCCGAGGCGTGCAACAGCTACTACCGCCTGCTCAAGAAGACCGGCATCCTGCTGGTGGACACCACCCTGGTCAAGCACGCGCCCACCAACGTGTACCTGGGCCTGCCGTTCACCCAGATGGCCAAGGAGCAGATCGGCAACCCCATGACCATCAACACCATGGTCATGGGCGCGGTGACGCACCTTCTGCCCTATGCCGACCCGAGGGTGATGCGCAAGAGCATGGAAGCCAACCTGCCCGCCAAGATCCGCGAGGTGAACGTCAAGGCCTTTGCCCTGGGGCTGAAGCAGGCCCAGCGCCACTTTGGCGATGCGGGCGGCATCTGGGCGGCGGCGGAGGAGAATGGGGCGCACGCCGAGGACGACATCATAGTCTAGGGGGCGCGCCCGTCCTTTTGCCCCCTGTCGGTGTCAGGCTTCGTTCGCCGCTCCGGTCACGCACCAAAGAGTGCGCTCCCATCGCGGTGAACTCGCCTTCCTTGACAGGGAACAAAAATCCTGGGCGCGCCAAAAATGTGAGCGCTTTGCCTTCGTTGCCGGAGAATGAAATTCGCGCCTCGCGAATGAACACAAAGGGCGTTAATACAGAAAGCCCGGATATGAACAACGCATTTCCGCCCCTCGCCGGGCGCAGACGGACCAGACCATGAGCACGACCATTGAAGAATTGACGGTGAATTACGAGGAAGACGGCCAGCTTGTAGTCAAGGAACTGGACAAGTCCGTGCTTTCCAAGGGAGCATGGACCACCATCCTGTTCCGTTACCAGCAGTGGGACGCGAAAACCGAAGACTACGGCGCGGACAAGTACGTGGTGAAACGCTACAAGAAGATGAACGGCGAATACCGCGCCCAGTCCAAGTTCAACATTTCCAGCGCCGACCAGGCCCGCAAGATCATCGAAACCTTGCAGGGCTGGCTGGGCGAAGACCCCACGGCGTAACGCCACGGACGGGAATACTCGAACGCATCCGGGCACAACGGGCGGGACCGCGCGATACATCGCACGGCCCCGCCCGTTTTCCTTGTGGCGCAGGTCGCTCCCGAAGGCTGCTTGCCCCGCCGCGCGCCCTGCCCCAAAAGCAAACGACCGGCCCCCGTTGCCGGAAGCCGGTCGCATCAATGCGTGCGTCAGCCGGGCGGCGTCGCCTACTTCATGCCGCGTGCCTTGGCCACGGCAAACTTCTTGGCGTCTATGCCGTACTTCTTCACCTTGTAGTTGACGATGCGGTAGCTCACGCGCAGGTCGCGCGCGGCCTGCAACATGTTGCCGCGCGCCTTCTTCAGCGCGTCCACCAGCAGTTCCTGTTCGAACTTGGCCACCGCCTCGCAGAACGAGAGGTTGGTGTCCGTGGCGGTGGATTCCGCCGTCTGCAACGAGGGCGGCAGGTGGTAGGTGCGGATGACCTGCTCGTCGCACACCAGCACCGCGCGTTCGATGCAGTTCTTCAGTTCGCGGATGTTGCCGGGCCAATGGTACTGCGTCAGCAGGTCGATGGCCGGGGTGGAGATGCGCTTGATGCTGCGCGAATACTCCTCGGAGTAGATGCGCAGAAAGTGTTCCGCCAGCGGCAGGATGTCCTCACGCCGCTCGCGCAGCGGGGGAATGAAGATGGGGAACACGTTGATGCGGTAGTACAGGTCCTCGCGGAACAGCCCCCGCTCCACAAGCTCTTCCAGCGGCTGGTGGGTGGCGCAGATCAGGCGCACATCCACGGTGATGGTCTGTTCGCTGCCCAGGCGCTGGATTTCCTGTTCCTGGATGGCGCGCAGCACCTTGGCCTGGGCGTTGGGCGACAGTTCGCCCACTTCGTCCAGGAACAGGGTGCCCTTGTTGGCCAGTTCGAACAGACCCTTCTTGGTGTGCACCGCCCCGGTGAACGCGCCCTTCTGGTAGCCGAACAGTTCGCTTTCCACCAGTTCGGAGGGCAGCGCCGCGCAGTTCAGCTTGATCAGGGGCATTTCGCGTCGGGGACTTGCCTGATGGATGGCTTCCGCCAGCAGTTCCTTGCCGGTGCCCGATTCGCCGCGCAGCAGCGCCGTGGCGCGGCTGGGGCCAACCTGGGCGGCCTGGTTCAGCACCAGACGCATGGCCTTGGAGGCGGCAACCACGTTGGACGGGGTGAACCCGATGTCGTTGCTGTCGCCCACGATGAGGCCCTGGGTCATCAGGTGCTTCTGGCGGGCCATTTCCTCCTGCAGGTACGAGGCGTGGTTGGCGATCATGCCCGCCACCACCTCCAGGAACCGGCAGTGCGATTCCAGCTGCGGCATGGGCACCGAGGGGGTGTCCACGCTGAGGGTGCCGATGACCTCGCGGCCCTGCCGGGGTTCGTCCGCGGGGCCAAGCACCGGCACGCAGATGAAGGCCAGGTTTTCCTGCTCCTCGTCCGAGCGCCCAAAGGCCTTGTTCAGGAACGCCGGGTGGTCCTTGATGCGCGGCACGATGACCGGCTGGCCCGTGGAGAACACCTGACCCGTCACGCCCACGCCCGGCTCGTATTCCACATGGTCCGCCTTGGTGGGCGTCTGCGACAGGCTGAGCTTGAGGGTGCGGGTCTCCGGATCGAAGATGACGATGTGCGGCCGCTGGAAGTCATGGTTTTCAGCCAGCGTGCGGAGCAGCGACTTCAGGGTGGACTGAAACGGTCGCTGCGGCCCCATGTCGGACACGATCTTCTGGAGCGTGCCGAGATAGGGTTGAAGGCGCTTGTCGTCGGTGATGGTGGTCATGCGGTCAGCTCGCGGAGGCTACGGCCCGAACACCCAGTTCGACCGCCCTCAGGTTCATGTCCATGAGTTTGGGGGCAAGATGAGTGCGGATGGCGGCTTCCAGCGCATCCGGGCCAAAGGGCAGCAGCCCCGAGGCGCAGGCCGCGCCCAGCAGCACGCTGTTGCCCGCCTGCACCGACCCGGCCTGAAGGCCCAGGGTGCGGCACGGCAGGAACCACGACTTCGCGGCGCAGCCTTCCACCTTGGCGCGAATGCGCTCCATCTCCGGATAGGCTTCGCGTCCGGTGGAAACACCCACCGGCGGCAGCGGCTCGGTGTTGGACAGCACGCTGCCCCCGGCGGCCAGATGGGTCATGCCGCGCAGGGTTTCCAGCGGTTCGAAGCCAAGGATCAGGTCCGCCTCGCCATGGCCGATCTTGGGGCTTTTCCAGCCGCCGAGCAGAATGGTGGATTCCACCACCCCGCCGCGCTGGGCCATGCCGTGGATTTCGCCGGAGGTCACCTCCAGCCCCTGGTCCAGGGCGGTGCGGGCCAGCAGCGTGGTGGCGGTCAGGGTGCCCTGCCCGCCCACGCCGGTAAGGTAGATGCGGATGCGTGCGGGGGTGCTCATGCGTCGCTCCTCTTGCGGGCCTTGATGGTGTCCGCAACCTGCAGACAGACCATACAGCCGCCGCAGAGGTTCTCGTCCACGTGGATGCCGGTGTCGTCGCGGAAGAAGGCGGGGCAGGCCAGGTGTTCCAGGCAGTCGGCCACGGAAGGGCTCTGTTCGGCCACGTAGGCCACCTGGTTGCGCGGCTTCTTCAGGGTGCGCCGGGCGTAGAGCACGCACGGTTCCTCGGCGATGATCACGCGCACGCCGGAGCGTTCCTTCATTTCCGCCAGGGCCTTCATGGTGGACTTGACGTTGAAGGGCCGCACCCTGGCCACGTCGGCCACGCCGCAGCCGCGCACCACGGCCTCTATGTCCAGGTGCACGCAGGCGTTGCCCAGCACGTCCTGGAGCACACCGGGGTTGGGCTGGTGGCCGGTCATGGCCGTGGTGCCGTTGTCCAGCACCACCACGATCAGGTCATGCTTGTTGAACACCGCATTGACCAGCCCGGTGATGCCGGAATGAAAGAAGGTGGAATCGCCGATGAAGGCCAGCGTGGGCTTGCCCGAGGCCGTGGCAAAGCCGGACCCCGCGGATACCGACGAGCCCATGCAGAACAGGAAGTCGGCCATGCGCAGGGGCGGCAGCAGCCCCAGCGTGTAGCAGCCGATGTCGCTGGAGTACACGGCGTCATCGCCGAACACCTTGCGCACGGCATAGTACAGCGCGCGGTGCGAGCAGCCGGGGCACAGGTTCGGCGGGCGCACGGGCAGGGCCGTTTCCGGATCGCAGGCAATCGGCAGCCGGGCGGTTTCGCCCAGCAGGTCGGCCAGGGCCTGGGTGACGGTCTGGGTGGAGTATTCGCCGTAGATGGTCAGCGCGCCGCCCTTGCCGCTGACGGCAACGGGCAGGCCCTTGCGCTGCACCAGGGCGCGCACGTCGTTTTCCAGCAGGGGTTCCAGTTCCTCCAGCACCAGCACGGCGTCGCACTGGGACAGGAAGTCGGCCAGCAGGTCTTCCGGCAGGGGCCAGGTCATGCCCAGGTCCAGCACCTTCACCCGGTCGGACCAGCCCGTCTCGTGCAGGGCGTCGGACAGGTAGGCGCGGCTGATGCCGCTGGCGATGACGCCAAAGCGCCCATCGCCGCGCACGGTGTTCCAGGGCGAATGTTCGGCCTTTTCCCGTGCCATGCCCAGATGCTTGACCAGTTCGGCGTGGCGCACCCGGGCCACGGCGGGCACGGGCACGAAGCGCCGGGGGTTGCGCTCGAAGGGCACCACGGGCGCGGGCTGGCCCAGCGGGCCGAATTCCACGGCGCCGCGCAGGTGGTTGACGCGGGTGGTGGTGCGCAGCAGCACGGGCTGTTCAAGCTCGCGCGCCAGCAGCAGCGCGTCGCGCGTCATGTCCTTGGCTTCCTGCGCGGTGGCGGGCTCGAAGCACGGCATGCCCGCAAAACGGGCATAGGTGCGGTTGTCTTGCTCGTTCTGGCTGGCGTGGCAGCCGGGGTCGTCGGCGGAAAGCAGCACCAGGCCGCCGGGCAGGCCGGTATAGGTCATGGTCAGCAGCGGGTCGGCGGCCACGTTGACGCCGACATGCTTCATGGTGACCAGGGTCATGGCCCCGGCCAGGGCGGCACCCGCCCCCACTTCCATGGCCACCTTCTCGTTCACCGAATATTCCACACGGTAGCGGCCACCGCCGCCGATGCGGCGAAAGGTGTCGGGCACTTCGGAAGACGGGGTGCCCGGATAGCAGGCCACCAGGTTGACGCCCGCCTCCAGCGCGCCGCGCACGATGGCCTCGTTGCCCAGCAGCAGACGCCGCGCGCCCGGCTCGTCGGCCAACAGGGGATTCACCGGGCGGGCGCCCGGGGTCGCAGTGGGTTCGCTCATGGGCTTACGCGCCCCCCTTCTGCATGCGGGCCTTCAGCGCTTCGGCGCGGTTCTTGAAATAGTCCTTGTTGCCTGCGGACTCGGAGGCCATCAGCTGCTCGTAGGCGGCCACGGCACGGTCCAGCTTGCCCGCACGTTCCGCCACGACGGCCAGTTGACCGCGCACGGCATTGCGCGAAATCTCGCTGACCGAATTTTCCAGCCCTTCCAGCACGGCCAGGGCCTCGGCGTCCTTGCCCGCCTGCGACAGGGCCTGCGCGCGCCCGATGCGGGCCACCACGCCGGTGGCGCCATCGACCGCGGCCAGACGTTCCCAGGCCGAGGCGGCCTTGTCGTAGTCCTTCATTTCCATGGCGGCGGCGGCAAGGTCCAGCAGCGCGGCGTAGCGCACGTCCGACGGCGCCTTGGCCAGGAATGCTTCCAGAGCCTGCACGCGATCCGCGCCAGCCTTGGTCACGGAGATCACGCCCAGTTCGGCCTGTGCCTCACGCGCCTTTTCAGCGGCCCACCAGCGGTAGCCAGAGCCAGCACCGGCGGCCAGCACCAGCACGCCGAGACCGGCGGCGATGTAGCGGACATTGTCCAGCACGAAGCGCAGCAGCGGCGCGGCTTCGCCAGACACCTCGCCTTGCAGCGGCTGGGGAATTTCGGGTTGCTGCTGGGCGCGCGGCAGACCTTTGCGGATTGTCTTCTCCGACATGCGAATTGCTCCTTGGAATGCGGCGCAAGGGCCGCTTTGTGGCTGGAAATCGCAAAGCCCGATTCTTTTACGTGCCCATTACAGAAATGTCAAAAGGATTCGGGGCGAAAGCCGTTTTCTCGCAGCCCGTCTGGGCTTGCAGGTTTTGACAAGGCTATTTGCCGGGCCGCCCGCATGCTGGCGACATTGGCCGACGCCCGGTGCAAATCATGCAAACCTGTTTGCGCGATGTGGCTGGTTTCGCGATTCGGCGCGCGTCCGCGCCCCCTTCGCGCAGCCACGCGACACGCTGGCTTCTCCTCCGGACCCGAAGGCATTCAGTTGCCTTGCCGGGGGGCTGCGGCTATAGCAATGTTTCGCAACCTTCACGCCGTTCCGCCACCACACGGAACGCCAGAGCGCCGGAGCCGCCATGAGCACGCAGAACACCATCACCGCCCCGGATGCCACCAGGGACGACATCGTCCAGTTGGTCGAATCCATGGGAAAGCGCGCCAAGGCCGCCGCCCGCAAGCTGGCCGCCGCGGCCCCCGCCACCAAGATCGACGCCCTGCTGCGCCTGGCCGGGCTGCTGGAATCGCGCGAGTCCGACATCCTGGCCGCCAACGCGCGCGACCTGGCCGCCGCCCAGGCGGCGGGCATGGACGCCCCGCGCATGGACCGCCTGCGCCTTACCCCGCGCATCATGGCCGAAATGGCCGCCGCCTGCCGCCACGTGGCGGGCCTGCCCGACCCGGTGGGCGCGGTGGAAACCCAGTGGCAGCGCCCCAACGGCCTGCTGGTGGGGCGCATGCGCATTCCGCTCGGCGTCATTGCCATCATCTACGAATCGCGCCCCAACGTGACCATCGACTCCGCCATCCTGTGCCTGAAGGCAGGCAACGCGGTGATCCTGCGCGGCGGGTCCGAGGCTATTCATTCCAACCTGGCCCTGGCCGGGCTCATCGCCGAGGCCATGGCCGCCTCGGGACTGCCCGCCGATGCGGTGCAGGTGGTCTCGCGCACCGACCGTGCCGCCGTGGGCGCGCTGTGCGCACTGGAGCAGTACATCGACGTGATCATTCCGCGCGGGGGCGAAACGCTTATCCGCGCCGTGGTGCAGCAGGCCACCATGCCCGTGCTGAAGCACTACAAGGGCGTGTGTCACGCCTACGTGGATGCGGGCGCGGACCTGGACCAGGCCGTGGAGATCGTCTTCAACGGCAAGGTGCAGCGCCCCGGCGTGTGCAACGCGCTGGAATGCCTGCTGGTGCACAAGGACGAGGCCGCCGCCCTGCTGCCCGCCGTGGCCGCCCGTCTGGCGCCTGCCGGGGTGACCTTCCGCGCGTGCCCGGCTTCGCTGCCGCTGCTGGGCGATGCCGCAACCGCCGCCGCGCCGGAAGACTACGGCATGGAATTCCACGACCTGATTCTGGCCGTGCGCGTGGTGGACGACATGGACGAGGCACTGGCCCACATTGCCGCGCACGGGTCCAACCACACCGAAATCATCTGCACCCGCGACCACGGACGGGCCATGCGCTTCCTGCGCGAGGCCGACGCCTCCATGGTGGCGGTGAACGCCTCCACCCGCTTCAACGACGGCGGGCAACTGGGCCTTGGCGCCGAGATCGGCATCAGCACGTCCAAGCTGCATTCCTACGGCCCCATGGGCGTGCAGGAACTGACCACCACCAAGTTCGTGGTGTTCGGCGCGGGCCAGGTACGGGAGTAGCGGGAACAGCGGGAAGGCGGACGTAGCGGAAACACGGAGCTGGCGCGGCTACCCGCCGCGCCGGTATCGCCTGCGTGGTCCGTAAGCGATTGCTGCACGAACGGCCACGGGAAGCATCACGGGACCGGAAGGAACCAAGGGGACGGCGAAAGGTTCATGCAGCGCATCGGCATACTCGGCGGCAGTTTCAACCCGGTGCATGCGGGGCATCTGCGTCTGGCCATCGAAGTGGCCGAGGCGCTGCGGCCCGAGCGCATCGACCTTGTCCCGTGCGCAGTGCCCCCCCACAAGGAAGCCCACGACCTGCTTCCCTTCGGCCTGCGCCTGTCCCTGCTGCACGCCGCCGTGCGGCCCTTTGCCGCCCTGTCCGTGAACGCGCTGGAAGGCGGGCGCAGCGGCCCCTCGTACACCTGGGATACCCTGCACGCCTACCGCGCCGCCGAACCGGACGCCACGCCGTTCTTCATCCTGGGCGGCGAGGACTTCGAAATGCTGCCCCACTGGCGCCGGGGGGTGGAATTGCCGCGCATCGCCGACTTCGTGGTGGTGCCCCGCGCGGGCAGCGGTCCGGAAGCCTTCCGCGCTGCCCTGGCCGCCCACTGGCCGGATGCCGTTCCGCTGCCGCCCTGCCCTCCGGATCCGGCACGTCCGGAGCACCTGGCGCATCCGGCGCACCTGACACATCCGGCACACGTGGCGCATCCGGCCCCTCTGCCCCTGCAGGACACGCCGGGCATGGAACGCCACCTGCTGCCCGGCGGACCCTACGGAGATACTACCCTCACCTTCCTGCCCCTGCCCCGGCTGGACATCAGCGCATCCCTGCTGCGCGACAAATGGCTGCGCGGCGCGGACATCCGCCTGCTGGTTCCCGACGACGTGGACACCCTGCTGCGCGCCCACGTTGACGAGGTGCGCCGATGCTGGGCGCACGCCGCCCCGGATACCCTTGCCACGCCCGCGCCGCACGGCTCCGGATCGCACGGTTCCGGCTCCCACTGTTCCGACAAGGACACCCCATGCGAATGACCGCCCCCAAGGCCGTGCGCGACAACATCGCGCGGTCCCGCGCCTACCTGGCGCGCGGCTACCTGACGCGCGCCCTGGAGGCCATGGAAAAGGCCTTGCACGCGTACGAAGGCACCCTGCTCATCGGGCAGGCGCGCTTTGAAACGGAAGTGCACATCCATGAATTCGTCAACGATCTCAACAGAAATCACGTCATCCACAAGTTTTTCGAAAAGCGCAAGGTGCTTTCCGGCCCGTATGTGGCCTACGCGCCCGGCGACGAACTGCCCCTGGCCGAGCGCCTGGAATCCATCCGGCACGCCATGCTGGAGGATGAACGCGCCCGCGCCGCCGAGCAGGCTCAGAAAATACTGATGCGCAAGATGGAACTGACCGGCAATGGTCAGGCCCGACTGGACTCGGGCGACCTGCCGCGCGGGCGGGCCCTGTTGCGCCGGGTGGCCGACGAATGGGGGCACGAGCCGGGGGTGCTCAGCGATATCGGACAGCGATTCCTGCGGGCCCGGCTGTTCTACGAAGCGGCGGAACTGTTCGAAACGGCGCTGGAACGCTTTGCCGGCGAGGCGCAGGCGTACTCCGGCGCGGTGGCCGCGTATCTGGAATTGCGCGAATACCCCAAGGCGGAAATCGTGTATCTGCGCGCGTTGCGCCAGTTCGGCTCGCACCCGCGCACCATGCTGAACCTGGCCAAACTGTACATGGAGTGGCGCAAGCGCGACAAGGCCTACGAATACGCCAACCGCGCGTGGCAGGCCGATCCTTCGCTGACCGAAGCGCGGGAACTGCTGTCCCGCCTTTCGCGCTGACCGAAACGCGTCCTTTCCCGGTTCTCCCCCCTGTCGCGCCGATGAAAAAAGGCGGGCGGCGCAGCACGCCATCCCGCCAACTCTCCATCCGCTACATGCCGCAGACGTCCGGCCACTCCAGCCCGCCGCCTGCTCCTTCACGAACGCCGCTGCCGGACCCGGCACCAACCGAATCCGATATCAAAGGGCCTTCGATCAGCGGTGCTTCGCTTCCTTGCCCCCCGCAGCCATGGCGTCCCCCGCCACCTGCCGCACCGCCGCAAACACCGCCTCGGGCGTAATGCCCGTCATGCAGCGCCCGGAATGGGCACAGCGCCTGCTGCCATGCAGCGAACAGGGGCGGCAGGCATCGCCGGTTTCCAATACCACGTCGCTCGGGCCTTGCGGGTAGAAGCCCCATTCGCGGGTGGTGGGGCCGAACAGCGCCACCACCGGGGTGCCCACCCCGGCGGCCAGATGCATGGGCCCGGAATCGCCTGTCACCAGCACATCGGCGGCAGCCAGCAGCGCGCAGGTTTCGCGCAGGTCCGTGCGGTCGGTAAAGTCCGCCGCCAGCCCGCCTGCACGCCGGGTCTGCTCGGCAAGACCGGACATGGGGCCGGATATGGGGCCCGATATGAGGCCGGACGCGCCCTGTCCACCGGACCGACCAACAACAAACCACCCATACCCGGCGGCGGAAAGTCGTCCGGCCAGTTCCCGCCAGGCTTCGGGCAACCAGGCCTTGTCCGGGTGCGTGGAATAGGGATGCAGGGCCACCAGCGGACGGGCCGGGGCGGAGGCTTCGCCCAATGCGCCATCCGGCGCACCCGCGTGCATTCCGCCCGCCTCCCCGCCGGGGGCCAGTCCCGCCTCGCGCAGCAGGGTCAGCCCGCGGCCGCGCTCCGCGTCGTCCAGCAAAATGCGGGGCAACAGGTCGGCGCGGGGCGGCGGCGCGTCCTCCACGGCCAGGGCATAGCGCTGCGTCACGTTGCAGGCGCGCAACCGCTCGCGGAACACCCGCCCGCCGGAGCGCAAAAACACACGCCGTTCCAGCGAAAACTTGGGGTAACGGCGCACCGGGCCGGGCCACAGCAGGCCCAGCAGCCGTGAACGCAGGGTGCCATGCAGATCCAGCAGGCCTGCTCCGGGCAGTGATGCCGCCAGCCTGCGCACGAAACCGGGCAACGCGGCAGGACGCAGGTCGCGCGGGTCCACCGTGACCACCCGGTCCACGGCGGGGTGGTTGCGGAATACCGGAGCCCACTGCAGCCGTGTCAGCACCACGAAGCGCCAGCCACGGACACGGTGCAGCCACAGCAGCACGCCCGTGGTCAGCACCACGTCGCCCAGCGCGCTCAGGCGCACCACCAGCCATGTCTTGGGCAGGGCCATCCGTTCTCCGCCGTGTCTCGGCGTGGTTGCAGGTTTGCTGAATTGCGGATAGAGCGCTCACCGCAGGACACGGGAGTGTTGTCGCCGTTTCCTTCGTGCCGCATTTCAGGTAGGCATAAAGATTGTGTCACCCCTTTGGCAAAACCGGGGGGCGATGCGGCACAGCACTACCAGCAGCGGCACGGAAAGAAAAGCGCCGCGTTCCGACGCCTGCCGCACTCCGGGCACTCCTTGCGGCAGAAGCATGCCATGGCGCCTTTATCACGGCACACTGCATTGCGCGGTGCTAGATTGATGGCCCACGCCGCCACACGGCCAGACCCATCCCCCAGGCACTCCATGAACGCCATCCACCCCCACGCCCTTTCCTCGCTGCTGCGCAGCCCGGCCGCACGGCGCCTGTGGTTGCTGCTGATACTGGCGTGCGGGGTGTTCACCCTGTTCCTGCTGCACGCGGTGCACACCTTCTGGGAAACGGCGGAAACGTACCGCCGCAACCACCTGCGTGAAATGGTGCTGCTGGCCCGCAACCAGGTGCAACCGGTGCTGGACGAACTGGCCGCAGGCGCCTACGGCCGCGACCATGCCCTGGTGCTGGTGCGCGAGCGGGTGCGCACCATGATCTTCAACGATACCCGCGGCCCCAACTACATCTTCATGAGCGGCTACGACGGCACCGTGCTGGTCCAGCCCTACGAACGCCAGATGGAAGGCAGCAGCGGCCTTGGCCTGCGCGACGCAAACGGCGTGCCCATCATCGCCGAACTCATCAGGACCGCGCAGGCAAACCCCAACGGCGGGTATTTCTCGTACGACTACACGCCGCCCGGCGGCAGCGCGCCGGAAGAAAAACTGTCGTTCGTGCTGCCCATCCCGGAACTGGCCTGCTACATCGGCACCGGCTCGTACCTTGGCGACGTGCACGCGGGGGAACGTCGCTACATCCTGGCCACGGCGGCCCTGGCCGTGACCGTATTCGCGCTGCTGGGGCTTACCTTCGTCACCGCGCTGGGTGCCCTTGCCCGGCGTGGCGCGGAACTGGAACGCGAGGTGGAAGAACGCACGGCCACCGAACAGCGGCTGGCGGCGGCGGAACTGAAGTACCGGTCCATCTTCCACAACGCGCAGGAAGGCATCGCGGTCATCCAGGACGGGCTGCTGCACTTCGTCAACCCGCGCATCGGCGAAATACTGCGCCGCCCCACGCAGGAACTGGTGGGCACCCCGTTCGTCGACCACCTGCACCCCGCCGACCGTCCCGTGGCCACGGACAGGTACATGCGCCGCCTGAACGGCGAATCGCTGGGCACCTACCCGCCGGTGCGCATCTGCGTGCCCGATGGCGAACGCTGGGTGTTCGGCACCGGTGTGCTGCTGGAATGGGACGGCCGCCCGGCGGTGCTGGTGATGCTGACCGACATCACCGACCTGAAGGAGGCCGAACAGGCCCTGCACGCGCGCGAACAGCAGTTCCGCGCGGTGCTCACCCAGGCCCCCTTCGCCATGGCCCTGCTGCACCCGGACGGCACCCTGCGCGAAGCCAATGCCGAATGGCTGGCCCTGCACGGCCTTGCGGAGACCACGGGCAATCCCTCCGTGTACACCCTGGACCAGGACCGCTACGTGCTGCACGCCCGGCTGCACGGGCTGGCCAAGGCGGCCCTTGCGGGTGAACCCATCGTCACCGAGCCGCTGGAATTTTCGTCCGCCGTCACACCAGACGGCCAGACCCGCTGGATGGCCCTGCGCCTGTACCCCGTGGCTGGTGCTCCGGGCACGCCCGATGCCGTGGCCTTCATCCTGCACGACCTGACGGTGCTCATGGAGTCGGAACGCGAGCGCCAGGCGCTGCTGGCCGACCTTTCGCGCGCCAACCGTGCCCTGTCCCGCGCCCAGCGCCATCTGAAGGGAGTGCTGGACGCCATGCCCTCGGCCATCGTGGTGGCCGACGCCGCCGACCGGGTGGTGCTGTGGAATCCGGCGGCGGAACGGCGCTTCGGCGTTGCGGCCCCGTCCGCCCATGGTCGCCCGCTGACGGAAATCGCCCCGGAGCTGGCCCGCCATCTGCCCCGGCTGCACGCCGCGCGGCGTAGCGGCATGGCCACGCCGCCGGAACGGGTGGTCACCCCCATGGAGCTTCCGGCGGGCGCCCTGCCCGGCACCCCGCCCGCAGAATCCCGCCGGGTGGAGGACGTCACCGCCATTCCGTTGGAAACCGGCGAGGAAATGTGGGGCATCCTGCGCCTGGACGACGTGAGCGAGCGCGCCGCCATGGAAGACCTGATGGTGCAGGCCGAAAAGATGGCCTCCGTGGGCGGCCTTGCCGCGGGCATGGCCCACGAGATCAACAACCCCCTGGGGGGCATCCTGCAGGGGGTGCAGAACCTGCGCCGCCGTCTGCTGGACGATCTGCCCGCCAACCGAGCCGCGGCTGAGCGACAGGGCGTGGACTTCAGCCGCATCGCCGACTACGTCGAAGCCCGCCGCATCGGCGGGCTGCTGGACGGCATCCGCGAATCGGGCGAGCGTGCGGCGCGCATCGTGGCCAACATGCTCACCTTCAGCCGCCGCAGCGATCCTTCGCGGGTGCCGGTACAGATCAACGACCTGCTGGAACGCACCCTTGAGCTGGCCGTCACCGATTACAGCCTGGCCCGCAACTACGATTTCAAGCGCATTGCCGTGGTGCGCCGCTACGACCCGCAACTGCCGCGGGTGCGCTGTTCCGCCAGCGAGATGGAGCAGGTGTTCCTGAACCTGTTCAAGAACGCGGCCCAGGCCCTTTCGCTGCGCGACGACGGGCCGCCGCCGGTGCTGACGGTGACCACGGCGGTGGAGGCGGCGCACCTGCGCATCGAGGTGGCCGACAACGGCCCCGGCATGTCTCCAGAGTTGCGCCGCCGGGCCTTCGAGCCGTTCTTCACCACGCGCGAGGCAGGCGCGGGCACGGGACTGGGCCTGTCCGTGGCCTACTTCATCGTGGTCACCAACCACAAGGGCACCATCACCATCGAAGAAGCGCCCGAAGGTGGCGCCGTGTTCGTGGTGCGCCTGCCCCTGGCCTGATGCCACCCCGATGCGAGCATGACGCGGGCATGATGCGGGCATGATGCGGGCATGATGCGGGCATGACGCGGGCATGATGCCGCAGTGATGCCGCCCTGATACCCCAGTGCTGGCGAACCGGACCAGCCCCTTCCGCCAGCACGCCGCGCCATTCCTGCCCAACGGCCGGTCCGCGCGATGCCCCAGAACCCTTCGGACCCCTTCCTTTCCCCATTCCCCCCGGTCTTCCTTCATGCAGCCCCGGCCCGCGCCGGGGCTTCTGCAAATCGTCACCTGTCCGTCACCGCCGTCACCGGCCTCTTCATGCTAACTACCCGCCGAGAGAAGTACCGACGCCGCGCGGCGTCACGCAAGCGTCACCGCGCCTTCAAGGGCAAACGACCAGCGGACGACACACTCACCGTTCCGCGTCGGATTGTGCCCGGCAACGTGTCCGACAGTATCCGGGGGGATACATGCACCATACCTGGCTGGAGCCATTTCTGGAAATGCTGGGCCGCAGACGAGACGACCCCGCCCATTCACTGCACCCGGCGCACCCCGACGGCCTTTCACCGGACGCCCTTTCACCGGGCGGGCAGAACGCAGCGAGCACGTCGCCGGCCTTCACGCGGCTCGACGTTCCCACCCCTCTCTCCAACGCCGCCCAAAATGTCACGCCTGCTTCCGCATCCGGCGCGCCGACAGCCCTTCCCGCCGCCTCCGAAACCACGCACCACGCGCATTCCGCCCATGCCACGGACGCCTCGGTGCGCGACATGGTGGCCCGGCACGAGGCCCTGCACATGCTGCTGGTGCGCATGGTGGACCATGTGCTGGTGCGCGACCTGTACGGAGAGGAGATCACGGCGGGCATCGAATCCCTGCTGGTGGAAGGGCTGTGGGATGCAGTTCCCGGCCTGAGCGGCCAGCCCGCCTCGGCGCATCACCTGCTGCCGCTGGAATCCGGCGAATTCCTGGTGTTCTGGCCGGAACCGGCCACCCGCCCCCAGCGCCTGGCCGACGCCGCCTTCACCATGAAGCTGAAATTGCAGCACCACCTGAAGGATTCGGTGCTGCGCTGGACCGGGCGCGAGGTGAACATCGGCGTGGGCTGCGCCACCTACCGCCGCCGCCCCGGCGCGGAGCCGCGCCAGGAATTCTTTCAGGCCGTGCGCGAGGCGCGTACCATGGCCCGCAAGGAACTGGACCTGTCCGACCTGCGCCTTGCGCGCGACTTCAAGGCCGTATTGCAGGACAATGCCATCCGCACACTGTACCAGCCCATCGTGCGCTTTCCCACCGGGCGGATCATGGCCTGGGAAGCCCTGAGCCGTGGCCCGGTGGACACGCCCTTCCACTCGCCCATGATGCTGTTCGACATCGCGGAGGAGTTGGGCATGCTCTTTGCGCTGGAACGCATCTGCCGCGAGCGGGCCATCGCCTGCGCGGGCACCCTGGCCCCGGACCAGAAGCTGTTCCTGAACATCCACCCGCGCACCCTCACCGACCCCGGCTTCACCCCCGGCAGCACGCTGGAGGCGGTGCGGGCCATGGGCCTGACGTCTGAAAACATCGTCTTCGAGATCACCGAGCGGCATTCCATCCGCGATTTCGGCGTGTTCTACAAGACGCTGTCGCACTACCGGGGGCAGGGGTTCAAGGTGGCCATCGACGACGCGGGCACCGGCTATTCCGGCCTGGCCACCATCGCCGAGCTGAAGCCCGACTTCATCAAGATCGACATGTCGCTCATCCGCAACATCAACCGCGACCCGGTGCGCCGCGCGCTGATGGAAACCCTGGTCAGCTTTGCCGAAAAGATCGGCTCGCGGGTCATCGCGGAGGGCATCGAAACCCGCGAGGAAGCCGCCACCCTGATGGCCATCGGCGCGCACTACGGCCAGGGTTACTATCTGGGCAGGCCCGACTACCCCAAGCAGGAAACCCACGTGGACATCGGCGAACTGCGCCCCACGGCGCAATTGCCCAGCGTGGGCAGCCTTGCCTGCTCCATGCCGGTGGGCGAACTCGCCGAACCGGCCCACACCGTGCCCCCCACCACTCTGGCGGGCGAGGTCCGCAAGCTGTTCGAGACGTCCGATCCGTTGACCAGCATCGCCGTGACGGATGAACGCGGCAAGCCGCTGGGGCTGATCATGGATTACCATCTCAACCGGCAGCTTTCGGCACAGTACGGGGTGGCGCTGTACTTCAAGCGACCGGTGTCCGCCGTCATGGACACCAAGCCGCTGGTGATGGAAGAAACCACCCCCGTGGAAGACGCCGCCCGCCTTGCCATGTCGCGCAGCCGGTTGCAGGCGTACGACGACATCATGATCACCCGCGCCGGGCTGCTGACGGGCATCGTCTCGGTGCAGCGGCTGCTGCACAAGCTGGCCCAGGTGCAGGTGGAACTGGCCAAGGGCACCAACCCGCTCACCGGCCTGCCGGGCAACGTGGCGCTGGAAAAGGAACTGGAAACCCGCTTGGCCGGGGGGCAGCCCTTTTCACTGCTGTACGCGGACCTGGACAACTTCAAGAGCTACAACGACACCTACGGCTTCAAGAACGGCGACCGGATCATCCTGCTGCTGGCCAAGGTGCTGTCGTGGGCGGTGCAGCGGCACGGGGCCAAGGGCGACTACGTGGCGCACATCGGCGGCGACGACTTCGTGTGCATCACCTCGCCCCGGCATGCCGAGCGGGTGTGCCGGGCGGCCACGCGCTGCTTCGGGCGGCTGGTGCGCGGCTGCTACTGCGGGGAAGACGTCGTGCGCGGCTGGATTACCGCGCGCGGGCGCGACGGCATGGAGCGGCGCTTTCCGTTCGTGTCCGTATCGCTGGCGGTGCTGGACTGCCACGAACGCAGCAACCTGCACGAGATCGGCGAGCGGGCCGCCCACGTGAAGCATCTGGCCAAGGCCATTCCCGGCAACGCCTATGTGCTGGAATGCGGCGTGTGCCAGATGCGCGCCCTGCACTGAGTTCACGCGGCAGCCATGCTCCGCATACGACGGCCCACATACGACGGCCCCCCCACGGTGCAACGCGGGGGGGCTTGTCCGTCCGGCGGGTGCACGCGGGCACGGAGCCCACAGGAGGAGCGCACGGCTCCGTGCTTTCGGACGTATGTGGCGCCGCCGTCATGCCGGGCGCACCCGGCATGACGGACGGTGGATATGTTTTCTGTGCCCTTTCGGGGGCTGTTTCCCGAATTAAGGCAACATCCATCCGATGACGTACGCCTGCAGGGTCACCAGCACGCAGATCACCAGGGTCATGGCGATGCTGTGCCCAAGGGCGAAGCGGAACAGCGCCCCTTCCTGGCCCACGGTGTGGGTGGAGGCCGTGGCCACCGAGATGGACTGCGGCGAGATCATCTTGCCGGTCACCCCGCCGGTGGCGTTGGCGGCCACGGTCAGGTACGGATCCACGCCCACGGCGCGGGCCGTGGCCTGCTGCATGCTGCCGAACAGCGCGTTGGACGACGTGTTGGAACCGGTCAGGAATACGCCCAGCCAGCCCATGATGGGCGCAAAGAACGGGAACAGCGCGCCGGTGTGGGTAAAGGCGATGCCCAGGGTCGAGCTCATGCCAGAGTAGTTCATGAGTTGCGCAAGCCCGAGGATGAGCATGATGGTCAGCACCGGGAAGCGCAGCTGGTAGCAGGTGCGCCAGAAGCAGCCGATGGCCCGCTTCATGCCGTAGCCGGTGCCGGACCGGGACATGACGGGCACGGACAGCAGGCCCGCCAGCAGGATGGCGGTGCCCCCGGCCGACAGCAGGTTCAAGGTGTACTTGGCCGCATAGGGGGCATCCTTGGCCACGATGGGCGCGGTCTTGGCGATGGCGCCATGCAGGCCCGGCCATTCAATGGCCTGCAAGTACACCTTGTTCAGCCCTGCCTTCACGCCGTCCAGCCCCCAGAAGAACACGAACACCGCCAGGATGGCATACGGCGCCCAGGCGCGCAGTATCTCGCCGGTGGTGTGGTGGGCGCTGGCCGCCGCGCTTTCGGGCTGTTCGTCGGCAAAGTGCCAGGTGCTGGCGGGCTTCCAGAAACGCAGCAGCACCAGCAGGCCGATGATGGTCACGATGGCCGCCATGACGTCGGGCAGCGTGGGGCCGTGCAGTTCGGCGAACAGGAACTGCGTGCCGCTGAAGCACACGCTGGCCACCACGATGGCGGGCAGCACCTCCATGGAGCGGCGGAAACCGCACATGACCACGGTCATCCACAGCGGCACCACCAGCGCGAACACCGGCAGCTGCCGCCCCACGTACTGGCTGAGCGTGGCGACATCCAGGCCGCTGACCTGGCTGGCCACGATGACCGGGATGCCCAGCGCCCCGAAGGCCACGGGCGCGGTGTTGGCCACAAGGCAGATGCCCCCGGCGTACACCGGGCTGAAGCCCAGCCCCATCAGCATGGCCGCCGTGATGGCCACCGGCGTGCCGAAGCCCGCCGTGCCTTCCAGAAACGCGCCGAAGGCAAAGGCGATGAACAGCGCCTGCAACCGGCGGTCGTCGGTAAGCCGGGCCAGCGACCCCTTGATGATTTCGAACTCGCCCGATTCCACGGTCATGTTGTACAGCCACACGGCCGTCAGCACGATCCAGATGATCGGGAACAGCCCCATGGCCATGCCGTACAGCGTGGCGTTGACCGCGAGACCCACGGGCATGCCCCACACGGCCACGGCGGCGCACAGCGCACCGGCCAGCCCCAGCGCGGCGGCCATGTGGCCCTTGGCCCGCCGCACGGCCAGCATGTAGAAAAGTATCGCCAGCGGCAGCATGGCCACGCAGGCCGAGGCGGCGATGTTGGAAAACGGATCGTACTGCTGCACCCAGTTCATGAATGCCCCCTGTGGTTTGATGTGCGCGAACGGCCCCGCGCGCACCCTGCGTGCGTCGCGCCGTATGCTGCGTGGCGCGGCCACATTCCCACCCGCCCGCACGATGCCGGGCGGCGGAAACGGCACCGTGACCGCTTGAACCTCGCTGCTTCTGCTGTTAGCCAAGGGGGCAGGCAGTTGTGAAATGAATTGTCTTCATCAACCACATTCGAAAATGGAATAGCCATGCACCTCAGGGTATTGCGCTGCTTTGTCGAGGTGGTCCGCGCGGGCGGGTTTTCCGCCGCCGCACAGGCCGTGTGCGCCACCCAGTCCACGGTCAGCAAGGCCGTGCGCGGGTTGGAAGAGGACTGTGGAGCCATCTTGCTGGAACGCACCCCGGCGGGCGTGACCCTGACGGCGGCGGGAGAGGTGGCCTACCGTCGTGCGCTGGCCATGCTGGCTGAAAAGGAAGCCATGGATGCCGAGATGGACGACCTGCGCAACGTGCGCCGGGGCACGCTGCGCTTCGGCGTGCCCCCGGTGGGCAGCACCCTGCTGTTCGCCCGGCAGTTTGCCGAATATCGCCGCCGCTATCCGGGCGTGCGCATAGAGCTGCGCGAAAAGGGCTGCTATGCGCTGGAAGAGGACGTGCTGCGCGGCGAGCTGGAAATGGCTCTGGCCCTGTTGCCCGTATCCGGTCAGTTCGACGTGTCGCCCCTGTGCGACGAGCCGCTCATGGCCCTGCTGCCGCAGGGGCACCCCATGCAAGACTGCAAGGCCCTGCGTCTGTCCGACCTGAACGGCAGCGCGTTCATCCAGTTCGAGCAGAGTTTTGCGCTCAACGCGCGCATTCGCGAGCGTTGCCTGAAACAGGGGGTGCGCCTGGATGAAACCCTGTGCAGCGGCCAGATACCCTTCATCATCAGTCTGGTGGCCGCCGGGCTTGGCGTGGCGCTGGTGCCGCGCCTGATGCTGACGGAACCGCTGCCCCGGGGCGTCCACCGTGCCCTGCTGGACGACGACGACCTGCGCTGGCGCGCGGTGCTGGCCTGGAGGCAGGGGTACAGCCTGTCCCCGGCGGCGGCGGCATGGCTGGAACTGATGCACGAGATGCCGCCGCACATTGCCTGCGGCATGGACGGCGGCCAGGCGTGGCCAGACAGGCCAGACGGGCCAGACGGGCCAGACGGGCCGGATACGCCAGACAAGCCGTGTGCAGGGCCCGCCACGGCAGCAAGGGGAAAGATTACAAATGAAAACGCCCCGCCGGTCGGGGCGGAGCGGTGTCATGCTGCGGGCGGGATTGGCAGGACTGGCGGGAAGGGCGGGAAGGGCGGGCGCAGACGCTGATCAGCGTTCCTGCATGCCCTGCGCCACGCGCACCAGTTGGGCGGCGTCGAGAATCAGCGATATGCCGCCCTCCGCGTCCACGCTGGACCCGGCAATCCAGGCGGCACGGCGGCAGGGGCCGCCCAGACGCTTGATGACCGCCTGCTCCAGCCCGGCCACGCCATCAACGGCAAAGCCCACCGGCAGGCCATCCACGTTGGCGATGATCACCCGTTCGTAGGCGGGCTGTTCGCCCGGCACGTCCAGGAAGCGGCGCAGGCTGAGGCACGGCACCAGTCGTTCGCGGTACTCGATGAGGCCCAGCGTGGCGGCCTCGCCGTCCACGAAGCGCTCCAGGCACGCCTGCACCTGGGTAAGGGGCAGGATGAACGTCTCGTCGCCCACGCGCACGCGCAGGCCGTCGATGATGGCCAGGGTAAGGGGGATGCGCAGCCGCCAGGCCGTGCCCTCGCCCCGCCGGGTGACCACGTCCACGCTGCCGCGCAGGGAACCCAGGGCCGTGCTGACCACGTCCAGCCCCACCCCGCGCCCGGACAGGTCGGATACGCCGCTGGCCGTGCTGAAGCCGGGCAGAAACAGCAGTTGCAACAGTTCCGCCTCGCCGGGGTCCGCGTCCGGGGCCAGCAGGCCCCGTGCCACGCCCACGGCGCGCAGTTTGTCCAGGTCGATGCCCGCGCCGTCGTCGGACACGGTGATCAGCACCTCGCCCCCGGCATGGGCGGCGGACAGGCGCAGCACGGCCTCGGCGGGCTTGCCCGCCGCCAGCCGAGCCTCTGCCGATTCCACGCCATGATCCATGGCGTTGCGCACCAGATGCAGCAAGGGGTCGCGCAGGTGGTCGATGACGGTCTTGTCCAGTTCCGTCTCGCCGCCCTCGGCCACGAAGCGCACGTCCTTGCCCAGCCGCGCCGCCAGATCGCGCACCAGCCGCCGGAAGGCATGGAAGGTGGCGTCCAGAGGCACCATGCGCACCGACATGGTGCTGTCGCGCAGGGATTCGGTAAGCCGCTCCAGCCCTTCGGCCAGTTCGCGCAGGCGCGGGTCGTCGTGGTCGGTGGCGATGCGCGAAAGGCGCGCCTGCAGGATGACCAGTTCGCCCACGTTGTCCAGCAGGCGATCCACCTTGGCGCTGTCCACGCGCAGGCTGGTGGTGGCGCCTTCGTCGCCGCCGGGGCGCAGGGGGCCCGCCGGGGCGGCATCGTCACCCGCCGGGGGGGAACATTCCGGCACGGACCATGGCGTGGGGGCAACGGCAGACACGGACGATGCGGCCTGCGGCATTGCGGCGGCAGGCATGCCCTCGGGTACCCCCGGAACATCGCCATCGGCCCCACTGATTCCATCGCCCCCGCCCTGCACGCGCACCGCCCGCAGGGCCTCGTCACCCGCACCGGCTGCGGCCAGCAGGCCGACCGCATCGGCAACGCCTCCCTGCGCCGCGATGCGGCACAAAAGTTCCGGCGAAGGCAGCAGCCGCTCCTCGCCCAGGGCCACCACGTCCAGCCCGGCCTCGTCCATCAGCGTGGCGAACGGCTCGCGCACCATGGCCAGCGGGTGTTCCGTGACCAGCACGGCGTCCCAGCGCAGGTGCACCGCTTCCGCGTCCAGCCCGTCCAATGCGGGCACGGTTTCGCAGTGGGGCCAGACATGCAGGGGGCCAAGCCCGTGCAGCCCGTCCAGCAGCCGCGAAGGGTCCAGCCCACGGCGCAGCGCGTCGGGCGACGGAGCATAGTGCAGCCAGTACACCCTGGGTTCGCGGGGGGAGCCGCCGGGAACGGTGGGCGATTCCGGGGCCATGTGCCCGGCTGTGCGTCCGGACGATGCGGGGATGCCACCCGACGAGGTCATGGGGAAATCCCGCAGTGGCGCGGCGGGGGGAGTGTCCGCCAGAAAGGGCACAACCGGGACATCATCGCCCATGGCGCGAGGGAGGGCAGGAAATGCGGGGGGAGAGACGGCGAGCCCGACCCAGCGTGCCGCCAGCGCCCCGATACGGTCCAGCAGGTCGCGTTCGCGCGCGGCAACGCCGTCCGTATCTGCGCCCTGCCTCGCGCTGGCTGACGTAGAGGCTTCTGCTGCAACCGGGGCCTCTGCCCCCTGTTCCAACAGTTCCTGCAAGTGGTCCTTGGCGTCCAGACCAAGGGTCAGCAATTCGGAGGTGGCCGGAACCCCGGCCTTGCGCACGTTGTCGAACAGGTCCTCCACCGCGTGGGTGAAGCGGGCCACGGCGTCAAAGCCGAACATGGCCCCGGTGCCCTTCAGGGTGTGCAGGGCGCGGAACACCCGCGCCATGAGCGCGGCGTCGCCCGGGTGCGATTCCAGTTCCAGTAGCGCTTCCTCGAGGTCGATGAGCAGATCGCGGGCTTCCTCGGTGAACACGCGCCGCGCGGTGCCGCCGGGGTTCATGCGCCACCTCCGCCGAAACGGACGGGGGTGCCCGGCGCGTCATCGGTACGGGCCGCGCGCGAGCGCGACTGCCCGTCGGCGGGCTGGCCATCGGCAAGGGAGCGGGACGGATTCGAGGACTGGGGCAACGCAGAGGCTTGCGGCGGAACCGGCAGCGGCGAGCCCGAAGGCTCCTCGTCGTCGAACAGCCGGTCGGCGTCCAGCAGCAGCACATGCCGCCCCTCGTGGCGGAATATCCCGGCCAGCACGTCGGCGGGCACGGGGGTTCCCATGCGCGGCGGAGGCTCCACGGCTACGGCGTCGATTTCGATGACCTCGCGCACGGCGTCGGCCAGCGCGCCCACCAGGGTGATGCCGCCGCCCGCATCCGGGGGGGCAGGCACCTCGACGATGACGATGCGCGAATGCACGGTGCGCGCAACGTTGCCCATGCCCAGCCGGGTGCGCAGGTCCACCACCGGCACGGCCGCGCCGCGCAGGTTCACCACCCCGCGCACATGCCGCGGCATGCGGGGAATGCGGGTCAGTTCGCCGAAGTCCAGCACTTCGCGCACCACGCCGATATCGAGGGCAAAGCGCTCGTCCCCCAGGGTCAGGGCCAGCAGCCTGCGGGTGGGCACCATGGGGCCAGGCCCCGAAAGCGCAGGGTTTGCCTGACGCACAGGGCTTGCCTGACGGGCCGGACTTGCCTGACGGGCCGAATCTGCCGACCGCGCACCATCACGCAGCACGGCGCCGACAGGCGGCATGTCCGCCGCTTCCCTGCCGCCCGCGTGGTCCTGCGAGGCCTGTCTGTCGTTATCCTGCTGCACGTCGTGGTTCCAGTGCGGGACGCTCGCGCCGAGTCCCGGTCCGAATGTGCGGAGATGGCGCCGCTTCCGGAGCCATTCCGCCAGGTGCATACGTTGCGCCGGACGCGCTAGAAGCGTTCGAAATCCTGGTCGTCCGTGTCGTCCGCATCGTCCGTGAGGTTGATGCGCACCTTGCGCGGGTCGCCGTCCTTCAGCGTGGGCATGGCCGAAGGCTGCGGCCCCGGCACCCGCTGCACCTTGGGAGACATGTCCGTCCCCAGGCGGAAGAAGGCCACGGTACGTTGCAGGTGAGCCGCCTGGGCAGACAGTTCCTCGGACGTGGAGGCCACCTCTTCGGAAGCCGCCGCGTTCTGCTGGATGACCTGGTCGAGCATGTGCAAGGCCTCGTTGACCTGGCTTGCGCCTTCGCGCTGCTCGATGCTGGCGGCGGCGATCTCCTGCACCAGTTCAGAGGTGCGCTCGATGTCCGGCACCAGCTTGCCCAGCAGTTCTCCCGCACGTTCCGAAACTTCCAGGCTGGCCCCGGACAGCCTGTTGATTTCCGCCGCTGCCGCCTGGCTGCGCTCGGCCAGCTTGCGCACTTCCGACGCAACCACGGCAAAGCCACGCCCCTGTTCGCCCGCGCGGGCCGCCTCGATGGCGGCGTTCAGGGCCAGCAGGTCGGTCTGCCGGGCGATTTCCTCGATGATGGAAATCTTGCTGGCGATCTCGCGCATGGCCTTCAGCGTGGCGGCCACAGCCGTGCCCGAATCGCGGGCGTCGTCCGCCGCGCGCACCGCTATGGATTCGGTGGTGCGGGCGTTTTCGGCGTTCTGGGCGATGCGCGCCACCATTTCTTCCATGGAGGCGGAGCACTGCTCCACCGAGGCCGCCTGCTCCGTGGCGCCCTGCGAAAGGGCTTCTGCCGTGGCGCTCAGTTCTTCGCTGCCCGCAGCCACGTTCTCGGCGCCCACCTGCACATCGCGCACGACATCGGACAGCCGCTGCACCATGTTGCCCAGCGAGGCCAGCAGCCGGTCGTTGTCGCCGCGCGGCTCCAGCGACACGCGCAGGTCGCCGGTGGCCAGGGTGGAGGCATTGCGCGAGATGGAACGCTCGACGGAAACCATCTCTCCCAGTGCGCGCATCAGTTCGTCGCGCGGGCCGCGCATGGCCA
The DNA here is from genome assembly GCF_000504305.1 of Nitratidesulfovibrio termitidis HI1. NCBI lineage: Bacteria > Pseudomonadati > Thermodesulfobacteriota > Desulfovibrionia > Desulfovibrionales > Desulfovibrionaceae > Nitratidesulfovibrio > Nitratidesulfovibrio termitidis. The sequence goes on from NZ_KI632512.1 coordinate 781,227, forward strand.
CCTCGATGTCCACGTTGCCCCGGGCCAGTTCGCGGGCCGTTTCCACCACGCGGCGTTCGGCCACAAGCATCTCGCGCATGGCTTGCAGCAGTCTGCCCACTTCGTCGGTACCCTCGGCCTCAACTTCCAGCGAGGTCTCGCCCAGGGCCACGGCCTCGGCCACCGCCGCCGCGCGGGCAATCCCCCCGCGCACCGACTTGCCGATAAGGACGGCGAACAGCAACCCCAAAACCAGCGCACCGCCGGCAACCCCCAGCGATATCACGGACGAGCGGCGCACCGCGTCGCCCATGCGGTCCTGCTGGGCGTCCTTCACCGCAACCACGGTGTTGCGCACGCCCTCGGCCACGTTGGCCATGCCCGACATGCGGCTGTCGCGTTCGTTCTCGTCCTTGACCAGTTGTTCCACCTGTTCGCGGTATGCCCGGGCGCTGGCCAGTACCGTAGAGGCCAACTTCCAGTTCTCTCCGGAGCCCTCGCTGGCGGAAAGTCCGGATGCCGCGGATATGGCCTTGTCCAGCCGCATGCGCGCGCGCGACAGGGAATCCGTATCGCCCCGCCACAGGTAATAGAGCACGTCCACCCGCGACTGGAGGAATTCCGTCTCCAGCGAGACCAGGGTTTGCAGTTCGTCACGCCGGGGCGCCAGCGACGGGTTGGTTTGCACGATGGCGTTCAGGCGGGCGGCATGCAGCCGCTCCACCCCTTCCTGAAGGGCATTGGCGGCCTGCACGGCGTTCTTGATGGTCTGTTCGCGGTGGGTCAGCACTCCGTCCAGTTCCAGGAACTTGCGCCGATAGTCGGCATGCATGGGGCCCAGCACGTCCAGGCCGCCTCCGCGCACCCCGTCTGCCGCAAGGCGCTCGCGCAGCGCGGCGATGCCCTCGGCATCCTTGCCGTGCTGCGCCTCAAAGGCGCGCACGTGCTCACGGCCCCTGCTGAGCAGATAATACAGGATTTCCACCCGTGAATGTTCCATGCCCGCCACCAGGGCCTGCGTGTTGCCCGTCACCTCCGACTGGCGCAGCAGGTGTTGCTGTTGCTGCCAAGAAAAGGCAACCACCCCCGCCACGATGAGCAGCAGCGAGCCAAACCCCAGGCTGAGCTTCATGAACAGACTGCAATTCTTGAGCATCCGGAACCCCCTGGCCCTGTCGAAACCTGTCGAAACCCTGTCGAAAAATTGAACCGGCGTGCGGCATGGCGCACCGGGCCTCTCCCGTACCGTATTTCATCAGGGGCGGCAAACCGCATGAATCGAACCGGGCCACGTATTCAATATACTGTATTATAAGAATATCACCAAGGCGCATGACAAGCGTGAGCAGGCCAACCCCGGCAGATTGTGCCTGCGCACAGTGTTGGCGTCCCGAATTCTTGCAAGAAGCACGCCGAGATAGGCTTTCGACAAGGCATCCGTTCCATGTACGGCACGGACGTGAGGGGAACGGGGATGCATCACCCCAGAAAAAAGGAAGCCGCCGGGGAACCGGCGGCCTAACGCGGGGTGTTCAGCTGGTGAACGGCAATGGCAGGCATGCGTGCAAAAAGAGGCAAATCTGGCGGAGACGCGGGCCGAAACACACCCGCCACCTGACGTGCAGAAACGTAACGATCCGGCAACCCCCTCGGCAGCAATGCCGGACGGCATGCGCACCGGCACATAGAGCGTACCGGCACATCGAGCTTACCGGCATCGCCCCCTTTACTCGGAAGGGAGGGGCGCCGGAATCAGTACAGTTCGGCGGGGCTCGCCGGACGGGCCGCTCGGCGGACGGTGGCACGCTTGGCGGTGGAAGCATCATCGTCCGTCGTGCGACAGACCGCCTCGTCGTGGGGGGAAAGCGGCTGATCGCCCTCCATGAGGGTGGCCAGGGTGGTCTCTTCCAGCGAACGTTCCAGCGCCTGCGACGCGCGCACCCAGGCCGACCTGGTCAGGCAGGAGGCCCGGCGCGCGCAGGCATTGGCATCGCCGGAACAACAGACGGTAAGCTGGATGCCCCCCTCCATCAGACGCACGATCTCGCCCAGGGTGATCTCCTCGGGGGTGCGGGCCAGCATGTGCCCGCCCGAGGCCCCACGGGAACTGCGCGTCAACCCGCCACGCTTCAGGGTCTTGAGGATCTGCTCGATGAACTGGACCGTCACGCCGGTGTGCTGGGACAGCGCCGTGGTGGTCATGGGAGACTCTTCGCCGTGCATGGCCAAAGCAAGAAGGATGCGCGCCGCGTATCGTGTCTTTGCTGCAAGCTTCATGGTGTTGGGTCCCGCGCCCGTCACTCGACGCCGCACCACACGGCACGGCGTCAAAAGAGTGAGCTATTACATAAGTATGGGAAACTTCTTACAGAAAATATCCTCCTTTGTCAATAGGAATTAAAAAAATTCGCTTTCACTGCACATGCCGAAAATCGGCAGAAACGGCAGGATGTTAGTGCCCATTAACATCGCAAAAAACGGAAATGGGTAAATAAAAACAATCAGTTTCACCACAATGACGCAGCGCTCTCATCCGCAGATCAACAATCCACTCCCAAAAACAGAAGCATCCCCTCATTACCAGGCGAAACAATACCAACTTCCGTAGCCCCTGCCCTGCGCGGCATCCACCGCGGACGCCACGCGTCCGCCCTGCCCTCCGCCATCATCCCGCACCGCCGTGCAACGTTCGCGTGCACTTCATGGCCCCACACGGACATGCCTGCCACAGCGTCCGGTGTGGATTGCGCGCATCCAAACGCAGGCAAAACAAGAAATATTTTTCACAACCCAAAAATAGCACTGTTTATTCAACATGTTGAGGAAAACCCCTTTTTTGGAGGGGTGCTTGACACCCAAATTCGGATGGGTTTAATTCATACGAAATTAATCTGATTCGAAAGGATTCGGATTAATGAAAACGAAATCGTATCAATATACATACGAGCAACCCCGGAATCTCCCGGTCAACAGCCCCACCGCGCCACGGCGCGCCGCCCTCGCCCCACCGCACAGGCACTGGAGAACGGCATGAGAATTTCCTCCACGGTGCATTACGCATCCCGGCTGCTGGTCAACCTTGCCCTGCACTGCCCGCAGGACGGCCCCCTTTCCGCGTCCGAACTGGCCGAGCACACGGGCATTTCCGTCAAGTTCATCGAAAAGATCATCCGGCAACTGCGTACGGCGGGCATGGTCCGCAGCGTACGCGGCGCCGCCGGTGGCCACGTGCTGACCATGAACCCCGACGACGTGACCCTGGGTGACGTGCTGCGGGTGGTGGAAGGCGGCGTGCAGCCGCCCAACTGCTGCGTGGGCGCCGACTGCGACGACACCCCCTGCCGCTGCAAGGCCGCCTGGACCAGCGCCGCCAAGGCCCTGGAAGAAACCCTGGACCAGTTCACCCTTACCGACATCATGCACGGCGCCGAGCGCCCCGACGACTGCGCCCACATGGCCAGCGGGGCCGACACGGACGCGCGCCCCGCCCAGCCCAAGCTGAACGGCAACAAGCCGCTGAACACGCCGCGATACGGCAGAACGCCCCGTGCCCTGCGGGGCTGCAATACCCGAATCTGCTCTCACCAAAGCCAATAAGTGAAGGAGTAACCTGGCATGAAGAAACTGCTCATTCTTGGGGCAGGTGCCGGCGGCACCATGCTCGCCACCAAAATGAGGAAAAAGCTCAGCGAGCGTGAATGGGAGATCACGGTCATCGACCGCGACCTCACCCACCATTATCAGCCCGGCTGGCTGTTCATACCCTTCGGCATCGACACCCCCAAGGGTTGCGAGAAGCCCAAGAAGGATTTCATCCCCCGCGGCGTCAACTTCGTGCAGGATACCATCACCAACGTGGATCCGGAAGCGAAGGTGGTTACCTGTGAAGGCGGCAAGTACAGCTACGACTGGGTTGTCATCGCCACCGGCTGCCGCATCGCCCCCGACGAAGTGGAAGGCCTGCTGGACGACTGGCGCGGCAACATCCACGACTTCTACACCCCCGACGGCGCCGCCGCCCTGCTGCCCAAGCTGAAGAACTTCAAGAAGGGCCGCCTCGTCCACCACATCTGCGAAACCCCCATCAAGTGCCCCGTCGCGCCGCTGGAGTTCATCTACCTGGCCGACTGGTACTTCACCAAGATGGGCGTGCGCGACAACATCGAAATCGAACTGGTCACCCCGCTGACCGGCGCGTTCACCAAGCCGGTGGCCGCCAAGATCCTGGGCGAACTGTGCGACAAGAAGAACATCAAGGTCACGCCCAACTTCGTGGTGGACAGCGTTGACGCGGGCAACAAGACCATCGCCTCCGTCACCGGCGACGAGATCAACTACGACCTGCTGGTCACCATTCCCCCGAACATGGGCCAGCAGTTCCTGATCGATTCGGACATCGCCGACCCCATGGGCTTCATGGACACCGACAAAGGCACCCTGAAGTCCAAGAAGTACCCCAACATGTACGTCATCGGCGACACCACCAACGTGCCGACCTCCAAGGCCGGTTCCGTGGCCCACTACGAGGCCGACATCATCGCCGAAAACCTGATGTCCGACATCGACGGCAGCGAGCACTACCACCACTTCGACGGTCACTCCACCTGCTTCATCGTGACCGGTTACGAAAAGGCCTCGCTCATCGACTTCAGCTACGACGTGGAACCGCTGCCCGGCATGTTCCCCTTCCCCGGTGTGGGGCCCTGCGCGCTGCTGGGCGAAAGCCACATCAACTACTGGGGCAAGCTGATGTTCAAGTGGGTCTACTACAGCCTGATGCTGAAGGGTCACGAGTTGCCGTTCGAGCCGAACATGTACCTGCACGGCAAGGACACTTCCCTGATGCGGAAGAAGTAAGCCGGAGGCACCAATGACCAACGAAGAACTCATTCTCCAGCGCCTCGAGGCCATGGAAGAGCGGATCGCCTTCCTGCACGAGCGCGCGATGGGCACCAAGTACTTCATCGAGGAAGTGACGCCCATCGGCAACCACGCCTTCCGCCTGATGGTGGAAGAGCTGCAGGACGTGCATGGCCGCGTGCATCTCGACGACATCTTCGAGCTGCTGCGCCGTGGGCTGCGCAGCGTCCCCAACCTCAACTACTGCCTCGACCAGCTGGAAAACCTCATCGACCTGTGGCGCACCATGCACCCGGCGGTGGCCCCCACCTGGCCCCACATCATCGAGGGGCTGGGCAAGTGGGAGCAGGACGGCGTGTTCGCCAAGCTGTCGGCCCTGAAGGGCGCGGGCGGCAAGGTGCTGGACGCCAACACCCCCGAAGGCATCGAGAAGATGGGCGACGCGCTCGCCTTCATGACCGTGCTGCTGCAAAAGCTGGCCGATCCCAACGTGCAGGTCTTCCTGGCCCGCGCGGTGGACATGCTGGCCAAGCTGGACCTGTCGCAGGCCAAGCCTGTGGGCATGTTCGGCATGGTCGGCGCCCTCGGCTCCAAGGAAGCCAAGGAAGGCCTTGGCGTTGCCATGGAAGTGCTGAAGGCGCTCGGCGCGCTGAAGGGCGACGGCTGCTGCGCCTGCGGCTGCACCGCGAACGCCCCGGCCAAGAACGGCTAACGACATCGAACGGACCCGCCGTTGCCCCCCTCGGCACGGCGGGTCCTTTTTACCCCCCCATCTTGTGAAGGAGTTATCAATGTCCGCGACCAATATGAGTGCCGCCCGCCGCCGCGTGCTCGTCGTCGACAACGACCCGGCCGAGCGCGAACGCCTTGCCGGGCTGCTGACGGCGGAAGGACATGCCGTGCGCACCGCCGCCTCCACGCCCGAGGCGCTTGAGGCCGCCGCCAGCTTCCGCCCCGACGTGATCACCCTTGAAATGGACCTGCCAAGCCCCGGCGGCACGGTGTTCTACGCCCGGCTGCGCCGCAGCCCCGCCCTGCGCGAAACCCCCGTGGTGGTGGTGAGCGGCGTGGGCCCGCGCCCGGCCCGCCTTGCCCGCCGCGTGCCCACCCACCAGAAGCCCGTGGCGACCGCTACCCTGCTGGACACCATCCGCCGGAGCGTTCCGGCGCAAGCGTAGCAACGCGGCAGACACGGCGCGACGGCGGACAATCATCAGCCGCCCACCTGCCGCGTCTTTGCCGCGCGCCACTCCCACGACAGCCCTCCCTGCCTTCCCAGCCTTGTTCTGCCCCTACCCGCGCAGGTGAGCCTTCCTCCTCCCGCTCGCCATCTCCACCGAATCGACCGTTCCGCCGCACTTCGATCCCGGTTCACCTGCGCAATTCGGACCAAATTGGTCAAATTCATACTGCAAACGTAGGATTTGTGCGACCCGCGCATCGTCCCTGCGGAGCGCGGAAGCTCAAAAAGCTGCGGGGCCCCCTGTCTTTCGGCAGGGGGCCCCGCGTGTCGCGTGCTTCGGCCACTGGTGCGGCGCAAGGAGGAGGAAACCGCCGCGCGCGGCCTGAGCCTGGCGGCGCGGCAGCATGGGGGTTGCCGTCCCCGCCGCCGCGCCATCTGCCGCCGGTTACTGGGCCGCACCCTCCGGCAACGGGAAACAACGCAGCCAGCGCGCCGCAAGCTTTTCGGCCCGCGCCACGTCCTTGGCCGCCATCCTGTCGATCAGATCGCGCCGGGCCTCTCCGGCCTTGGCAAAGCCCGCCGTAACGGCCAGGTCGAACCACATGTACGCGCGCACCTCGCTGGCGGGCACGCCCGCACCGTCACGACACATGGTGCCGAGCAGGTGCATGGCCTTGCCGTTGCCCAGGGTGGCCGCGCTGAGGAACAGTTCGCGCGCGACCTTGCGCGAGGTGGCGTCGGTGGCTTCGCCGTGGTAGGCAAGCCCCACGTTGCAGCGGGCCTCTGCGGCCAGCAGGCGCGCCTTGCGCACAAAGTCGCGCTTGGCGGACACCAGTTCCATACCGAACTGCTTGTCGCGGAAGTCCGTGGGCAGGTCGTCGTAGACCGGTTCGCAGTTGTAGCCGCACTTGTCGGCCTTGCGGAACAGTTCCAGCGCCTTGCCGAAATCCTGCGCCACGCCCTTGCCGGTGGCGTGCAGGACGCCGCAGAAGTTGAGGGCCTCGTGATGCTCCGCATTGGCGGCGCGGCCCAGCCACTGGGCGGCCTTGCCGAAGTCCTGCGCAACGCCGTTGCCTTCGTAATACAGCATGCCAAGATTGAACTGGGCGCTTGCGTCGCCCGCCTCAGCCATCGCGAACATCTCCTGAACTTGCATTGGCTTGCCCCTGTGTACTGAAAGGTTGGGAAATCCTGCCCTGGTGCTTTCGTGGCGGCCACGCCCCCGGCGCCATCCGGTTGCGGGTGCCGCGGCGGCAGCACCGCCGGGCCAACTTGGGAAACCTCTTCGCCTTGTTCCGGTAACCGGGCGGCGCGGAGGCATGGTTCCGCGCAGGCCCGGCGTGATCCAGCTTCGACTTTCAGTCACCGGCACGGAGGTGCGGGTGGCAGTCCGCGTGTTCCGTTAATTCCTACCGTGCTGGTATGGGTTATTTCCTACCTAGCTGGTGTGATATTGTCAACGGGACTGCCGAAATTTTCTTCAAAAAATATAGTCTTTGATTACAGCGCAATAAAAAACAGGAGCGCCGGAATCCTTGATTCCGGCGCTTTCGCACGCTTTGCCACCCGACACGGGCTTGCGTTTTCTCACAGCTTGCTGCGGGTCTTCCACCGCTATTGCAACACGTTGAAATCTCAACATCCACATCAGGAATGAAGCATAAATCCTACCAGAATAGGGTGCGATTCCGCGCCACGTCCACATCATGCCGCGCGCAGCGCGATTAACGGGTCAGGCCACGCGCAACGCGATTACCAGATCATGCCGCGCGCAGCGCTACTAACAGATCAGGCCGCGCGCAGCGCGTCTACGATAACCAGCCGCGAAGCCTTGATGGCAGGCAGGATGCCCCCCAGGCAGCCCATGCCCGTCCCGAACAGCAGCGACCACACGGCAATGCGCGGGCTGAGGGTAAAGCTGAACGCCAGTTCCGAGAAGGTCTGGAAGTTCATGGTGGATATGGTCACGAACTGCAGGGTGGAGGCCAGCAGCAGGCCAACGGCCCCGCCGCTGCCGCCCAGCAGCAGCGATTCCAGCAGAAAGGCCCGCAAGATGTCCCGCCGCTGAAACCCGATGGCCCGCAGGGTGCCTATCTCGCGCACCCGGCTGGCCACGGCGGCGTGCATGGTGATCATGGCGCCGATGATGGCCCCCAGCGAAAAGATGGCGGGCAGCATGGTGCCCAGCACGCCCAGGAACTTGGCCATCATTTCCGACTGTTCTTCGTAGAAGCGGGTCTCTCTCTTGCCTTCCAGTTGCAGGCGCGGGTCCGCCGTCAGGCCTGCGCGCAGGCCATCAAGCCCGGCCTGACCGTCCCGTTCATTCATGCGCGCCACCACCACGGAATAGGACGAACGGCGGAAGGCGGCCATCAGCTGATCCACATCACCCCACACTTCCGAGCTGAAACCGGTGGCCCCGGCCTCGAAGATGCCCACAACGGTCCAGTCGCGCAGGCCGAAGCGCAGACTTTCGCCAATGCCCGTGCCGCTGAAGCGCCGGGCAATGCTTTCCCCGGCGATGATTTCCGACGTGCCGAAGCGCGGCATGCGCCCTTCCTTCAGCCGGACCTGCGGGCGCAATTCCAGCGAATGGGGGCCGATGCCCCGGATGACCACGTTGGACGGCTTGGTGGTGCCGCGCTTGTTCAGGGTGATCAGCACCACCAGTTCGCGCGCGGCCAGCGGCCCGCCGTCGGCGGCGCGGGCCACCTGGGGCAGGCTTTCCACCAGCGGGGCCTGGTCGCGGTCCACCGCGCTTTCCATTTCGGACTTGGCCCCCTGCCGCAGCAGCACCACGTTGTCGGGCGATCCGGTAAGCACAAGCGTGGTGCGCAACCCCTCGGACAACATGAGCATGGCCGCGAACACGAACACCACCAGCGCCATGCCCCCCACGGTAAGAACCGTGGTCAGACGGCGCGCCAGCATGTTGCGCAAGCTGTAGGAAAGAAGCGAGGCCATGCCGTTTCCTTTTACCTACCTACGCAGGGGGGGCTAAATGAGGATTTTCGTTCGTTGGCAAGGAAAACAAGCCTGCCATGAAGGAGTGCCTCAGCCGTTATGTGAGTCTTCGAGCATTACGGATGAGGACCGCAACGCGTACTCTTGCTGTATTCGACCGAGCCTTAGCCGTTAGGCGAGCGCGCAGCGCGAGTCTTATGGATAAGGACAGCAAAGCCATGGCAGGTGTAGTTTGACGTAGCCAACGAGCGAAAGGACCATTTAGAAGCCCCCTACCTGCCCAGCACGTCGGCGATGCGCACCCGCCTTGCCCGCCACGCGGGCGCCGCGCCCGCCACCAGCCCCACCACCGCCGCGGCGGCGCCTTGCAGGGCCAGCGTCTCGCCGGACAGCATGAACACCGGGAAATAGTCGCCCAGCACGTTGGAGATGACATGCGTGACCGGCACGGACAGCGCACACCCCGCCGCGCCGCCCAGCAGCGACAGGGCCAGCGCCTCGCCCGTCACCAGCAGGGCCACGTAGCCGCCGCCAAAGCCCAGCGCCTTCAGGGTGGCGAATTCGCCCATGCGCTCGCGGGCGGACATGGCCATGGTGTTGGCCGCCACCGCCATGATGATCACGATGACGATGCCCGACACCAGCCGGATGGCCATGATGATGGCTTCGCTCATGGAGATGAACCCCATCTGGAAGGCCTGCTCCGTTTCGGTCAGGGTTTCCGCCAGCGAATTGCGGAACCGCGCATCGATGTCGCCCGCCACGCGGGCCGCGTTCTCTGCCCGGTCCACCCCGATCATGTAGAAGCCCACCCGGTCGGCGCGGCCGGGCTGATCCACCTTCATCCGTTCGTTCAGGTATTCCCAGTGAAAGAAGGCCTGCGTCTCGTCGGTGTTGGGGAAGCGCCCGGTGTAGATGGCCCGCACCACCACGTTCCAGTCACCGGGGTAGATGGTGCCTTTCAGCGGCACGGTGTCGCCCAGCTTCCAGCCAAAGCGCCTGGCCAGCCGCTGTCCCACGGCCATGCCCTTGCGGTCGCGCAGCAGGGCAGCCTTCTGGTCGTCGGTGATGACGTATTCCGGGTACAGGTCCAGGTAGCTGCGCATGTCCACGGTGAAGTTGGCGAAAAAGTTCTTCTCGTCCACATAGTACGCGCCAAACCAGTTGCCCCACGAAAGATGCGTCACCCCTTCCACCGCGCGGATCTTGCCCGCGTAGGCGATGGGCAGCGGAAACACCAGCGAGATGGCGTTGCGGGTTACCAGCCGGTTGGCCGCCGAGGCGGAAACCCCGACGTACCAGGCCTCCACCGTGGTGCGCAGCAGGCCGAAGGCCATGATGGAAATGGCGATGCCCAGCACCGTCAGCGCATTGCGCAGCGGGTGCCGGGCCAGGTTGCGCAGCACGAACCTAAGCGTGAGCATCGGCCAGTTCGCCCTTTTCCAGCAGCAGCAGGCGGCCCGCCCGTTCCGCCGCGCGGGGGTCGTGGGTGACCATGATGATGGTCTTGCCCATGGTGCGGTTCAGCCCGTCCATGAGGTCCAGGATTTCTCCGGCGGACACGCGATCCAGGTCGCCGGTGGGTTCGTCGGCCACCAGGATGTCCGGGTCGGCCACCAGGGCGCGGGCGATGGCGGTGCGCTGCTGCTGCCCGCCGGAAAGCTGGCCGGGGTAGTGATCCATGCGGTCGGACAGGCCCACCATGGCCAGCGCTGTGCGTGCCCGCTCCCGGCGTTCGCGCCCGGACAGGGGCGTTAACAGAAGCGGCAGTTCCACGTTTTCCAGCGCGTTCAGCACGGGAATGAGGTTGTAGAACTGAAAGATGAACCCTACGCTACGGCTGCGCCAGCGCGCCAGGTCCGCATCGTCCAGGGTGGTGATGTCCGTGTCGCCCACGAAGACGGCCCCCGCGTCCACCCGGTCGATGCCCGCGATGAGGTTGAGCAGCGTGGATTTTCCGGAACCGGACGGCCCCATGAGCGCCAGGAACTCGCCGGGGGCCACGGCCATGTTCACGTTGGTCAGCACCGGCACCACCTGCGCGCCGCGCCGGTAGGCCTTGGACACGCCTTCGAGCAGGATGGGCGGGCTGGCAGTACGCGGGGGCGCAAGGGAGGACGCGGCGCCAGAAGCCGCGCCGGACGCGGCATCCCTGTCCGGCGCACCGCCTTGCGCGGCGGCATGTGGAGGAACGGCGGAATCCTGCGCGCGGCTCATGGCTGCATCCGCACGCGGTCGCCATCGGCCAGATCGGCGGGCGGGTCCGCCACCACCCGGTCGCCAAGGGACAGCCCGGAACCAGCCCCGGCCCCGAAGCCAGCACCGGGTCCGGAATCAGCACCGGGTCCGGAACCAGCACCGGGTCCGGAACCAGCACCGGCCAGCAGTTCCACCGCATCGCCAAGGGCCATGCCGGTGCGCACCGGGGTGCGTACCGCCCTGCCATCGCGCACCACGAACACCACGCGGGCGTCGCCTTCGCCGCGCACGGCGGTGGCGGGCACTGCCGGGCGGGGGCGGCGCTCTTCGTCGGAGGGCAGACGGTCCAGAAAGGCCACGCGGGCGCTCATTTCCGGCAGCACGCGCGGGTCCAGCACGTCGAAGGCCACCTTGACCATGACCGAGGCCTTGCTGCGGTCGGCCGTGGGCACGATGATGTGCACCCGCCCCACGAAGCGTTCGTCCGGCAGGGCATCCAGCGCGATTTCGCAGGGGGCGCCGGGTTTCACCCGGCCCACGCTGGATTCGCTGACGTCCGTTTCCACCAGCAGCGAGCCCATGTCGGCGATGGTCACCACGCTGGCCTTGGCGTTGGCCGCCGCGCCCAGCGGGGTGATGATGTCGCCCACGTCCGCGTTCTTGGTCAGCACCACCGCGTCGAACGGCGCGCGGATGTAGGCGTATTCCAGTTGCGTCTCGGCCTCGCGCCGGGCTGCGGAGGCGGCGGCCAGCCCGTCACGGGCGGCGCGGGCGGCGGCATCGGCCGTGAGGGCGCGGGTTTCGGCGGTGTCCAGGTCCGACCGGGAAATCACGTTTTCCGCCATCAGCTTGCGCATGCGGGCGTGGTTGCGCCTGGCGTCCGTCAGTTCGGCGGCGGCCCGGTCTATGTCGGCCCGCGCGCCGCGCTCGTTGGCCTGTGCGCGCTCCAGCGCGGCGCGGGCGTCATCGCTTTCCAGCCGGGCCAGCACCTGCCCTGCGGTCACCCGGCTGCCTTCCTCCACCCCCAGCCATTCCAGGCGCGAGGTGATCTTGGACGCCACCGACGCCTTGCGCTGCGCGGTGACGTAGCCGCTGGACACCAGCGTGGTCATGGACTGGGTGGGGTACACCCTGGCCACCACGGCAAGGCGCACCTCGCGCTCCGCCGGAAACAGCAGCCGCGCGCCAACGGCCGCGCCAGCCAGCACAACGGCGGCAAGCAGCCACAGCCAGCGCCGACGGGGCGTGCGCCGGGGCGACTGCCAGCCGGTCTTGTCGATGGCCAGTTTGCCAAGGCCGGACTGTGCGGTTCCACCCGATGCGGCGCCGCCGGGCACTGGCGACGCGGCGGAAGAGGACAAAGGCGCGGTAGAGGGAGATGACATGTGAACTCGCAGGCGTCACGGTTCATGAATGAAGGGGCACCCCCGGCGCAACGGCCATCCGGCGTGCTGCAGCGGGCATCGGCACCATACCAGAACGTGCCCCGCGCGCAAACGCATAGTCTGCGTCGCGTGGGTGTGCGTTTCACCGCTTGCCGTTTTCGCCCTTCCCCGCCGCATGTGACATTCATCCGTTACTGTTCCGCAGGATTTGCTACGCATTGTTGCATGGCACGCCGCAAAAAATACGGCACCACTACACGGCAAAGTTGCAGATGAAAATTTCTATGATACTTGACCGGAAAATCGAAAAGGGATAGCAGACAGGACACTCCGGTTCAGCATGCCTGCGGCATGCCGAATCGTACGGCGTTGCCCTACCCCTCAAATACGGGCACTGGACCATGCGCCGACCGGACGACACGACCAACGAAGAGCACAGGTTTGCACATGCCCAGCTTTGAAGCAGACAATCTCACGCTGCACAAGATAAACGTCGCTCCCATGTTTCGCTGCACACGCTGCCACTTCGGCCCGCCGGACACCTCGTGGGCCGGGCAGAAGAACGGCGAGCACCGCCGGGTGCTCATCTGCCGCGCGTGCGGCGCCCGTGCCGTGGCCACCTTCCGCGTGGCGGCGGACAATTCGCGTTGGGAAATCCTGTCCGTGGAGGACATGGACTAGCGGGACGGCGGCCCCGGCGGACATGCCATGGACGCCCGGCGTTTCGCCATCCACCCTGCCTGTCGCACCATCCCGCAGGGCTCGCAAAGTCCGCAGACGGGTGAGGATGGCGCGGCGTGCACCATGCCGCGCCAATAGTGTGGTGCGGGCTGTCTACGGTTGCCAGTCCGGCGACACGACGCTCCATGCCGCTGAAGCCCCGGAACCCGCTGACGTCGGCGCCGTGGCCGCAGCCGTACCGCCCCCTTCGGGGGCGTGGCGGCGCAGACGCACGCAATGCAGATGGCGCACCGGCAGGGTGAGCAGTTCTTCGCGGCCCATGTGGCCCAGCGCGCACAGCACGGAACGGATCAGCCCGGCGTGGCTCACGGCCACGATGACCGGGACATGGCCATGGCTGGCGCCACAGTCCGGAAGGCATTGCTGCCCGGCGGTGGCGTTTTGCCCCTCGGCACCTGCCGTCCCCACGCCCCTGCCCCCATTCCCTGGCCAGCCCCCCGTTCCGGAGCAGTCCCACCACATGGCGGCCAATGCCCGCAACCCGCGTGCGGCCACGTCCGCGCAGCATTCCCCCCCCGGCGGACGAAAGGTCCAGGGTTCGCGCCCGCGGCGCGCGTAGGCGTCGGGCCGGGCTTCCCGCACCTGCATCTGCACCTGTCCTTCCCATTCCCCCAGGTCCATCTCCGCCAGATCGTCCAGAATGGTGAGCGGGATGGCGGCCAGGGACCGCATGCATGACGTGTCCGGAGCATCCGGCGTGTCCGGAACCTCACCCTGCCCCAGCATGAGCCGGGCCGTTTCTCGCGCCCGTTGCAGCGGCGAGGCGTAGGCCCCCACCACGTGCAATCCTGCCAGACGCGGCCGCCACGCTGCCGCCCGCGCGCGGCCTTCCGTGGACAAGGGCACTTCGGTGCGGCCAATGTACCGGCGCGGCCCGTCGCCCATGTCCGTGGCCGCATGGCGGAACAGCAGAATGTCCGGCCCGATGCCCGGCAGGATGTTCGGCAGGGCGGCGGGTGGGGCGCCTGGCACGGGTACTGCCGGAACGGTCATGGGTGGTTCCCGTCGTCTGCGGATTCCCGCACGGGACCACACTCAGGACCGTGCTCAGGACCGTGCCCCGTGGACGCGGGCGACCTGTCCGGCGCGGTGGCGGAGCAGGAAATGGCCAGTCCCGCCCGGGCGGTTTCTCCGGCCTGACTGACACCGCCAGTATCCGGTTCCCACGCAGGCATGCCCACGGACAGGGGATGCAGGATGTCCGCCAGCGGTCGTCCGGCCTCGCGCTCGATGCGCGCGCGCAGGGCCAGCGCCCGGCGCATCCGCCCTTCAATGGCGGCAGCCGCTTCCGGGTCGTGCCGCCATTGGGCCAATTTCTCGCCAAAGCGGCTCTTCACGTCCACCACGGTATGGCAGCGCACCAGTTTGTCCGCGAAATAAACCACTTCCCGCTCGCTCAGGGGCTGGTCGTCGGCAAGGGTGGTATCCCTGTGCGCGCTGACGATGCCCGCCACACCGGAAAAACCCAGTTCGCGCAGCAGCGCGCCCCCGGCGGCCTCGTGGCGGGGCTGGCCCTTGGCGATGTCGTGCAGCAGGGCGGCGGCCTCCGTCAGTGCACTGTCGAGTTCGCTGTCCAGTTCGCTGTCCAGTTCGCCGTCCAGCCGTGCACCCGTGCCGGATGGTCCACCCGGCACGCGGTCCTGCCCGGCCATGGTGCGCGCAGCATTCAACCCATCGGCCAGGCGCACGGCCACGGCGGCCACCCCCTCGGCATGGGTGATGCCGCCGGGCGGAACGGCCCGCACCGCCAGCAGCGTGCGCGCCTCCTGCGGGGTGGGCACGTCGCGGGTGGGCCAGTCGGCGCAGGCCGCGTGGTAATCGTCCGGGGTGTCCATATCGCGCAGGATGAACCTGTCGGGCACGCAGACCTCTTGCAGGGCGTGCGCCCCCAGCCGGTGCAGCGCGCCGCGCAGGCCGCCACCGCCGCCATCGGCCAGAATGATCGGCAATACCGATGCATGCAGCAGCGGCGGATGCCCCCACTGTCCGTCGAACACCGGCATCAACACCCGGTCCGGGTGTGCGGCGGCGTGTTCCAGCAGCAGGCGCACGGTCAGGGGACGCACCAGCGCGGCGTCCACCGGCAGCAGCAAGACGCCTGCCCCACCCCTTCCAGCAGCCCCGCCAAACTCAGCAGTCTCGTCGCCGCGCCCAACCACGGCTCCCAGCCCCGCGCGCACCGAGGAAAACATGCCTCCCTCGCGCCATGCCGGGTTGTGCACCGTGGCCGCGCCCAGCCGCGTGGCCTCCGCCGCCACCTCGTCCGCCCGATGTCCGGTGACCACCAGCACGTCGGACACGCCCGCCTGCCGGAACGTCTCCACGCAACGAGCCAGCACCGAAGCGCCGTGCAGGTCGAGCAGCGGCTTGAAGCCGGGAGCCATCCGCGACGATGCGCCCGCTGCCAGCACCACGCCGACAACGGGGAATGGAGAAAGCGAGGGTACGGTCACGCCGGAAGCAGCGGCCTGAACAGCCTCCCCCCTCCTCGACTGTTCGCCACTTTCGATTACATAGTCAGCATCTATCGAAACCGCCGAATCATTCACCGCTTCAGATGGCATTCCTCGCTCCGTGTCCGTCAACGATCCGGCGCGCCTTACGGCGGCTCAAACCTGCATGGGATCAGGCCTGCATGGGCGGAATAGCGTGGCGCACCCGGCTGGCAGCCCGTGCCTGCACCAGTTCCGCCACGATGCTCACGGCTATTTCCTCGGGCGTTTCCGCCCCGATGTCCAGCCCGATGGGCGAATGCACCCGCTCGATGGCCGCGCGCGGGGTTCCCGCTTCTTCCAGCCTGCGGTACACGGCATCGCGCTTGCGGCGGCTGCCGATCATGCCCACGTAACGGGCCGGGGTGCGCAACGCACTGGCCAGCACCTCGCCATCATTGCGGTGCCCGCGCGTGACGATGACCACGTAGCAGTCCTCGTGCATGCCGAGATCCGCCAGCCAGTCACCGCCGGGGGTGACGCAGCGCACCTCGTCCGCGCCGGGCAACCGATCGGCTTTGGCGAAATCGGGCCGGTCGTCCAGCACGGTGACCCGGAACCCGGCCAGCGAGGCCATCAGGCCCACCTGCCGTCCCACGTGCCCGGCCCCGGCAATGACCACCCGCCCTGGCGAGGCCACCGGGTCGGCCAGCAGGGACAGGCCCCCCGCCTCCACGCACAGCGGCCCGCTGGCCGTGGCCACGGCGTCGCGCAATCCGGCCAGCGCACCGGGGTCCAGCGCCAGGTCTCCGCTGGCGTCCGCCCCCTGCCCTTCGCCCACCAGCAGCAGGCGGCGGCAATCCGGCGCGGCATCGGGCCGCAGTACGTTGACCAGCACGCAGCGCCGCCCCTGCATGGTCAGGCGATCCGTTTCGTGCAGCAACGGCGCCAGTTGCGGACAGGACGCGGCGCGCAACGGTTCCACGTACAGCCGCACCCTGCCCCCGCAGATCATGTCCGACCCGGCGGCCTCGTCGGCGGACAGGTCGAAGGTGAGCAGGCGGGCCAGCCCGTCGCCCAGGGCCGTGCGGCAGGCATCCAGCACGCGGGCTTCCAGAATGCCCCCGCCCACGGTGCCCTCGAAGGATTGGCCGTCGCCGCGCACGAACAGTCGCGCCCCGGCCATGCGCGGGGCGGACCCTTCCGCCGTGACGATGGTGGCCAGCACGGCAACGCCGTCGCGCTCCAGCGCATCGGCCAGTTGTCCAAAGAATTGCGTCATGGTCGTGCCCCCTTGGCAAGGGTAATGATATCCCAGTGGTTTCCGTAACGGCGAATGCGCCCCTGAACCGCCCCCAGTCGCCGCAGCGGGCTGCCGCAACGGCATGGCGGCGGCAGCATGGCCGCCGCATCACCCGTGCGGTAGCGCAGCAGCACCATGGCCTCTGCGGCAAGGGTGGTCACCACCACCTCGCCGGTCTGCCCGTCCGGCAGGGGAACTCCGGTAACCGGATCGACGATCTCCACGAAAATGTCCGCCTCGCGCAGGTGAAAGCCGTGATGGGCGGCGCATTCCACGCCACCGCCGTATCCGGTTTCGGTCATGCCCCAGTGGTCGAATACCTCGCAGCCCAAAGCCGCACGCACCCTGTCCGCCGTTTCCGGCGGGGTGGCCTCCGCGCTCAGCAGGCAGGTGCGCGGGCGTGGTGCCAGTCCGGGGTCTGCCAGCACGGCGTCGGCAAGGGCACGGGCCTGGGTGGGCGTGGCCACGAACACCTGCGCCCCGGTTTGCGCCAGTCGAGCGGCATGTTCCGCCCCGCTGGCCGCCGGGGGCAGCAGCACCGGCTGCATACCCGCGCGGTGCAGGCCACGGTCCAGCAGATCGCCCACGCTGTCGGGCCGCTGGCCGGGCATGAAGATGGCCACCACGTCACCGGGGCGGCACAGGGTGGTCATGCCCACCGCAAAGAAGTCCACGGTGCGTTCGATGTCCGCATCGCTGAAGCGCAGTCGCTTGGGTGCCCCCGTGCTGCCCGATGTCGGCAGAGTGACGATGCGGGCCACGGCGTCGTCGGCCACGCGCAGCAGGGCATCGCCCCCCTCGCGCAGGTCGTCGGGCGTGGTGAAGGGCAGCGCGGGCAGGTCATCCAGCGAAAGGGGGCGGGAATGAGGCCGGGAATGAGAAATACCCAGCCCCGCCAGCCGGGTGCGGTAGAACGGCGCATCCAGGGCGCGGTGTACCGCCTCGCGCAGCAGGTCGCCCTGCCGGGCGCGCACCATGGCCGGTGAAAGCGCAGCAAGGGGGATGGACAGCCGCGCGGCCAGCCACGGGTCCAGCGGCGACCGGGGCGTCTCCTGCCCGGTGGGTGCGAGGCGTGAAGCGCCTACGTGCTCCCCGTGCTCCCCATGTTCCCCATGCTCCCCATGTTCACCATGTTCACCATGTTTCGTGGACACGGCACACGTGGGGCACGGCGCGGGCACGCCATCGTCCGGCAATGCAGGGGCCGCGAATTGCCGGTTCATGCGCCCTCTCCTTCGGCTGAACCGACCGGCCCGCCGCCCGCCGCGCCAGCACCTTCCGGACCTTCGCCACCTCCCGCGCATCCCACGCCGGACGGCGCACCATTGCGATGCAACGGCGTGCCGTCCGCCGATGTCAGGTTCCACGCGCAGAACGGCACCATGCGCCCGTCTGGCGCGGCCACATGGATGCAGCAGCCGCGCAGCCGTTCGGTGTCCAGGGTCCAGGCATCCTGAAAGGCCATGCCGGACACGGTGAAGCGTCGCCCGGCCCGCGCCAGAAAGCGCTCGAAATCGTCACGCGGCGGCGTGGCGGATGTGTTCCCACTCGTGGCGCCCGCGCCAGCAGGCGGACCGGGCGCCTTCCACTGGCGGCGCACGAAGGCCCGCGCCCGCTCCGCTCCCAGTGCGGCGGGGATGGGAGCCGGGGAGATGCCCCCCGTTCTCGTGCCATTCCCGCCAGTCCCGCAGCAGGCCCCGCCCGCCGGTTCCAGCCTGCCGTCCTCGTGGGCCATGAACGTGCCGCTGAAGGAGCACTGGGCATGCTCGCACCCCGGCGGATGCAGGTGGGACAAGGGAATCAGTCCGCCGGTCTGGTCGCGCACCGCGCGCATGACCTCGGGCAGGGTGATGCGGGCTGCCTCGCGCGCGCTGTCCCCTGCACCACCGGGTGCGCCACCAAACGCAACGCCATCAGCACCGCCGGGCGCGCCGAAACCCTCGTACCGGCCAAAGAAGCTCACCGGCTGGAAATGCGCCCCGCGCACCACGGGCACCCGCGCAAGGCCAAAGCGCACGATATCGCCCAGACAATGGTCGTTAACCCCGCGCGCCACGGTGCATACCAGCACCACGCCCAGCCCCGCCGCCGCGCAGGCGTCCACCGCGCGCACCTTGTCCGCGTGCAGGGGCAGGCCGCGCAGCCGCGCGGTGGCCGCGTCGTCCGGGCCGTCGAATTGCAGGAACACGGAATCCAGCCCGGCGGCGGCAAGGCGCGCGGCATAGCCCGCCTCGCGCGCCAGACGCAGGCCGTTGGTGTTCAGTTGCACGAAGGGATAGCCCAGGCCGCGCACGGCGGTGACTAGTTGCGGCAGGTCGTCGCGCAGGGTGGGTTCCCCGCCGGAAAGCTGGATGTTGGCATCGCCCGCTCGCGGGCGCAGCACGGCCAGCCGGGCAACCAGTTCACCGAGTGTGGAATCGTCCTCGCGGCGGGATTCCCGGGCATCACCCTTGTTCCACCCACTCTCCGCGTCCTCACCCTGCCTGCCCGATTGCCCCCCCACTCCTGCTGACGCGAAACACACCGGGCAGCGCAGGTTGCAGCGCTGCGTCACCTCGATCAGCAGGGTGCAGGTGTGCTGGCCATGGTCCGGGCACAGCCCGCAATCATTGGGACAACCGAGTTCGCGCTCCGTGCCGGGACCGCGCCGGGCCGTGGGAATCTTGGGGCGCACCCAACCGGTGAAGGCAGGCTCGCCCCGCCACACCGGTGCGGAAAATTCGCCGTGCTCCGGGCAACGTTTGACCAGCAGCACCGTATCGCCCACGGCCACCCGCTCCGCCGGGGCCGGACCAAGGCACACCGGGCACACGCTGGCGGTGCGGGCCAGCACCCGGCCTTGCGCCGTTGTCATCGCTTCGCCCCCGGCCTGCCCCGCTACGGAGCAGCCGCAATTCACAAGGGAGTTGCCACGCCGGGCCATGCCGCCTAGCCCTCGCGCGGCAGCGTGGGGTCCACGCCGTAAGCCGCCAGCACTTCGAACATCTTGCCGTGCGCTTCCAGCAGCAAGCCGTGGCATTTGCCGAAATCGGGCCGACCGCCACCGCTGTCGCCCAAGATGGCCCCGCACGATATGCCCCCGCTGGCGGCGGTGCGTTCGCGGAACCATTCGGCGAATTCCGTGGTCATGGCCTCCAGCGCATCGTGGGGCTCTTCCCCGTCGTGGCCCTTGGCCAGGCACAGGCCCATGGCCATGCACCCGCCCAGCAGGATGCCGCAGGCGCCTTCTGCCAGACCGAAGCCCCGGCACAGCCCGCCAGCAGCGCGCACCGCGTCCCGTCCGTCGCCCAACCCGTCACCGGACGCATCGCGCCCCTGCACGTCCAGCATCAGCTGGACCATGATCTGGGTACAGCAGTACCCGGCGGCCCCAAGGGCCAGTACCCGTCCGAACGCATCGTCGCTCATGGCGTATCCCCCCGTTGTGCATCATCGTCACGCCGCGCCAGCAGCAGCGCGTAGCCGGGCCGCCCGCCGCCACCGCCACCGCAGCCGAACAGATCCGACAGTTCCGCCCCGGCAAACAGCAGCCTGCCCGCCAGTTCCGCCAGCAGGCGGCTGTGATCCTCGAACGCCAGCACCGTGAACCCGGCTCTGCGCAGCATGCCTTCCATGTCCGCGCGCGGGATGGCCCCGGCGCGGCAGGAAAGGATGCGGGAGTGCGGACCGGAGCGCCGGGGTTCGCTGCCGTCCGTGCAACCGTGCTCACAGCCTTCCTCACAGCCGTCTGGGCCACCGTCTGGGCCACGCCACACGGCAGCCGCGCGGCCCGGACGCACGTACAGGTCGGTCCAGACCAGCACCCCGCCGGGACGCAGCACCCGCGCCAGTTCCGCCAGCACGGTCCCGCGCTGCGGGAACACCGAGAGCACGCATTCGCAAAACACGCCATCCAGGCTGGCGGTGCGCAGCGGCAGACCGGGGGCATGCTGTGCGGATGCCTGCGCGTCCGGCCCGGCATCCGCCTGAATCAGGGGCATCTGGCCATTGCGCATCCGCGCCTCGGCCAGCAGGCTGGCGGAAAGGTCCAGCCCCACCGCCGTCATGCCCCCCTGGCGCAGCAGGGCCACGGTTTCGCCGGGGCCGCAGCCCAGGTCCGCCACCCGCGCGTCATGAGGCAGATCCGCCAATTGCCGCGCCAGTTCCAGCGCGCGCATGGTCAGGGCCAGTCCGCCGGGACGCAGCGTGGCCCCGGCCACCGCGCGCAGGGCCGGGTGCTCCCACGGCCCGCGCAGCGCCTGAGGCTCCCACGGTTCGAGCGGACTGGTGACCGAGCCACCATCACCCGCAGGCGCGGCGACCGCCTTCGGCGCGGGAGGCCCCTCAGGCCCGGAAACATCGACGGCGGACGGCACGCTCACTTGTCCTCCAGCAACTGTTCCACTTCAAGCATCTTGCCCAGCGCCAGGGCCTCGTCCACCAGCACCTGCCCGCAATCCGGACAGGTCAGCAGGCGCACGTTGAAGGTGCTGCCAAGGTAGGTCAGCTCCACCGACAACGGACGCGGCGTGCCGCCGCAGGCGCAGGCCCAGTTGCCGGACGCGGGCAGATAGGCCGGTTCGTGGGGCGATTCCTTCCATCCCCCGGCGGGCGTCCCCTGCGGCAGCACCATGCGGTGGGCATAGGCCTGCCGGATGGCGTAGGCGGGCGCGGCATCGCCCCCTACTCCAGCCTCAGTTCCGTCCCCAGTTCCGCCCCCCGCTGCGCCGCCGGTTCCACTTTCCACGCCGCCGGTCACGGGTTCGTACCCCGCCCAATGCGTGACGCGTACCCGGCGCAGGCAGGCCAGACGCATCCCTGTATCGGTGTTGATAAAATAGCGGCCCGTATGTTCGGCCTCGGCGATTGCACCGCGCAGATCATCATCAAGGATGCGCCGCCGCTCCATCACCTGCCGCATATCCTGCGTGATGCGCAACGCCACGTCCCGCGCGATGTCGTCCGTGGCTCCGGGCGGGGTTTCTCCGTACACCTCACGCAGCAGGTGGTCGCGCAGCCGGGCCCGGTTCTCCTGCCGGGCGGTGATGTGCGGTCCGGGCGCTGCCGGGTCCGGATTGCCGCCGGGCAGCGGCGGCAGCAGCAGGTCCAGCAGGTGACTGGCAGGACTGCCCGCCTCGGCCAGCCGGTCGCGGCACATGGCGCAGTAGGTGACGAAGGGCAGGTCCGAAGCATCGGCCCTGCGCTGGATGACGGTACGGGCAAGATCGGGATCGGCCTCGGCCATCAGGCCGCCGTAGCCACAGCATTCGGTGAGTTGGCCGGTCAGGTCCGGCTCGTGCACCGCCACCCCGCGCGCGGCCAGCAGCCCGCGCACCGTGGCCCGCAAGGGTTCATCCCCGCGGGCGGCACAGGGGTCATGCAGCGTGAGCGCCGCCGGAACGGTCGCCAACTGTCCGCTGACGCCGTACTCCGCCAGCACGACCCACAGCGGGGTCTGGGGCAGGTCGGGCAACAGCGTGCGCAACGTGGTGGCACAGGACGGGCACCCCACCACCAGCGTGGGGCGTCCCATCGCGTTCCACCCGTCGCGCAGTTCCTCGGCGGCGGCAGCGGCCAGGTCGTCGCGCCCGGCCCACAGCGCGGGCGCGCCGCAACAGCGCAGGGCAATGCCCGTGCCGCCGGGCAACCGGTCGTCCAACAAGGACCACGCCTGCGCGACTCTGTCCGGGGCGGACGCCGCAAGCTGGCAGCCGGGCAGGAACAGCCAGGCGCAGGTCGTGGCCCCCGCCGGGGCGCGCAGCAGCGCGGCATGCGGCCCGTTGCTGAAGGCCATGTCGTCCAGCGCGAATTCGTGGGTGGACGGGGGCATCTTGCCGTCATGCACCAGGGTGCGCCGCGCCTCGTGGCACAGCGGAGCCATGTCGAACCCGGTGGGGCACACCGTGCCGCACAGCCCGCACAGGCTGCACGAATTGATGAACCGGTTGGCCTGATGCACGCCCTTGACGATGGCCAGGTTGTTGTAGATGCGCCGGGCGTGCTTCTTGGGGTAGTCACCGTACTTTTCCAGATACGGGCACACCTTGACGCATTCCAGACACTGGCATTGCAGACAGCGGGCCGCTTCGGCCCTGTATGGGGTGTCAGCGGCGACGGCATCGGGCGCAAGATTGCCCCCGCCGTTGCCGTTACCTGTCGCCACCCCCTCTCCTGCGGACGGCAGCGCGGGCAATGCCACGGGCGGCATGGCCTCCACACCTTCAAGGCTGGTGAACAAGCGCGTTTCGAACGGCCCCTGCCGTTCGCGGGCCGCCGCGAGCGACACGCCGGTCAGGTGACGGTCCATGGATGTGGCGGCATGACGGCCATCGGCGGCCTCGTCGATGCAGCGCGGTACACCTTCCACGGGCCAGCCGCCGCAGAACACGCCGGGCAGATCGGGGTGGGCCAGGGTCAGCGCATCGCACCGGTCGCGGTCCGGCAGGCCCAACGCGCTGGCAGCAGCCGGGCTCCACGCCAGAAACACCGCCCCGTGCGCGGCGCGCATCTCTTCCAGCACCGCCGCCGTGGGGGCCACGGGCGCGGCAAAGCGCACCTTGAGCCCGGCCAGCCGGTCCAGTTCCCTGCGCAGGGCATCCGGCGGCAGCACGTCCTGGGGGATGGCTGCAAGACGGCCAGCAGCGGCCATCCTGGCGGCACCTTCCGCACCACCTTCGCCCCCACGCTCTCCTCCGTCATCCAGCCACCCGGCCAGGGTCACCGCGTGGCCCTTCTTCGCCAGATCCCAGGCCACGGTCAGCGCGGCCAGCCCGCCGCCCAGCACGGCGGCGCGCAGCCCCCGCCCCGGCAAGGGGCGTGGGTCTGCCGCCGGAACGGTCAGCGCGGCGCAGGCCCGCTCCAGCGCGCCCACGGCAATGGTTCCACCCGCTTCATCACGCAGGCAGGCCGCCTGACAGGGGGCCTCGCACAGCCGGGCCAGCACGCCGGGCAGGGGCATGGTGCGTTCCAGCACGCCGCGCGCCTCGCGCCAGCGGCCTTGCGCCACATGGTCCAGAAAGGCACGCGCATCTACATGCAGCGGGCACGCCGCCTGACAGCGGGGCGGTTCTTCCTGTATGCAGCGCGACTCCCAGTCGCGTAACGGAGTCTGGTCCATGCCATACCTCCCCTTTCCGGCCCTGTCGGCAAACCGGACGGAGCGTACGGCACAACCCCACGCCCCGAAAAATGATGCCCCGGGGCGGAGCGCGTCCACCCCGGGGCCGTGTTCATCGTCTTACGCGCCCTTCAGGCCCGCCAGCACCTTTTCAGGCAGGGCGGGCAGGTGGCGGATGCGCACGCCGCAGGCGTGATAGATGCCGTTGATGATGGACGCGTGCGGCGCGCTGAGCGGCAGCTCGCCCACGCCCGACGCGCCGAACGGACCGTCGCCGCGCGGCGTTTCCACGTAGATCAGTTCGATGTTGTCGGGAATGTCCTTGATGTACGGAACGCCCGCGCCCGCCATGGTGGCGTGCTTCTTGAGGTCCTCGTAATCTTCGGACAGGGCCAGGCCCACGCCCTGGGCCAGGCCGCCGTACAACTGGCCGTCGGTGACCAGCTTGTTGCAGACCTTGCCGATGTCGGCCACCAGGGTCAGCTTGTCCACCGTGGTCTTGCCGGTGGCCAG
The DNA here is from genome assembly GCF_000504305.1 of Nitratidesulfovibrio termitidis HI1. Lineage (NCBI taxonomy): Bacteria > Pseudomonadati > Thermodesulfobacteriota > Desulfovibrionia > Desulfovibrionales > Desulfovibrionaceae > Nitratidesulfovibrio > Nitratidesulfovibrio termitidis. The sequence goes on from NZ_KI632512.1 coordinate 805,882, forward strand.
TTCCACGGCCACTTCAGCCATGAACACGCCGTACATGTACGAGGTGAAGGGCTTGCCCTGCCCGTTCTCGTCGCAGTGGGTGCCCGCCGCCGTCCACGCGCCGCGATGCTTGGTGGCGATCTTTTCGTCCACCATCTCCTGGTAGGTGCGGAAGCCGCCGGGCTTGCGCATGGCTTCCACCAGGTTCTCGCAGGCCACGCGCACGGCGTTGCCGGTGACGTACTGCGACCGGCTGCCGCCCGCCGGACCGCTGTTGGGGGCCTTGCTGGTGTCGTTGAGCACCAGGCGGATGTTCTGCGGGGCGATGCCCAGCGGGCGCAGCGCCTCGTGGGCGGTGCCCAGCGAACCCATGTCTGCGCCCTGGCCGTGGTCTTCCCAGCAGTTGTAGATGGTCACGGTGCCGTCGGGATTCAGTTCGGCGTCGGCTTCCGAGGTGTCCGGCCCGTCAAGGCCGCAGCCGTACACGCCCACGGCAACGCCCACGCCCTTCTTGACCGCCGCCGTGGAACCGGCCTTGGCCGCATCCAGCGCCGCCTTGTACTTGGGCCGCAGGATATCGATCATTTCCGGCAGGCTGTACACTTCCGGGTCCTGCCCGGTGGGGTTGGTGTCGCCCTTGCGGTACACGTTGATGTAGCGCAGTTCCAGCGGGTCCATGCCCATCTTTTCGGCCAGTTCGTCCATCAGCACTTCGGTCGGGAACTCGATTTCCGGCGCGCCGTAGCCCCGGAAGGCGGCCCCCCAGGCGTGGTTGGTGCACACCGTGCGGCCCTGGCCCCGGATGTTGGCGATGCCGTAGCCCGCGCCGCCGAACTGTGCGCCGCGCAGGGTCAGCAGGTCGCCGAACTCGGAATACGGGCCGTGGTCCACGGTCCAGTCGGTTTCCAAGGCCATGATCTTGCCGGTCTTGTCGGCGGCGTAGCGCGCGTTGACGAAGAACGGCGAACGCTTGCCGGTGTAGTTCTGCTGCTGGCGGTAGTTGTAGCGCAGGTGCACCGGACGGCCGGTGGCCATGGCCGCCACGCCCACCAGGGCTTCCATGGTGGGGCTGAACTTGTAGCCGAAGGTGCCGCCCGCGGGGTTCTGCACCATGACGATCTTTTCCGGCTCAAGGCCAAGGCCGGGGGCGATCATGTACAGGTGCAGGTGCAGGCCGATGGACTTGGAGTGGATGACCAGACGCCCTTCGCCGTCGGTGTAGGCGAAGCCCACGTCCGGCTCGATGGGCAGGTGCGGCTGGCGGCTCACGTAGTAGTCGCCTTCCACCACCACGTCGGCGCCGTCGAAGATGGGCTTGGTGTCCGCGCCCTTGGCGATGTTCTGGGTGAAGTACACATTGGGCGTGCCGGGATGGATCTCGATGGCGTCCTCGGCCATGGCCGCCGGGGCGCTCATGTAGGCGGGCAGTTCTTCCAGCTGCACCTTCACCTTTTCGGCGGCGGCGCGGGCGTTCTTTTCGCTGTCGGCGCAGACGATGGCGATGGCGTCACCGTACTGGAACACCTTCTCGTCGCACAGGATGGGCCGGTCCCAGCCGTCACCCTTGTTGGAGGGGAAGGTGATCAGGCCGGTGATGCGGTTCTTGCCCTTGACGTCCTTGTGGGTAAGCACGCTGTGCACGCCGGGCATCTTCAACGCTTCTGCGGTGTCGATGGACAGGATGTTCGCATGCGACACTTCCGCCTGCACCAACGCAAGGTGCAGCGCATTGGAGGGCATCTTCAGGCCCAGGTCCGCACCGTAGTCGCAGGTGCCCGTTACCTTGGCAATGGCGGAGGGGCGGGGGTACTTCGATCCCCAGATGCGGCCATCGGCGGGGATCTTGAAGCAGAGTTCGTCGGCGCTCATTTCGCCGCGCAGCACCTTGGCGGCATCCATCACGGCATCGACCAGAGGCTTGTAGCCGGTGCAGCGGCAGACGTTGCGGTGTTTCTGGAACCAGTCGCGCACATCGCTGCGGCTGGGGTTCTTGTTTTCTTCCAGCAACTGCCTGGCCGAGACGATGAACCCGGGCGTGCAGAAGCCGCACTGCGCACCGCCGTGGGCCGTCCACGCCAGTTGCAGCGGGTGCAGGCAGTCGGGGCTGCCCACGCCCTCGATGGTGGTCACCGAAGCCCCGTCGGGCAGACGGCGCATCTTGTACGCGCACGAACGCACCACCTTGCCGTCAAGGATGACGCTGCACGCGCCGCACTGGCCTTCGCCGCAGCCCACCTTGACGCCGGTGAGCAGCAGTTGTTCGCGCAGCACGTCCGCCAGCGTCGCTTCCGGATCGACGACAAGGTTGCGGGGTATGCCGTTGACGATGAAATGCTTGTTGATCATGAGCCTGGCCTCCGTGGATCTGTCCGTTGCATGTTGCGCGGGCGGGCATGCCGCCCTTTCCGTCGCGGGCGGATGATTCGCCCTTTCCTGCACGGGCGGCGTGCGCCGCCCCTCCCGTTATGCCGGCCCGGCTGGGCTACGCGCCCTTGCCGAACGGGCAGGCGGGATACCGGCATTCCTGGCAGCCGAGGCACAGGCCGCCATGACCGAGCGCGGTGATGTCCTCCCGCGTGACGGCAAGCCCGGCCAGCAGCCGGGGCGCCACGAGGTCGAATATCGACGCCCGGTGATACATGACACACCCGGGAAGCCCCATGACGGGCACTTCGCCGAGATACGCCAGCATGAACATGGAGCCCGGCAGCACCGGAGCCCCGTATGCGACGACGCGCGCCCCCGCGGCCCTGATGCCCGCCGGGGTCTGGTCGTCCGGGTCCACGGACATGCCGCCGGTGACGACGATCATGTCCGCCCCTTCGTCCACCAGTTCGCGGATGGCCCGTGCCGTGGCGTCACGGTCGTCGGCCACCAGCACCTGGCGCACCACCTCGCTGCCGAGGTCGGCGAACTTGCGGCGCACCACCGGGCCGAACTTGTCCTGGATGCGGCCGTGGAACACCTCGCTGCCCGTGGTCACCATGCCAACACGGGCATGGCGGAAGGGCAGCACGGAGACCACCGGCGCGCCGTCAAGGGCGCGTTCGGCCTGGTGCAGCAGTTGTTCGTGAACGATGAGGGGGATGACGCGCATGCCCGCCACCATCTGGCCCGTGCGCACCGCGCTCAGGCCGTGCAGCGTGGACACGGCGAGTTCGCCCAGGCCGTTCAGGCGGCCAAGGGCGGGAACATCGACGTGCAACAGCCCGTCGTGTTCGGCGACAAGGTTGACCCGCCCCTCGCACCTGGCTTCCGGGGCCACGCCCGCACCGCCGACGGCGCGCGCCAGACGCATGGCGGCATCGTCTTCGTGCAGTTGGCCCGCGCCAAGGCGCAGGGCGTAGACATGCTCCTTCCCCATTTGCAGAAGGAGGGGGATGTCCGCGGGGGCGATGATGTGCCCCTTGCGAAACCCCGGCCCCTTTTCGACGCCGGGGATGATGCGCGTCATGTCGTGACACAGCATCATGCCCACGGCTTCGTGGACCGGGACGATCGAAAGACCGTGCTCGTGACCTTGCATGTGCTTCTGCTCCCGTGAAGGGACAGGCAGCATTCCGGCGTTGCCGCAGTCATGTGTGGTGCCCTCTCGGACGCAAAGAGAAGGGCATGGCCGGACTGGGTATGCAGGCACTCCTAGTGTGCATATGTATCAGCCCCGACAGGTCACGGTCAACGTACAACGCGTGTTAATTCAAGCATGACGCCATGTTACAATGAGTGCTCGCTCAACCCGCCACCAACAGTACGAAGTGAATGCGTATTTTTACGGGGCATTCGCTCATGGAAAGATATTTGCTGGTAATCATTGGGTCTGCCACACCCTGATTTGGGACAAGAACCAACCAGAACATGCCAAACATGATGATTTTCGACTTAAAAATTACCATAAGCGACCATAACAAACAGCCACATATTCCCCCCTGTGACAAAGCCCACCTATATGCTTCATTTAACCTACCGTTTTCTATTGATAAATTCTTGCATGCGCCACAAACTGTGCTACTATGCCATGAAAGACATGATGGTTGCTGGCCCCTGCGCCAGTTCCCCGCAGCCCCAGGGTCGTACCGGGCGCGCGGCGCCAGCAGGCGCCCGTGTCCGCCCAACTGCCTGCGGAGCCGCGACGGCGCCCATTCCCGCGCACGCCCGGCGGCATCGTGTCGTTTCTCCTTCCCGCAGCGAAGGGGGCGCGCACCGCGCGCATGGTTTCGCGGGTACAGAACAAGGTCCACAGGACTTCCGGTCCTGTGAAGGGCTTTAACAAGGAGTGGAACATGAAAACTACGCGGCGGAGTTTTCTCAAGCTCATGGGCGTGAGCGCTGTCGGCCTCTCGCTCTGTCAGCTTGGGTTCGATCTTGAAGAAGCGCAGGCGTATGCCAGCAAGCTCAAGATCGAGGGCGCGAAGGAAGTGGGCAGCGTCTGCCCCTTCTGTTCCGTCTGTTGTCAGGTCATCGCCTACGTGCGCAACGGCAAGCTCGTTTCGACCGAAGGCGACCCCGACTTTCCGGTCAACGAAGGCGCCCTGTGCGCCAAGGGCGCGGCCCTGTTCTCCATGTACACCAACCCGCACCGCCTGACGAAGCCGCTGTACCGCGCTCCGCACAGCGACAAGTGGGTGGAAAAGGACTGGGACTGGACCCTGAACCAGATCGCGCGCCGCGTTAAGGACGCCCGCGACAAGGACATGATCCTCAAGAACGCCAAGGGTCAGACCGTCAACCGATTCGAATCCATTTTCATGATGGGCACCTCGCACGCCTCCAACGAGGAATGCGCCGTCATCCATCAAGCCATGCGCGGCCTGGGTGTTGTCCATATGGACCACCAGGCCCGGGTCTGACACAGTCCCACTGTTGCGGCTCTGGCAGAGTCGTTCGGTCGAGGGGCTATGACGAACCACTGGATTGATATCAAGAATACCAATGCAGTGCTCATTATCGGCAGCAATGCCGCAGAACACCATCCTGTCGCCTTCAAGTGGATCATGCGGGCCAAGGACAACGGCGCGGCCCTCATGCATGTGGACCCCAAGTTCTCCCGCACGTCCGCCCGCTGCGACTTCCACGTGCCCCTGCGTTCGGGCACGGACATCGCCTTCCTGGGCGGCATGGTGAAGCACATCCTTGATAACGAACTCTACTTCAAGGATTACGTCTTCAACTACACCAACGCCGCCTTTGTCGTCGGCAAGGATTACGCCTTCAACGACGGCATCTTCAGCGGGTACGACCCCAAGACCCGCAAGTACGACCAGTCCAAGTGGGCCTTCGAGAAGGGTCCCGACGGCGGCCCGGTCATCGACGAAACCCTCAAGAACGAGCGGTGCGTCTTCAACCTGATGAAGAAGCACTACGACCGCTACTCGCTGAAGAACGTCTCCGACGTCACCGGCGTGACCGAAGACAACCTGCGGCGCGTCTACGACATCTTCTGCGCCACCGGCACCCCGGACAAGGCGGGCACCATCCTGTACGCACTGGGCTGGACCCAGCACACCGTGGGCGTGCAGAACATCCGCACCTCCACGCTCATCCAGCTGCTGCTGGGCAACATCGGCGTGGCGGGCGGCGGCATCAACGCCCTGCGCGGCGAACCCAACGTGCAGGGTTCCACCGACCACGCGCTGCTGTACCACATCCTGCCCGGCTACAACCCCATGCCGTCGGCGCCGCTGCAGACCCTGGCCGAGTACCAGAAGGCCAACACCCCGGTCACCACGCTGAAAAACAGCGCCAACTGGTGGAGCAACCGCCCCAAGTACGTGGTCAGCCAGCTGAAGGGCTGGTACGGCGATGCCGCCACGCCGGAAAACGACTTCTGCTACGAATACCTGCCGAAGCTCGAACCCGGCGAGGACTACTCGTACATGTACGCCATGGACCGCATGTACCAGGGCAAGCTCAAGGGCGGGTTCATCTTCGGGGTCAACCCGATGAACAGCTTCCCCAACACCAACAAGATGCGCGCGGCGCTGGACAACCTGGACTGGCTGGTCTGCTCCGAGTTGCACAACTCCGAGACCACCGACAACTGGAAGCGCCCCGGCGTCGATCCCAAGACCAAGAAGACCGAGGTCTTCCTGCTGCCGTCCGCCCACCGTATCGAAAAGGCGGGCACCATCAGCAACAGCGGTCGCTGGTTGCAGTGGTTCGACAAGGCGGTGGAGCCGGGCGGACAGGCCCGCAACTTCGCCGACATCTTCGTGCCGCTGGTCAACAAGATCCGCGACCTGTACCGGAAGGAAGGCGGCACCCTGCCCGATCCCGTCCTGAAGCTGCACTGGACCGAGAAGTTCGATGCAGAAGAATGGACCCGCCGCATCAACGGCTTCTTCTGGGCCGACACCAAGGTGGGCGACAAGGAATACAAGCGCGGCCAGATGGTGCCCGCGTTCGCCCAACTGAAGGACGACGGCTCCACCTCGTCGCTGAACTGGCTGTACACCGGCAGCTTCACCGAAGAAGCCGGCAACAAGTCCAAGAAGCGCGACGCCAGCCAGACGCCCATGCAGGCCGCCATCGGCCTGTTCCCCAACTGGTCGTGGTGCTGGCCGGTGAACCGCCGCATCCTGTACAACCGCGCCTCGGTGGACCTGAACGGCAAGCCCTTCAATCCCAAGAAGGCCGTCATCGAATGGGACGGCTCCAAGTGGATAGGCGACGTGCCGGACGGTCCGTGGCCGCCCATGGCCGACAAGGAAAAGGGCAAGCTGCCCTTCATCATGAACAAGGACGGCTACGCCCAGTTCTACGGAACGGGCAGGCTGGACGGTCCCTTCCCCGAGCACTACGAACCTGCGGAAACCCCGCTGGACAGCCACCCGTTCTCCAAGCAGCTGTCCAGCCCGGTCTACAAGTTCCACACCTCGGACATGGACCAGATGGCCAAGGCGGCCGACCCCGACTACCCGTACGTGCTCACCACCTACAGCCTGACGGAACACTGGTGCGGCGGCGGCGAAACGCGCAACGTGCCCAACCTGCTGGAAACCGAGCCTCAGCTCTACATAGAGATGAGTCCCGAACTGGCCAAGGAAAAGGGCATCAACAACGGCGACGGCGTGATCGTGGAAAGTGCGCGCGGGCGCGTGGAGGCCATTGCCATGGTCACCGTGCGCATCCGGCCCTTCACGGTCATGGGCAAGACGGTGCACCTCGTGGGCATGCCGTTTGCCTATGGCTGGACCACGCCCAAGTGCGGTGACTCCACCAACCGCCTTACCGTTGGCGCGTACGACCCGAACACCACCATTCCCGAAAGCAAGGCCTGTCTCGTCAACTTGCGCAAGGCCGACAAGCTGACCGAAATAGCCTAACCGGAACAGGGCGCGCCCCGCCGCGGGGCGCGCCCCCTCCAAGGAGCACTACGATGCCCAAGGCATTTTTAGTCGATACAACCCGATGCACGGCATGTCGCGGCTGTCAGCTGGCCTGCAAGGAATGGCATGACCTGCCCGCCAATGAGACCAAGCAGCGCGGTTCGCACCAGAACCCGCCGGACCTCAACCCCAACAACCTCAAAATCGTCCGCTTCAACGAGCGGATGACCAAGGAAGGCGTTGTGGTCTGGAACTTCTTCCCCGACCAGTGCCGCCACTGCATGACCCCGGTGTGCGTGGACGTGGCGGACATGGCCGTACCCGGCGCCATGATCAAGGACAAGAAGACCGGCGCAGTGCTGGCCACCGAAAAATCGGCCAAGCTCAGCCCGGCCGACGCCAAGGCGGTTGCCGAGGCCTGTCCGTACAACATCCCCCGCATCGATCCCAAGACCAGGCGCATCACCAAGTGCGACATGTGCTTCGACCGCGTGTCCGCAGGCATGCAGCCCATCTGCGTGAAGACCTGCCCCACCGGCACCATGGTCTTCGGCGAGCGCGAGGAGATACTGGCCGTGGCGCAGAAGCGCCTTGCGGTGGCCAAGGAACGCTTCCCCAAGGCCCATCTGGTGGACATGGAGGACGTGAGCGTCATCTACCTGCTGGCGGAAGAAAAAGAGCATTACTACGAGTACGCCGGTTTCATGTAGCAGGCCTGCGGGCGCCTTGCGCGCCGCGTTCACCCTCTGAAGGAGGCCCCGGCCTCCGGTTCTCGTGGAGCATTCATGGCCGCCAAACGCCAAAGTGTCGCGGATACGCTGGCTGATGTCACCGCCCGTCGTCCTGTCCTTGAACCCGTGCTGCGGGTCTTCGAACCCCTGCTTTCCGCTGGCGACGCGCTGGCCGGAAAGCTGGCGGAGACCGTGCGCAAGGCGGGCCTGCGCCTGCCGGAACTCCAGTGGGATCGTGCCCAGCAGGGGGTATCCCTGCTGGCGGGCGTTTCCCTGACCGGAGCGGCTGCCCCCATGCGCCAGGCGGCAGAAGAACTGCTGCCGCTTCTGACCACCATAGAAGCGGTGGCGCCGCACGCGGACGCCCTGCGGGCGTTCTTCCTGCGTCCGACCGAAGCCGATGACCCTCGCGATGCCCTGGCCGAGGCCGTGGTGGCGGGTCGGTCCATCGAATCCATCGCCAGGGATGGCGGCGTGGAGCCGGACGTGCTTGCGTTCGTCACCGGCTTCGTGCTGTCCCCGGTACTGCATGCCATGGTCGCCAATGCCCTGCCCGAAGACGGGGAAGCCCCCTGGGACAAGGACGGGGCATGGCAACAGGGCTACTGCCCGGTATGCGGCGCCTTTCCCACCATCGCCTGGCTGGACAAGCCCATGCTGGACGAAAAGAACGCCTATCTGGCCGGTGGCGGGGGCAAGAAGCACCTGCACTGTTCCCTGTGCGGCACCGGCTGGAAGTTCCTGCGGGGGGCCTGCCCCTCGTGCGGAAAGGAGGCCAGCGGCACCATGGAAATGCTGCGCGAAACCGAGGCCGCCCGAGGCGAACGGCTGGACTGGTGCACCAAGTGCAACAGCTATTGTCCCACCGTGGACCTGCGGGAACGCGAGGCCGTCCCCAACCTGGACGCCCTGGCCCTTGGCATGATGCATCTGGACATGGTCGCGGCACGCAAGAAGTTGCGCCCGCTCAGACCTTCCTTCTGGAATATGTATTGAACAGGAGCACCTTGATGAAATACCTGGTCATCTCCCTGTTTGCACTGACCTTGCTCGTGGCCGGTACGGCCCTGGCGGCTGACGCCGGGGATGCCGCCAAGGCCCCGAAGAAGGCCATTGAAATGAAGCACGGCACCTCCAAGCGGATGCACGTGATGTTCAACCACGCCACCCACAAGGACGTGGCGTGCGACCACTGTCACCACGACACGCCCGATCCCAAGAAACCCTACGCCACCTGCACCAACGACGACTGCCATGCCACGCCCGGCCCGCGCGAGCGTGACACCATGAGCATGTTCGTGGCGTACCATGCCAAGGACACCGACCGGTCCTGCTACGGCTGCCACAAGCAGATGGCCAAGGACCACCCCGAATTCTCGGGTTGCCGTCCCTGCCACATGAGCCCTCAGGCCAGGAAGGAAGCCGCCGCCAAGAAGAAGTAGCCTTCGCGGCGCACGCGCACCGTACGGCCCGCACCGTATGGTCACCACTGCCCACAAGCGCCGACCGGCCATCCGGTCGGCGCTTTCCGTGGTGGGCAGGGACTGCCGCCGGGCGGCGGACGAGCCTGCACGACGCATCACCGGCGACCAGGACAACGGAGCTCTGGCGGGATTCTGGCGGAACACTGGCGAGACCTCGACTGGGGGGCGACGGAACATTGGTGGGATATCGGCGAGCCATCGACTGCGCGGGCGAGCAGCGGAGCAAACGCCGGGGGCGGTCGTCAGGAACGCAAATCGGACCGGGGAAGCCGGTTTTCATTGCCCCTCGATTATGTCATTATGAACAGGTATGCTCGGATCAGCACATACCCTCGCCAGTCACGCGAACCACACAGACCGTGACCTGTCCGAAGGGCCCGCACCCTATTGGCCGCACCGGCGGCGGTTTCACCACCTACACGGAACACGCGCATGAGCACCACTCCGCTTCGCCCTGCCCCAGCCGCCGCCCCACGATCCACCGTCCGCCTGCACCTGTGGCTGGAAGAGGATGGCGAAATGGTGTTCGGCATGGGCCGGGCCATGCTGCTGCTGGCCATCGACGAACATGGTTCGCTGAAAAAGGCGGCGGAGGCCCTGGGCATGTCGTACCGCGCCGCATGGGGCAAGCTGAAGCAGACCGAAACCGCCCTGGGCCTGCGCCTGGTGGAGAAGGCGGGCAGCAACCGCGAAGGCTATAGGCTGACCGCCGCCGGGCGCGAGGCCATGGACCGCTTCCGCGCGTGGTTCGCCACCGTGGAACGATGTGCCGTGGAAAGCGCCGCCACGGTGCTGCCGTGGCCGGTCCGCCAGTTCGAAGACAAGGTGCGGGACGACAAATAGCCGTCCGAACGCCCTTCCGCTCCCGCCATTCGACCTTCCCTTTCCGGCACGCCGCTGCCCTGCGGTCCCGCTGCCGGGCTTGACGATGCCCCCTTGCTGTCGCACCTATGGGAAAGGGTCGCCGTGCCGGTCATGGTTGGCCCTGAATAGTCGTGCCCAACGGCGCCCGACGGTGTCCTCACGCCCTCTCCGGGCAGCCCCGCAGCAAGGAGCCCCATGCAGCAGTTCGTCCCCCGTGCCCTGTTCCTGTTCGCGGCAGTTTTGTGCGTCAGCCTGTTCGTGTTCATCGGCGGGCAGGTGCTGACCCTGTCCGACATGGCCGCGCGCGTCCATCCGCTGCTGGGCCACGCGGTGTTCTGGGGCGGCATGGGCGCCTACCTTGCCGCGCTGGGCTGGCTGGGGGCCAGCTGGTTTCTGCGTCCCCGCCCCCTGCTCCTGCCGCAGGACGCCACGCCCGAAGAACTACGCGACTACCTGCGCCGTCTGACCGCACGGCTGCGGAGCAATCCGCACCTGCGCGAAGGCGGCGTTGCCCATGCCACGCCCCAGGCGGCTTCCGTGGCAGCGGGGAACAGTCGTGTTTCGGGCGCTTCACCAAAGATGGCGAACGTGGCGGAAGCGTCCGAGGCCGCCGCCCTGTTGCGCGCGCTGGACGCCGCCGCCCTGCGCGAAACCAAGCGCACCGCCTCGCGCATTTTCCTTTCCACGGCGGTGGCCCGCAACGGCAGGCTGGACACCCTCATCGTGCTGGCATTGCTGGCGCGGCTGGTGTGGCGCGTCTCGTCCATTTACGACCAGCGGCCCCACCCGCGCGACATGGTGCGCCTGTACATCAACGTGGCGGGCACGGCGCTGGCGGCGGGCGCGCTGGAAGAGGCGGGGCTGGAGGAACACGTCCACGCCCTGCTCGGCCCGCTGCTCACGGCATCGCCGCTGGCCTCGGTGCCGGGGGCCTCGCACGTGGGCACCCTGCTGGCCGCCGCGCTGGTGGACGGCTCCGCCAATGCCCTGCTGGCCCTGCGGGTGGGCATCGTCACCCGCAACATGCTCTCTCCGGTGCTGCCCGGCTGTCCGGCGCGCCAGAATCCCTACCGCGAATCGGCGGCCCTGCTGGGCCGCATGACCGCCGGACTGGTGCGCGCCGTGGTCAAGGCGGCCATGAGCGGCGTGGCCCTGGGCATCCGCTCCGGCCTGGAAGGCACCGCCCGGCGCACCGCCGACGCGGTACGCAAAGGCGCGCGGGCCACCGCGCACGGGGTGGGCGGCGTGGTCCACAAGGCCGGGGACATGGCCACCTCCATGGCCAGGGCCATGCCCTTCCGGGACGATGCCCATCCGGACGACACCGAACGCGGCGACGCGATCATCCCGCCGTGCACCGGCATTCCGTCGCGCGCCCATGCCCGCCGCCCGGACGAGTCATCCGGCACCCCGGACGGCACAGCCACGCCTTCCGCCCGCAGCCGCATCCCCAATCCCCTGCGCCTGTTTCGCAAGAAAGGGGCCTGACGCCCCGCAGCAGCGCCCCCCCTTCCCCGCCCTTACTGGCCGCCCGCATCGGTTTGGCCATCGGCATCCCGCCGCCCTTCCAACGCACGGCGGCCCGCAGCGTGTGCCACGGGCCGCCCACTGTCGGAAGGGAAGACAGCGCAATGTCGTCGACGGGAATCAGAACGGAGGCAGCGGCCTGCCGGTGGGCTGCTGCTGGGTAATGCAGTGGATGCCGCCCCCGCCCCGGAAGATGTCCAGTGAGTGCACCTGCACCACCTCACGCCCGGGAAAGACCCGGCGCAGGGTTTCAAAGGCGGCCCTGTCCTGCGCATTCGGCTCGCCCGGCCCGCCGAAGGCGGACATGACGATGCCCCCGTTGGCCACGTAGAAGTTGATGTACGACAGGTCCATCCGCCTGCCGCCGTGGTCCACCCGGCTGGGCTGGTCGATGGGGATGATCTCGAACGGCCTGCCGCAGGCGTCGGTGGTCAGTTCCAGTCGGCGCAGGTTATCCTGGTACACCGAGTGGTTGTGGTCATCCGGATCGTCGCAGCGGTGCAGCAGCACCACGCCGGGCCGGGCAAAGCTGGCCACGATGTCCACGTGCCCGTGGGTGTCGTCGCCCTCCAGCCCTTCTCCCAGCCAGACCACCTTGCGCACGCCGAGGTACGCGGCAAACAGTTCCTCGAAGTCGGCCTTGGTCATGCCCGCGTTGCGGCGCGGGTCCAGCAGGCACTGCTCGGTGGTGATCAGGGTGCCCTGCCCGTCCACATGGATGGACCCGCCCTCCAGGATGAACGGCGCGGCATAGCGCCGCATGCCGAGACGTGACAGGATCAGTTGCGCCACCCCGTCGTCATGGGTGGGTTCGTCGTAGGTATGCCCCCAGGCGTTGAACAGCCAGTGCACCCCGGCAACTCCCCCCGCCCCGTCCACCAGAAAGGTGGGGCCGAAGTCGCGCATCCAGGCATCCTCGATGGGCGCGGGCAGGACGTTCACGGTGGGGCCGCACAGGGCGGCGGCAGCCTGGGCGTCTTCCGGACGGGCCAGCATGGTCACCGGCTCGAACCGGGCAATGGCCCGCGCCACGTTGGCATACGAGGCCCGCGCCGGTTCCAGGGCGTCCAGCCACAGCGGGCCGGGGCACGGCCAGGCCATCCAGCAGCCCGCGTGCGGCTCCCATTCGGCGGGCATGTGCAGCCCGTCGCAGGCGGGGGCACGCACCGGCAGCCGCATCGGCGCGAATCTTGGCGGCGTGAGTGCGGTGCGCCTCACGTCGGTATCCTCCTGTGTCATGAACATGGGCTACCCCTGATTGATCATGACGTGCTTGGTGATCTGGTAGTCGCCCACCGCCTCGCTGGACAGGTCCTTGCCGAAGCCGGACTGCTTGAAGCCGCCGTGGGGCGTTTCCGAGGTCAGCGGCAGGTGGTCGTTGATCCACACGGTGCCGAATTCCAGCGCGGCGGACACGCGCATGGCGCGGCCCACGTCGCTGGTGAAAACCGACGAGGCAAGACCGTAGACCACGTCGTTGGCAAGGCGCACGGCGTCTTCCTCGGTATCGAAGGGCAGCACGGTCAGCACCGGGCCGAACACCTCTTCCTGCACGATCTCGGCCTTCTGGTCCGCATCCACGATCACCGTGGGCTCGTAGTAGTAGCCGGCCCCCGTGGCCACGCTGGCGGGCTTGCCGCCGCACAGCACCTTGGCCCCGGCGGCGCGGGCGCGGTCCACGAAGCCGCCGACCGACGCTAGGTGCCCGGCGGACACCAGCGGGCCCATCTGGGTGGCCCCGTCAAACGGATCGCCCACCACCACGCCCTGCATGGCCGCCACCAACGCGTCGGTGACCTGCGCCAGCTTGTCGCGCTGCACGTAGACGCGGGTGGCCGCCGTGCAGTCCTGGCCGGTGTTGCAGAACGAGGCCAGCGAGGCCTTGGCGGCCACCAGGTCCACGTCGGCATCGCCGAACACCACCAGCGGGGCCTTGCCGCCCAGTTCCAGATGCACGCGCTTCAGGGTGTCCGCCGCGGTGCGCATGACCGAGCGGCCCGTTTCCGTGGCCCCGGTCAGGCTGACCATGCGGATGTCGGGATGCCTGACCAGCAGTTCACCCACGTTGCCGGTGATCACGTTGACCACCCCGTCGGGAATGCCCGCCTGCGCGGTCAGTTCCGCCAGCATCAGCGCGGTGCGCGGTGTGATGGTTGCGGGTTTCAGCACTGCCGTGCATCCGGCGGCCAGGGCGGGCCCCAGCTTCCACACCGCCATGAGCAAGGGGTAGTTCCACGGGGCGATCTGGCCCACCACCCCCACCGGCTCGCGCCGGTAGATGGAAGTGTAGCCGGACATGTATTCACCGGCATGGTGGCCGTGCGTATCGCGCACGGCGGCGGCGAAGAAGCGCAGGTTGTCCACGCAGAACGGCAGGTCGCCCCCCAGGCTGAGGAATTCGTACGGCTTGCCGGTGTCTTCCGATTCCACGCGGGCGAAGGCCTCCATGTTGGCCTCCAGCAGGTCCGCCAGCTTCCACAGCGCCTTGGAGCGCGCGCCGGGCGACAGGCGCGACCAGCGCCCGTCGTAAAAGGCGGCCTTGGCGGCGGCCACGGCCTTGTCCACGTCCGCCGCCGTGGCGGCGATGACGGTGCCCACCGTTTCGCGGGTGGCGGGGTTTTCCACGGGCAGGGTGCGCCCTTCGGCGCCTTCGGTCCACGCGCCGTCGATCCAGAGCTTCATGTCCATTGCTGGCCTCCTTTGGCGGCGTGCGTGAACCTACGCACGGATGTGGCGGAGAACGTCCTCCAGCCGGTTCAGTACCTCATCCAGAAGTTCCATGGGCGTGTTCAGGGCGGGCTCGATGCGGATGCATTCCGAGTTGGTCAGGGTGCCCGCCGTCAGCACGTTGCGGGCGAACAGCCCGGCAGCCACCTTGTAGCCCGTCTCGCCATCCAGGAAGTCCATGCCGATGAGCAGGCCCTTGCCGCGAATCTCGCGAAAGATGCCGGGGTAGCGTTCCTGCAGGTCGTGCAGCCGTTCCAGCATGTATTCGCCCTTGGCCTTGGACTGGCCGGGCAGGTCCTCGTCCAGCATCACCTCTATGCCTGCCAGGGCGGATGCGCAGGCCAGCGGGTTGCCGCCGGTGGTGGTGGTGTGCATGAACGGGTTGGGCTCCATGACCTTCCAGATTTCCGGCGTGGCCATGAACGCGGACAGGGGCACCACGCCGCCGCCAAGGGCCTTGCCGAAGCACATGATGTCCGGCTCCACGCCCCAGTGGTCCACGCCGAACACGGTGCCGGTACGCCCGAAGCCGGTCTGCACTTCGTCGGCGATCAGCAGCACGCCGTACCGGGTGCAGATCTCGCGCAGGCGGGGCCAGAAATCGTCGGGCGGCACCACGGCGCCCGCCTCGCCCTGGATGGGTTCGGCGATGACGGCGGCAATGCCCGTGCCCACGGCCTGGGCCGAGGCCAGGATGCGCTCCACCGCGTCGGCGTCGCCGAACGGCGCAAACTGCACGCCGCCCAGCAGGGGCAGCAGGGGTTCGCGGAACACCGACTTGCCCATCACCGAAAGCGCCCCCAGCGTCTTGCCGTGAAAGCCCTTGAGCATGGACACGAAGCCCGACTTGCCGGTGTAGAACTTGGCCAGCTTCAGCGCGCCCTCGATGGCCTCGGTGCCGCTGTTGGCGAAGAACCCGTACTGGATGTCGCCGGGGGTCAGCGCGGCCAGCACCTTGGCCAGTTGCGCCCGCAGGGGGTCCAGCATTTCCTGGCTGTACTGGGGCGACCGGTCGAGTTGGGCCTTCACCGCCTCGACGATGCGCGGATGGCGGATGCCGTGGCTGTACAGGCCGAAGCCGCCCAGCATGTCGATGTATTCGCGGTCCAGCGCGTCACGCAGGATGGACCCGCTGCCAACCCATTCGGTAACCGCGAAGCCGCCCGATTCCGTGACGGACTTGCGGTACTGCAGGAAGCCCTTGTTGATGTGGTTGGCGAAATTTTCCGCGGTGTCGCGGGCTATGCGTTCGCGCTCCTCACGGGTGATGGCGTCCGCCGGGCGGCGGACAATGTCCAGAATGCGGGTTGCTTCCTGCTTTGCGAGAGCGATGTCGCGGCTCATACGGCCTTCCTGTGTTGGAGTGATGGGGGCGGGGTTGCCTGATGGTCTGACGCCTCCGGCGGGCAGGGGGCCGTAGCCCCCTGCTCCCCCCTTTCGGGGTCCGCTGCGGAGCCGGAGGGACGCGCCCCCGGAAAATCGAAGTCTGTGTTGATGCGGTCTGTCGCGCGCCTTGCCGTCGTGGCGAGGGGGCCGCGTGTTGCTCCTGCCCGCGCTTGCCGTGCGGCACGCGGAGACGGAGCGTGCTGCCTACCGGGTCTTGATCATGGTCCACAACTCGTCATACAGACGGTTTTCCTTGCCCAGGTCGCGCAGCAGCTGCAGCTTGTTGATGTAGTCCTTGGGCGGATAGATGGCCGGGTTGGCGAGGTCGTCGGGGGTGATGAATTCCATGGCCGCCTTGTTGGGCGTGGGGTACTGCGTCCAGTTGGACAGGTGCGCGCCGTTCTTGGCGTCGAGCACGTAGTTGATGAACTTGTACGCCGCTTCCATGTTGGGGGCCTTGGCGGGAATGCACAGGTTGTCCACCCACATCACCGCGCCTTCGGCGGGGTTGGCGAAGCCGGAGGTGGGGTCTTCGGCCACGGCGCGCAGACCGTCGCCGTTGTAGACGATGGCGGCCACGGCGGTGCCGGCAACGACCTTGCTGCGCGCGCCAGTGCCCACTTCAAATCCTTGGAAGTACTTGCTCTTCTTCACATCCAGCATCATGTCGGCCAGGGCCTTCAGGTCTGCCGGGTCGGTGGTGTTCACGTCCTTGCCCATGTAGACAAGGGCGCTGCCCAGCATTTCACGCACCGAATCGATGAGCACGAAGGGACCGGTCTGTTTCTTCTCGTCGAACATCACGGCCCACGAGGGCGGATTGCCCGGCACCTTGGCCTTCTTGTACATCATGCCCAGGGTGCCCCACTGGTAGGCCACGCTGTAGGTGTTGCCGGCGTCGTACTTGGGGTTCACGAACAACGGGTCAA
This sequence comes from Nitratidesulfovibrio termitidis HI1, assembly GCF_000504305.1. Classification (NCBI taxonomy): domain Bacteria; kingdom Pseudomonadati; phylum Thermodesulfobacteriota; class Desulfovibrionia; order Desulfovibrionales; family Desulfovibrionaceae; genus Nitratidesulfovibrio; species Nitratidesulfovibrio termitidis. The sequence goes on from NZ_KI632512.1 coordinate 822,834, forward strand.
GATTCTTGATGTTCGGCACCTTGGCGTGGTCGAGCTTGGCCAGCAGGCCCAGGTTGACCATGGTGGGCAGCAGGTAGTCCGAAGGCACCACGATGTCGTACTGCGAAACGCCGCCCGCCTGGAGCTTGGCGATCATCTCTTCCATGGACTCATAGTAGTCCACGCGCACGTCGATGCCGGTTTCCTTTTCGAAATTGGGGACGAAGTCCTCCGGCATGTACTCGGACCAGATGAAGATGCGGAGTTCCTTGTCCGCGGCCATAGCCATGTTTGCGGCGAGCAGGACCATCGCCAGCGCCATGAAGAGAATCTTGCGCATGGATCACTCCTTGTTGGTTTTGCGGGTTACCCGTTCCGAGATCATGACCAGGATGACGGTGACGCAGAGCGCCAGCGTCGAAAGCGCGTGGATGTCCGGGGTCACGCCGCGCCGCACGGTGGCGTAGATGTACAGCGGCAGGGTGACCGAGGTGGGACCGGCGGTGAAGAAGCTGATGACGAAGTCGTCCAGCGAAAGGGTGAAGGCCAGCATGGCCCCGCCCACGATGCCCGGCTTCAGCAGCGGCAGCATGACGTGGCGCATGATGTAGGCGTTGTCGGCGTACAGGTCGCGCGCGGCTTCCTCTATGTCGGTGGAAATGGAGGCCAGGCGCGCGCCCACCACCAGCGCCACGAAGGACACCTGGAAGGTCACGTGGCCGATGATCATGTTCAGCATGCCCGGCTCGAACACCGAAAAGACCATGCGCAACAGGCCGAAGGCTACGGCCAGCGCGGCGGCGAAGACGATTTCCGGCGTCACCACCGGCAGGTGCAGGTTGATGTCCAGCAGGGTGTACACCCGGCGCGACCAGGGGTAGCGCTTCAGCCCGATGGCCAGCACCGTGCCCAGCACCGTGGCGATGATGGTGGACACCCCGGCCAGGAACAGGGTGTTCCACGCGGCTTCCAGAATCTGCTCGTTGGCGAACAGACGCTGGTACCACTTCAGGGTAAAGCCCTGCCAGGTCAGGCCAAAGCGCGAGGCGTTCACCGAAAACACGGCCACGGCCAGCAGCGGCACGTACAGGAACACCAGCGAGCCCACGGCGGTGAAGGGAACGATCCAGTGGAAGCGTCTCATGCCGCGCCCCCTTCCCCGCTGTGCTTGCGCTGCACGTGCAGGCCCACTAGGGTCAGCACCATCAGCGCAAGGCTTACCGCCGCGCCGAAGGGCCAGTCGCGGCTGGTGCCGAACTGCTGCTGGATCAGGTTGCCCACCAGCATGTACTTGGCCCCGCCCAACAGGTCGGGCACCACGAACATGCCCATGGCCGGTATGAAGGTAAGCGTGATGCCCACGGAAAGGCCGGGCACCGTCTGCGGCCAGATGGCATGCCAGAAGATGCGCGCGCGCCCGGCGTACAGATCTTTCGCGGCCTCCACCAGCGCCCAGTCCAGCTTTTCGACGTTGGCGTACAGCGGCATGGCCACGAAGGGCAGGAAGGTGGCCACCATGCCGAGGTACACGGCCAACGCGCTGGGATACAGGGGCGAACCGTCCGGAATGATGCCGAGCACGGCGGCGAATTTGGCGAAGGGCAGTTGCGGGGCCAGCACCAGCAGCCACGCGTAGGCCCGGATGACCAGGTTGGTCCAGAACGGAATGATGATCAGGGTCAGCCAGAAATAGCGTTTTTCCGGCGCGCGGTTGGCGATGTGAAAGCACAGCGGGTAGGCCAGCAGCACGCAGATCAGCGTGGTCCAGAAGGCCACCCACACGCTGCGGAAGAGAATCCACAGATAGTCGGCCGACCAGCCGTAGCTGCTGAAGCCCAGAAGCCGGGTGAAGTTGTCCAGCGAGAACACCCACTCGATCTGCCCGTAGTCACCGCGCGTGGTCATGCTGACCACGATCAGCAACAGGCTGGGCAGCGCGAGAAAGAGCAGTATCCACAGCATGCCCGGCGCCGCCAGGTACATGCCGCGCCGGATCAGCCGCATGCGGGTGGTGAGCTCGCCGTTCCAGACGAGATGGCGTTGGCTACTCATGCAGGGGCACCAGCGCGCCGGGCAGAAGTTCGATCCAGATCTCGTCGCCCTTGGCAATGCCCCTGCGCGGCGCGGCGCTCATGCGCAGGTTGCCGGGTTCGAGCCACACCTCCATCCTGTCACCCCGGTAGAAGGCCTCGGTCACGCGGGCGCGCAGGCCGTTCACCGCCGGGCGTTCGGGGTGGAACACGATGTTCTCGGGCCGGATGGCCAGTTCGCCCTGTGTCCACTCCGGCGGGGTATCCAGCCGCAGCAGGCCCAGTTCCGTTTCCACGCCGCCCTCGGCGCGCCGCCCGGCAATGATGTTGGCCTTGCCCAGAAAGTCGGCCACGTAGCGGTTCACCGGGCGCTCGTACAGTTCGCGCGCGGGCGCGCACTGCACCACCCTGCCCTGGCGCATCACCGCGATGCGGTCGGACACGGTCAGCGCCTCTTCCTGGTCATGGGTGACGAGGATGAAGGTCTTGCCCAGCTTCTGCTGCAACTGGCGCAGCTCGGCCTGCACGGCGTGGCGCAGCTTGGCGTCCAGCGCGGACATGGGCTCGTCAAGCAACAGCACCTCCGGCTCGTTGACCAGGGCGCGGGCCAGTGCCACGCGCTGCTTCTGGCCGCCGGAAAGCTGGCTGGGCAGGCGATCCTTCTTGTCCTCCATGTGCACCATGGCCAAGGCGGCCATGACCTTTTCCGTCACCACCGCGCCGGTCATGCGGCGCGAACGCATGCCGAAGGCCACGTTCTCGAACAGGGTCAGGTGCGGGAACAGCGCATAGCTCTGGAACACCGTGTTCACGTTGCGCTCGTTGGCGGGCAGCGTGGTCACGTTGCTGCCGGTCAGCATCACCGTGCCGGAGTCGGGCAGTTCCAGTCCGGCGACGATCCGCAACAGGGTGGTCTTGCCGCAGCCGGACGGCCCCAGCAGGGTAAAGAATTCGCCGCGCCGGGTGACCAGGTCCACGTTGTGCAGAGCTTCCACCTCGCCGTAATTCTTGTAGATGGCGTATGCCTCAAGACTCATGCGTGCTCCTTGGGTGCGGCCCATGCCGTGAGGCCATGGGAACCGTGGGAGGCCGTGGGGGGCCGTGGGGGGCCGTTCCGAACTGCGTCTTTCTCTCGTCTCCGGTCAGCCCGTGGCCGTGGCGCAAGCGGGCAGGGCCTGCCGACAGCAGAGCCCTGCCAGTTTTGCTAGCCCTTGCGGCCGAAGGCTTCGACCATGGCATCGTGCAGGATGGCCAGGCCGCGCGCCAGTTCGTCCTGCCCGATGACCAGGGGCATCAACATGCGCAGCACGTTGCCGTGGTGCCCGCAGGACAGGATGAGCAGGCCGCGTTCCGCGCAACGCGCCACGATGGCCTTGGCCTCCGCCCCGGCGGGTTCGCGGGTGGCGCGGTCGCGCACCAATTCCAGCGCCAGCATGGGGCCCATGCCGCGAATGTCGCCGATGCAGTCCATCTCGTCCGCCCACGCGGCGAAGGTGGCCCGCAAAGATTCGCCCAGGGCGCGGCCCGTTTCCAGCAGCCGCTCCTTTTCGAACACGTCCAGCACGGCCAGCCCCGCGGCGCAGGACACCGGGTTGCCGCCATAGGTGCCGCCAAGGCCGCCGGGGTCGGGTGCGTCCATCAGTTCGGCGCGACCCACCACGGCGGAAAGGGGCATGCCGCCGCCAAGGCTTTTGGCCACCAGGGTGATGTCCGCCGCCACGCCGTGCTGCTCCATGGCGAACATGGTGCCGGTGCGGCCCACCCCGGTCTGGATTTCGTCGGCGATGAACACGATGGAGTGCTTGTGGCAGATTTCCATGAGCCGCGCGAAATAGCCGGGCGGCGGCACGATGAAGCCGCCTTCGCCGGTCAGCGGTTCCACGATCAGGCAGGCCACCTGATCGGGGGAAACGTGGTCGATGAAGAAGTTTTCGAGATGGTCGGCGCAGGCCAGACCGCAATCGGGATGGGTGCGGCCCATGGGGCAGCGGTAGCAGTACGCGTACGGCATGCGGTACACTTCCGGAGCGAAGGGACCGAAGCCGCGCTTGTAGTTGTTGACCTTGCTGGTCAGGCTCATGGCCAGCAGGGTGCGGCCATGGAAACCCGTTTCGAAGGCGATGACGCCCTGCCGCCCGGTGGCGCGCCGGGCGATCTTGACGGCGTTTTCCACGGCCTCGGCGCCGCTGTTCAGGAACAGGGTCTTCTTGGGAAAGTCGCCGGGGGTCAGCGCGGCCAGCCGCTCGGCAAGGGCCACGTACGGCTCGTACATGGCGATGTGGAAGCAGGAATGCAGCAGCTTTCCGGCCTGGTCGCGCACGGCGGCCACCACGTCCGGATGGCAGTGCCCCACGTTGTTGACGCCGATGCCGCCAACGAAATCGATGTATTCACGGCCTTCAACGTCGCGGATGACCGCACCCGACGCGGATGCGGCGAAACAGTCGCAGAGGTTCCCGACCCCACGCGGGACAGCGGTGCGACGGCGTTCCAGAAGAGAAGAGGATGAGGACATGGATGGTTGCCGCCTGTTTCGCAGGATTGCCCCCGGCCAGTGCAAGGGGAATGACGCTGGAAAAGCAAGCGGCGGACCAACAAAAGAATTTCATTACACCACAGGGAGTTAGGAGAAACTAAAAATGGCGCGCAGAAGATGTTGATTCAATATTGAATTATCAAACACGCTAACAATATGTAATTAAACAATTTTTGTATGATTTAATTATGAATCAAAAAATCGCGAATACAAAAACGTAATTCCCTAGCTGCTCCATGAAATTCTGGCGTATGCTCACACGAAAAGGAGCAGAGGCCGCAACAGACTGCGATCGGATATGGTATGATTTCATGATATTAAGCGCTAAATACGAAAAATGACAAAATTGATACTTGTAGCCGGGCGATGATCTGGAAATCCAAAACAAATCGTCATCAACCCGTATCAAAAACTCGAACCATAAATAAAACTAGAAAATCCGAGCTATTATGTATGACACATTTTAAACAAAAACGTTATTTTCGCAACACGCGCACGCCAGGCCTTGCCTTGTCATGCTCTGGCAGGTGCACCCCGTGCCGGGCCATCTTGCGCACTACCGTGGGCTGGCTGACCCCCAGATAGTCCGCCATCTGGCGCGTGGTACGACAGCGCGCCGCAGCCCGCAGCAGGATTTCCCGTTCCACCGCCGCCAGTTCCTCTTCCAGCCCGGTTTCTCCGCCGATGAATGCAGGGCGAGTGCCCAGGGATTCGGCCAGCGCCGCATCCAGATGGTCCCCTTCCGCGATGATCACCGCCTTCTTGAGCAGATTGGACAGTTCGCGCACGTTGCCGGGAAAGGGATGCGATTGCAGCAGGCTCATGGACACGGGCGTCAGCCGCTTGGTGACGCGGAACTCGCCATTCAGACGATCCAACTCGCGCTGGGCGAGGGCAAGCATGTCTTCCGGCCGTTCGCGCAGCGGGGGAATGCGCACCATATAGGTCGACAGCCGGTAGTACAGGTCCTGCCGAAAGCGCCGCCCGGCGGCGTCGCGTTCCAGGTCGCGGTTGGTGGCGGTGACGATGGCGCAGTCCACGGCGCGCGGCTCGCGTCCGCCAAGGGGATAGTATTCACGCGCATCCAGGCATTGCAGCAGCTTGGCCTGAACCTCCTGAGGCATGTCGCCCACTTCGTCCAGAAAGAAGGTGCCGCCGCGCGCCAGTTCCAGCAGCCCAGCCCGCGCCTCTTGCGCACCGCTGAACGCACCGCGCTCGTAGCCGAACAGTTCCGCCTCGAACAACGCGGGCGGCAGCGCGGCGCAGTTTACCTGGATGAACGGCCCCTCGGCGCGGGGGCCATGACGGTGCAGGAACTTGGCCAGCAATCCCTTGCCGGTGCCCGACTCACCCAGAATGAGCACCTCGGGCGCGTCAAGCCGGGCCAGCTTCAGGCAGGTGGCCAGCAATTGGCGCATCTGCTTGCTTTCGGCCACGATGTCCCGGTCGGCCAGTTCCAGCAGCTTGAGTTCGGTCAGTTCCTCCTCGGCCTTGCGGAAGGCGCGGCGGGTTTCTTCCATGGTGTCGCGCATGTTGCGCAGATCGGTCACGTCGCGCTCGTGCACCACCACCAGTTCGATTTCGCCGCTATCGCCGAACACGGGCACCCCGGTGACGAACAGGTGCCGCCCGGTGCGGCCCGCCTGCTGCACGAACCCCACCTGCCGCCGGTGCTGTAACACTTCCATGCTGGCCGAGCGGTCCACGATGCCCAATCCCACGATGGCCCGCACGTCCAGCCCCAGCACTTCTTCCGCGCGGATGCGGTTCAGCGCCAGCGAGGTCTTGTTCACGTCCAGCACGGTGCCGTCGCCCGCCGTGATCCAGATGCCGTCGCTGGCGGAATCGAAGGCCGCGCGCAGGCGGCGCAGTTCTTCGCGGCAGGCGGCCAGGGCCGGGGAATCCTGCGGGCCGGAAGGGGCGGCAAGGTCAGGCTTGTGGCCGGGGGCCACGCCTGCGGGTGTGCGGGACGATCTGGTCATGACGGCTCCGGGGATGGCTGCTCCGGGAATGGAATGACTGTCACGAAGGTGCTGCGAACTGCGGGCATCAGGGTGATTCCTTGCACGGACGCCCTTGAGGCGACCTCAGTCGGTAACGAGCGTGCATGCCGCCCGACTCCCGCTTCTAGCGCACCCGCCGCCGTGCGGGCAACGCCGGTTGATGTCGCACAACACCGCGCTGCGCATTCCGGACTCCGATCCACGCTCCGGATTACGAAAATTGTAAACAGCGATACCCCCTTTTATTCCAGCGGGATGTGGCCACGTTTCACCCCACCTCCCGCCAGTTTCCCGTCCTTTCCCCCAAAATTTTCATTTGAAGGCTTGGGGGCACGGGTCTAGGTTCGGGCCTTCGACCCCACGGCGCGCCATGGACACACAACGAACCACCCCATAGCCGCGCCACAGCTTGCGCCACAGTTTGCGCCAGACACCGCCGGAGGATCGCATGGCCGAAGTCATCGTCGCCGCCACCCAGATGGCCTGCACCGACAACGAATCCCGCAACATCGACCGGGTCTGCGAACTGGTGCGCGAGGCCGCCGCCATGGGCGCGCACATCGTGCTGCCGCAGGAGCTGTTTTCCGGCCCGTACTTCTGCAAGGACGAACTGCCGGAGCACTTCGCGCTGGCCCGCACGCTGGACGAAAGCCCGGCCGTGCGCCGCATGTCGGCCCTGGCCGCCGAACTGGGCGTGGTCATTCCCGTGAGCTTCTTCGAGCGTTCCAACCAGGCCTACTACAACTCGCTGGCCATGATCGACGCCGACGGCAGGGTGATGGGGCTGTACCGCAAGTCGCACATTCCGCAGGGGCCCGGCTACGAGGAGAAGTTCTACTTCAGCCAGGGCGACACCGGCTTTCGCGTGTGGCGCACCCGGTACGGCGCCGTGGGCGTGGGGGTGTGCTGGGACCAGTGGTTTCCGGAATGCGCGCGTTCCATGGCCCTGCTGGGCGCGGACGTGCTGCTCTACCCCACGGCCATCGGCTCCGAACCCGCCGACCCGGCCTGCGATTCGTCCGGCCACTGGACCCGCACCATGCAGGGCCACGCCGCCGCCAACATGATGCCGCTCGTGGCGTCCAACCGGGTAGGCGAGGAGTTCGGCAAGGGCTTTTCCATGACCTTCTACGGTTCGTCGTTCATCGCCGGGCCGCAGGGCGAGATCGTGCAGCAGGCGGACCGCACCGGGGAATGCGTGCTGACGGCGGCCTTCGACTTCGAGGCCATCCGCGTGCAGCGCGCCGGGTGGGGACTGTTCCGCGACCGCAGGCCCGACCTGTACCACCCCCTGCTGACCTTTGACGGGCTGGACGGCCTGCCCGGCGAAGGTGACGATGACAGTTGCGGGGACGGCTGCGGGTGCGGTGAGGGATGCGGCTGCGGAGGGGAGGCCTAGCCATGGCCGATGCACGCCCGTTCGGCAACGGCGCCGCGCACGCCGGTGCGCGCCTGCTGGTCAATGCCCGTTTCCGCGACCCGCTGGCCCCCGCCGCCCACCATGGCGCGGCCCTGCCGGACGCCATGGCCGTGGAGGCTGGCCGCATCGTGGCCGTGGGCCGCGCGGCGGAACTGGCCCCCTTCGCCGACCGGGGGTTCGTCCGCACCGACATGGGCGGGGCCACGGTGCTGCCCGGCTTCATCGACTGCCATTCGCACCTGCTGCTGACCGGCATCATGGACCTGGGCATGGACCTTTCCGTGGCCGAAACCCTGGGTGACGTGCTGGACATGGTGGCCGACGCGGCGCGCACCGAGCCTGCCGGAGGCTTCATACGCGGCTTCCGGCTGGAAGAACTGGACCTGGCCGAACGGCGCATGCCGACACGACAGGAATTGGACCACGCCGCGCCGGGCCGGGCCGTGCTGCTGATGCACGCCACCTGCCACCGCTGCGTCATGAATTCGCTGGCGCTGCAACAGCTGGCCGTGCCGCGCGGGCTGCCCGGCGCGGATACCGAGGGCGGGCGCGGCGCCGCGCCCTTCACCGGCGTGGTGCGCGACCCCGGCATTCTCACCTGGGTCTTTCCGGCCATGCTGCGCTCCATGGACCGCGCCCATCTGGACGCCGCCGCCCTGGTGGCCGCCCGGTCGGCCCTGCGGGTAGGCATCACCACCGTGCATTCCATGGAAGGGGGAGAGCTGACCCCCGGCGGATCGCCCGTACTGCTGGACAACGCGGCGCGCCTGCCGTTGCGCGTGGTGTGCTGGAACCAGAGCATGGACCTTGCCGAGGTGGAGCAACTGGCATTGCCGCGCGTGGGCGGGTGCATCTGCGCCGACGGAGAGCTCGACGCCCGCACCGCCGCGCTGTTCGAACCTTACAGCGACGAGCCAGACAACGACGGCACCCTGCTGTACACCCAGCAGGAAATGGACGACTTCGTGCTGTCCGCCCATGCGCGCGGGTTGCAGGTTGCGGTGCACTGCGAGTCGGAGCGGGCCATCGACCAGGTGCTGCGGGCCATCGAGCGCGCCCAGCGGCTGGAACCGCGCGACGACTGCCGCCATCGCATCGAACACTTCGAACTGCCCACGTGGGACCAGATCGACCGCATGGCCGCCGCCGGGGTGGTGGCCTCCATGCAGCCCGCCTTCGTGGAATCGTTCATCGCCGGGCACCGCCTGGACCACTGCACCCGGCTGTTCGGGCCGCACCGGGTGCGCCGCCTGCACCCCTACCGGGCCATACTGGATGCGGGCATCCGGGTGTGCGGCGGTTCCGACAGCCCGGTCACCAACTATGCCCCGCTGCGCGGCATGGCCGCCGCCGTGAACCACCCCTTTGCCGAGCAGTCGGCCACCCTGGCCGAGGCCCTGCGCATGTTCACCACCGAGGCGGCGTTTTCGGCCTTTGAAGAAGCGGACAAGGGCCGCCTGCTGCCCGGCATGCTGGCCGACCTGGTGGTGCTGGGGCGCGACCCGCTGGGCCCGCCTGACCCGCAGGATGCGCCTGATCCGCAGGATGCGCCTGATCCACAGGATGCGCCTGACCCGTCAGACGCGCGGAATGCCCCGGCGAACGCATCCTCCGTTGCGGACATCCCCGTGCTGGGCACCTGGGTGGACGGACAGCCGACGACCACGGAAGACTGACGCGGGCTGCCCACGACAGCGAAACGGAGCGACGGCCCATCACCGATGGGCGCATGCGCTGCCGGGCGTCAGCCATCGGGCACGAAGCCGCACACGGCCCGCACCACCGGTTCGAACAGATCCCCCTCGCGCCGGTTGTAGCGCAGTTCCTGTTCCTTGAGGTGCAGCGGGAACTGGGCCGGGGTCACGCCGCGCAGCCGGGCCAGTCGCTGCCGGGCAAAGCCCCAAAATCCAGCGGCCTCGGCGGCAAGTTTCTTGTCGTCGTGCCGCACCAGGCGGCTGGGCCACAACGAATCCCCACAGCAGACCAGCGTGCGATACTGCCGGTACGGCGCGGTGTACACCACGCGCCCCAGCGCCGCCGTGCGCAGGCCAAAATTGAACTTGAACGACAGCAGGGTATTGGGCGTCACCTCCGGCAGCACGTCGCACACAGCCATGCCGTTCAGGTCGATGATGCCGAACACCGGGGAATCCGGCGCATTTCCTTGCGGTCGGGCCACGCCGGGGCCGGGCCATATCCCGGCGCGGTACAGTGCCGGGGCGTCCAGCGCCTGCGCCAGCACCGCCCTGCGGGCAATGTCCTGCGCCTTCAGCACCGTGGCGTAGGTTATGCCAAGCTGCGCAGCCATGTCCGCCGGGGCAACGCCCAATTCGAACAGCTTCAGGAACCACAGCCACCGGCGGGCGTCGAACGCGCAGCCGTTCAGGAAACGACGGCTGAAATCGTGAAAGGTGTACCCGCACCGGGCGCACCGCCGCCTGTCGCCCCCGTCCACGGGGTATAACTTGCGCTCGCGGCATTTGGGACAAAACCGCTGATGGTTTTTCCAGCAGAATCCCAAAATGTAGCGCCGGGCTCTGGTTTCGGAAGAAACCAATTCATTGAAGGCAAGTAGGTCCATGTTCGGCGTGCCTGCCCCGTTTCTGCGTGTCCACGGCGTGAAATGGCCACGCCCATCGTATCGGCCTCTTCTATGCCCTGAATGTCACGCGCCTGTCACTATTCGTGGCAAAATACCATATGCAGTCAACGTAGCCCGCATGCGCTCCAGCCTGCCCGCCCAGCCTGCCCCCAGAAACCCGTTGTCCCGCAAGCCATCCCGCCCCCGGCGCGCAGCACGTCCGGCTCATGCATGTCCCCGCATGCCATATGGCGGACCCGTTGCGGCGCATTGCCAGACCGCCGCATTGAAGCCCCCGTGCCGTTTGCGGCCCCTGCCTTGCCACCTTAGGCTTGTGGTATAACAACACGCCCGGTCTCCCTCGGCCTCACGCCGCCTGACGGCAAGGCCCGGGCACTGCCGCCCGCCCGTGCGCGCCCTGCCAGGCCGGGCAAAGGAGGTTGGCCCATGTCCCGACATGCCACGGTCCGGTTGCACCTGTGGCTGGAAAACGGCGAATCCATGGTCTTCGGCCTTGGCCGGGTGCACCTGCTGGACATGATCGAACGGCACGGCTCGCTCCGCAAGGCGGCGCAGGCCCTGGGCATGTCGTACCGGGCCGCGTGGTGCAAGCTGCGCGCGACGGAACGCGCACTCGGCGTCCCACTGGTTGAAGCCGCAAGGCACAAGCGCGACGGATGTCGCCTGACCCCCCACGGCGAGGCCCTGCGCGCCTCGTTCCGCCAGTGGTTCGAAGAGGTGGAGCGCTACGCCCTGGAACGGGCCGACGGCCTGTTCCCCTGGCCGGTCACGCCCTTTGCCGGGCTTGGCGAAGGATTCGCGCCCTGTCTGGCCTGTACCCTGCCACCACCCAAACTTGCATCCTGAACCGTTCCCCGGTTCCTGGTACGGGAACCCCAAGCCACGACGCCAATGTCGGCGCTGCACGACCCGGATCATTCCGGGTCGTGTCATTTTTTGCATCAATAGGCTTTGACACGTGCCATTCCAAAAGACCATCCCTGCGGATATGTATTGCAAAAAATACATATAACTATTTGAAAATTTTGAATTTAAATATTGACGCCAGCACATTGTGCGGCATACCAATGGCTCCACCACCCCCACACGGGATTGCCCGGAACGCACGGGACGACATGCCGCACAGGTTGCGGACAACACGCTCCGCGCGCCGGCATACGGCTGTCGGCTTCACGCAATGTCTTGCTGGACGGCATGTCCCACGGGGGCACATCGCGCGCATTGATCGCACAGGTCGCATTGATCGCATCGGGCGCATCGGGCGCATCGGGCGCGCATCCACAACAAGGAGGCTGCCATGGGACTGTCACGCAGAGGATTCCTGAAACTGACCAGCGCCGGGGCCGCGGGGCTCGCACTGGGGCGGTTCGGGATCGACCTTGGGCCTATCTCGGCCCACGCCGCCGGGCTCAAGATCGAGGGGGCCAAGGAGTTCATCTCCATCTGTCCCTTCTGTTCCTGCGGGTGCAACACGCTGGTGCACGTCAAGGACGGCAAGATCGTCAACATCGAGGGTGACCCCGACTACCCGGTCAGCGGCGGCGGGCTGTGCGCCAAGGGCGCTGCCCTGCGTTCGCTGCACGTGAACGAGAACCGCCTGTCCAAGCCCCTGTACCGCGCCCCCGGCGGCGACAAGTGGGAAGAAAAGGACTGGGACTGGATGCTCGACCGCATCGCCCGCAAGGTGAAGGAACAGCGCGACAGGGACTTCCGGGCCAAGAACGACGCCGGGCAGGTGATCAACCGGGTTGATTCGCTCTTCCATCTCGGCACCTCGCAGGTTTCCAACGAGGAAGCCGCCGTGCTGCACCAGATGGTCCGCGGCCTCGGCATCGTCCACTTCGACCACCAGGCCCGCATCTGCCACAGCTCCACGGTGCCCGCACTGGCCGAATCGTTCGGGCGCGGCGCCATGACCAACCATTACAACGACATCCAGAACGCCGACGCCGTGCTGATCATGGGCAGCAACGCCGCCGAGCACCACCCCATGACCTTCAAGTGGGTGATCAAGGCCAAGGAAAAGGGCGCCGTGGTCATGCACGTGGACCCCAAGTTCTCGCGCACCTCGGCCCGCAGCGATTTTCACGTGCCGATCCGTTCGGGCACGGACATCGCCTTCCTGGGCGGCATGGTGAAGTACATCCTCGACAACAAGAAGTACTTCGAGGAATACGTCATGGAGTACACCAACGCCGCGTTCATCGTGGGCGAAAAGTTCTCCTTCAATGACGGCGTGTTCTCCGGCTACGACGCCAACACGCGCAAGTACGACAAGGGCGCCTGGGCCTTCGAAAAGGACGAGGCGGGCCTGCCCAGGCGCGACCCCAGCCTGGCCAACCCCCGTTGCGTGCTGAACCTGTTGAAGAAGCACTACGATCGCTACACCATGGAGCGCGTCTCTTCGGTGACCGGCGTTTCGCAGGCGGACATCAAGCGGGTGTACGAGGCCTTCACCGCCACCGGCCGCCCGGACAAGGCGGGCACGGTCATCTACGCGCTGGGCTGGACGCAACACACCGTGGGCGTGCAGAACATCCGCCTGTCGGCCATGGTGCAGCTGCTGCTGGGCAACATCGGCATCGCCGGGGGCGGCATCAACGCCCTGCGCGGCGAACCCAACGTGCAGGGCACCACGGACCACGCCCTGCTCTACGGGTACCTGCCGGGCTACCATTCCATGTTCACGGCCAACTACACCACGCTCGCCGACTACCTGAAGGCGTACACCCCCGTCAGCAAGGACCCCAAGAGCGTCAACTGGTGGAGCAACCGGCCCAAGTACATGGTCAGCCTGCTGAAGGCCTGGTACGGCGACAACGCCACGCCTGAAAACGAGTTCGGCTACCAGCTGCTGCCCAAGATGGACCCGGGCATGGACTGCTCGCACCTGTTCATCTTCGACCGCATGTACAAGGGCGCCATCAAGGGCGGGTTCATCTTCGGGCACAACCCTGCCCAGAGCATCCCGAACATCCACAAGGTGCGCAAGGCGCTGGACAACCTGGACTGGCTGGTCATGGCAGAGGTGTTCCACAACGAGACCACCGAAAACTGGCATCGGCCCGGCATAGACCCCAAGAAGGTCAAGACCGAGATGTTCCTGCTGCCCTCGGCCTACCGGGCCGAGAAGGAAGGCACCATCTCCAACAGCGGCCGCTGGCACATGTGGCACTACAAGGCCGTGGAACCCCACGGACAAAGCCGCAACATGGGCGAGATGTGCACGGCCATCATGAGCCGGGTGCGCGCCCTGTACGCCAAGGAAGGCGGCGCGCTGCCCGAGGCCCTGCTGCAGATGGACTACCCGGAAACCTTCGACGCCGACGCCGTGGCCCGCAAGTGCAACGGCTGGTTCACCCGCGACGTGAAGATCGGCGACAAGGAATACAAGAAGGGGCAGCAGGTGCCCGGCTTCGCCAACCTGCGCGACGACGGCTCCACCGTCAGCCTGAACTGGCTGTACTGCGGCGGCTACACCGACTCGGGCAACCTGGCCAAGCGGCGCGACCTGACCCAGACGCCCATGCAGGCCAGGATCGGCATGTTCCCCGGTTTCGCGTGGGCCTGGCCCATGAACCGGCGGGTGCTGTACAACCGCGCCTCGGTGAACCCGCAGGGCAAGCCGTACAACCCCGATCGCGTGGTCATAGAATGGCAGGACGGCAAGTGGGTGGGCGATGTGCCCGACGGCGGTGCGCCGCCCATGGCCATGGAAAAGGGCACCTACCCCTTCATCATGACCACCGAGGGCCGTTCGCAGATCTACGGCCCCGGCCGCGAGGATGGTCCCTTCCCCGAACACTACGAGCCTGCCGAAACGCCGCTGAAGACCAACCCCTTCTCCAGGCAGATGAACAACCCCTGCATGAAGATGACCATCAGCGACATCGACAAGCTGGCCGCCCACGGCGACCCCAAATACCCCATCGTGCTGACCACCTACAGCCTGACCGAGCACTGGTGCTCCGGCTCCGAGACGCGCAACGCGCCGCCCCTGCTGGAGGCGGAACCGCAGCAGTACATCGAGATGAGCCACGAACTGGCCAAGGAAAAGGGCATCAAGAACGGCGACGTGGTCGAGGTGGAAAGCATCCGCGGCGTGGTGCAGGCGGTGGCCATGGTCACCATCCGCATCCGGCCCTTCAAGGTGGAAGGCAAGACGCTGCACCTCGTGGGCATGCCCTTCTGCTTCGGCTGGACCAAGCCCAAGTGCGGGGACTCGGTGAACCGCCTCACCCCTTCGGTGGGCGACCCCAACACCACCATCCCCGAATACAAGGCCAGCCTCGTCAACCTGCGCAAGGCCGCCAAGGTGACCGAACTGTAGCCGTCCCCGCCGGGGTGCGGAGCGCACGACGCCCCGTACCCTGGCCGGACGCCATGGCGCGAAGCCAAGGAGAACCGAAATGCCCAAGGCGTTTCTGATAGATACCACGCGGTGCACGGCCTGCCGGGGTTGCCAGGTGGCCTGCAAGGAATGGAAGAACCTGCCCCCGGTGCCCACCAAGCAGACCGGCACCCACCAGAACCCGCCGGACCTGAACCCGTACAACTTCAAGCTGGTACGCTTCAGCGAGCACATGGTGAACGGCGCCGTGCAATGGTACTTCTTCCCGGACCAGTGCAGGCATTGCGTGGATGCGCCGTGCATGCTGGTGGCCTCTAACCCAGAAGCCATCATCCAGGACGCGGATACCGGCGCTGTCATCTACACCGAGCTGACGGCCAAGGAAAACATCGACGACATCCGGGGGGCCTGCCCGTACGACATCCCCCGCAAGGACCCGGCCACCGGGCGCATCGTCAAGTGCGACATGTGCATCGACCGCGTGCGCGCCAACATGCTGCCCATGTGCGTGAAAAGCTGCGCCATGGGGGCCATGAACTTCGGCGACCGCGCGGCCATGCTGCAACTGGCCGAAGAACGGCTGGCCGCGGTGAAGAAGACCTTCCCGGCGGCGCAACTGCTGAACGTGAAGGACGTTTCCGTGATCTTCCTGGTGGCCGATGACCCCAAGAAGTACCACACCCACGCCGTGGCCGATGCGGCCCCCCGCCAGATGACCCGCAAGCAGTTCGTGGCCCGTCTGGCCGCCCCGCTGCGGGGGCTGGCCGACACCACCAACAGCTGATCATGACATCCCCCGTGCGGCGCCCACTGCGGGCTGCCGCACGGGGTCATTCGCACCGCATCCGCAAGGGAGCCACGCATGCATGCCGCCACGCCCGACACACCCGTAGCACCGATAACCGCCACGCCCGTGCCCGATGGGGAAACGCCTGACGCGACCCACGGCCCCCTGCCGGATGCCCCCACCCGCCTGCTTCAGGACGCCGCACGCCTTGTGCACGAGGTGCCCCCCCTGCGCCCGCTGCTGGATGCCTTCGTCCCCCTGCTGGAAGCCCGCGCCACGTTGCGCGATGCCGCCCCCGGCTGGATCGGCCCCCTGCCTGCCCCGGCGCAGGACGCATCCGTAAAGGGCATCCCCCTGCTGTCGGGCATCGGCTTTCAGGACGTGACGGAGCACCTGCCCGCCGCCCTCGAACAACTGTTGCCGGTAATGGAAGAGGCGTTCCCCGCCCTTGCGCCGGAGCTGGCAGCCCTGCGGCAAGCTCTGGCCAGCGGCGATATCGACGCCTCGGCGCTGTCCGCCGTGGCTGGCGGGCGCACCATCACCCTGCCCTCCGGCATCTCCGCCGAGGTGCTGTCCTTCGTGGCGAGTGAAGCAGTGCGACCGTTCATCGAACGTCAGGCCCGTGACCTGGTGCCCGTCCTGCGAGCCATGCCCTGGGCACGACCGGTGTGCCCGACATGCGGCGGGGCACCCGGCTTTTCGCGCCTGCAACGCGAACGGGACGACAACGAATTCATCACCGGTCACGGTGGCGTGCGGTTTCTGCATTGCGCCACCTGCGCCACCGAATGGCGGTACAAGCGGGTTTCCTGCCCCGGTTGCGGCAACGAGGAGCCGGAGCAACTGGGCCTGCTGGCGACGCGGGAACGACCCTTCGAACGGGCCGACACCTGCGATGCCTGCAAGCGCTACATCCTGTGCCAGGATGCCACGGAATTCATCAACCTGCCCGATGCGACCATTTCGGTGCTGGCCATGCTGCCACTGGAACTGCAAGCCCGGCAGGCCGGATACCTGCCGCTGGTGCCCCAGCCGTGGAGTGCCGGGTAAACGCCCCACGGCGCACGGCGCGTCTTCACATCCATAGCGGGCAGTCCCGCGCCCGCCCTCTTGCCCGCCCTCCCTCTCGCGCAGCCCCCGCCACCAGCGGGGGCTGCGGTTTTGAAGCAGTAACGCTGGTCACACCATCACTGCCAACGTCACCAATACGCCACCCCGCCGTCACCATAACGAGCCGCATGGCTGTTTAACCATACAATTTCAGGATGTTGACGCAAAACCGTAAATGTGTGCAACATATCCTGCCCATAATCGTGCCGCTTTTCCGGCTGTTCACGCGGTTGCATGTAACGCCCGGCATATTTGCCGCAATCGCCAGATCGGCCCACGCCATACGTACCCAACCCCAAGCGACAGGGGGTCGCATTGTCCGCCATTCAACTTCTGAACGTCAGCAGGCACTGGGGCGACGTCCGCGCCGTGGACGACGTCTCCTTCGAGGTGGAACAGGGCGCCATGCTGGTGCTGCTGGGGCCTTCGGGCTGCGGCAAGTCCACAACCCTGCGGCTCATCGCGGGTCTGGAATCCGTCACCTCTGGCCGGATCATGATCGGCGAGCGCGACGTCACCAACCTGCCCCCGGCCCAGCGCCAGCTGGCCATGGTCTTCCAGTCGTACGCGCTGTTCCCGCACCTGACGGTGCGCGAGAACATCCTGTTCGGGCTTACCGTACGCAAGGTGCCCGAGCCCGAGCGCGAAAAACGCCTGACCCGCGCCGTGGACATCCTGGGGCTGGGCGCCCTGCTGCAACGCAAGCCGGGCGAACTTTCCGGCGGGCAGCAGCAGCGCGTGGCCCTGGGCCGCGCCCTGGTGGCCGAGGCCGCCGTGTGCCTGATGGACGAGCCGCTCTCCAACCTTGACGCCAAGCTGCGCCACGAAATGCGGCGTGAAATCCGCGCCTTGCAGCAGACCCTGGGCATGACCATGGTCTACGTCACCCACGACCAGACCGAGGCCATGAGCATGGCCGACCGGATCATCCTGATGCAGGGCGGGCGCATCGTGCAGAACGCCACGCCGTCCGAGCTGTATTCCCTCCCGGCAACCACCTTTGCGGGCAACTTCATCGGCACGCCGCCCATGAACCTGGTGCGGCTGGACGATGCGCGCGGCAGCGTGTGCGTGGCGGGCAGCCGGTCCGGCACGGTGAGCGTGGTGGACAGTGCGGACTATGTGCTGGGCATCCGGCCGGAACATGTGCGCATCGTGCCGGATGGCTGGCGCGCCGTGGTGGAAAGCGTGGAATATCTGGGGTCCAGTTCCGTGCTGGGGTGCCGCGTGGGGGGCGAGGAACTTTCCGTGGTGGTGGACGGCGTGTCGGACATTGCCGTGGGGGCCGAAATCTACCTGCACTGCCCGGACGAGCACATCCACGTCTTTGACGCACAAACCGGCGAACGGCGCGGCACCTGCCGCTGACACAGACCCGCGACACAACAGACACATTCGCACCGTATTGGTGATTCCGGCGGTTTACGACCCACATCCCAACGCAACATCGCAGGAGGCATCACAATGACCGGTTTCAGGAAAGCGTGCACCCTGGCGGCGGCGGCACTGCTGTCGCTGACCCTGCTGGCGGGCACCGCACTGGCGGAAAAGGTGAATCTTACCTTCTACTTCCCCGTATCCGTCGGCGGTCCCATCACCAAGATCGTGGAGGGCATGACCGAGCAGTTCATGAAGGAACACCCGGACATCCAGGTCACCCCGGTGTACGCGGGCATCTACCGCGAAACCCTCACCAAGGCCCTTACCGCCCTGCGCGGGGGCGAGCCGCCGCATGTGGCCGTGCTGCTGTCCACCGACATGTACACCCTCATCGACGAGGACGCGGTGGTCGCTTACGACGACATCCTGAAGCCGGAGGAAATGGGCTTCACCAAGGCGTTCTTCCCCGGTTTCATGCGCAACAGCCAGACCGGCGGCAAGACCTGGGGCATTCCCTTCCAGCGTTCCACCATCGTGATGTACTGGAACAAGGAGGCCTTCAAGGCCGCCGGGCTGGACCCCGAAAAGGGCCCCGCCACCTGGAAGGAACTGGTGGAAATGGGCAAGAAGCTGACCGTGCGTGACGCCTCTGGCAAGGTCACCCAGTGGGGCGTGGCCATTCCCTCCACCGGGTACGCCTACTGGATGTTCCAGGCGCTGGCCATCCAGAACGGCGTTGAACTGATGAACGCGGAAGGCACCAAGACCTACTTCGATGCGCCCAAGGCCGTAGAGGCGCTGCAATTCCTGGTGGACCTGGCCTACAAGCACGAAGTGTCGCCCAAGGGCACCATCGACTGGGCCACCACCCCGCGCGATTTCTTCGAGCGCAAGTCCGCCATCATGTGGACCACCACCGGCAACCTGACCAACGTGCGCACCAACGCGCCCTTCCCCTTCGGCGTGGGCATGCTGCCCGCCAGCGCCCGCCCCGGCTCGCCCACGGGCGGCGGCAACTTCTACATCTTCAAGAAGGCCACCCCCGCCGAGCGCAAGGCCGCCGTCACTTTCGTGCAGTGGATGACCAGCGCGGAACGTGCCGCCCAGTGGGGCATCGACACCGGCTACGTGGCCGTGCGCCCCGACGCGTGGGAAACCCCGGCCATGAAGGACTACGTGGCCAAGTTCCCCGTGGCTGCCGTGGCCCGCGACCAGTTGGCCCACGCCGTGCCCGAACTGTCCACCCACGACAACCAGCGCGTGACCAAGGCGCTGGACGACGCCATCCAGGCCGCCGTGACCGGCTCCAAGAAGCCCGCCGACGCCCTGAAGGACGCCCAGAAGGAAGCGGAACGCATCCTGCGCCGTTACGGCAAGTAGGACTGCGCATTCGCTCGTGGCCGACGGGCCGGGCGATTGAATGCATTGATGACTGGATGAATGCCCCGGCCGGGGCGGGACAATGCGCTCCACCCCGGCCGGGGATATCCGCATCGCACGGGCGGCACGCGGCATCTGCCGTTGGCTGCCATTCCGGAGGTCCACACGTGCCCCCAGCCTTCCGCAGCCCCGCCACCACGCGCACCATCCACGCCTGGCTCCTGCTGCTGCCCGCCCTGGCGTTCATCGCCGCGTTCACCCACTATCCGGCGGTGAACACCTTCATCCACAGCTTCTTTCTGGATGGACGGGGCGGCGCGCCCGCGCAGTTCGTGGGGCTGGAACACTACCAGTACCTGCTGGAGGACGAGGTGTTCCGCAAGGCGCTGGTGAACAACCTGCTGTTCGCCAGCGGCACCATTCCGCTGTCCATCGGGCTGGCCATGGCCATGGCCTTTCTGGTCAACGCGGGGCTGGCCGGGCAGTCGGTGCTGCGGCTGTGCTACTTCGTGCCCACGGTGCTGCCCATGATCGCGGTGGCCAACATCTGGCTGTTCTTCTACACGCCGGAATACGGCCTGCTGGAACAGATTCGCGGGGCGCTGGGCCTCGCCGGGATGAACTGGCTGGGCAGCGAATCCACGGCGCTGCCGTGCGTCATCGCCGTGGCGGTGTGGAAGGATGCGGGCTTCTTCATGATCTTCTACCTTGCGGCGTTGCAGCAGATACCGCCTTCACTGGCCGAGGCGGCCATGCTGGAGGGGGCGTCGCGCCTGTACTACTACCGCAGGGTAGTCATACCGCTGCTGATGCCCACCACCCTGTTCGTGCTGGTGAACGCCACCATCAACGCCTTCCGCATGGTGGACCACCTGTTCGTGCTCACCCAGGGCGGCCCCAACAACGCCAGTTCGCTGCTGCTCTACTACATCTACGAAGTCAGCTTCAAATACTGGGATACCGGCTACGGCGCGGCGCTGACCATGGTGCTGCTGGGCTTTCTGGCGCTGGCCTCCATCGGCCAGTTCGGCTTTCTCGACCGCAAGGTGCACTACAGATGAGCCAGACCAACATCTACGACAGCCGGGGCCTGGCCCGCGTGCTGGACACCGCCGCCGCGTGGACACTGGCCGTGCTGTGGGCGCTGCCGCTGCTGTACGCCGTATGGACGGCCTTTCACCCCTCGGAATTTTCCACCCGCTTCACCCTGGCCGCGCCGCTGACGCTGGACAACTTCCGCGCGGCGTGGGACGCGGCGCCCTTTGCCCGCTACCTGGTCAACACCGTGCTGCTGGTCACCCTGGTGCTGTCCGGGCAACTGGTGCTGTGCACGCTGGCGGCCTATGCCTTCGCCAAGTACGACTTCCCCGGCAAGGGCATATTGTTCGCGCTGGTACTGATGCAACTGATGATCATGCCCGATGTGCTGGTGGTGGAGAACTACCGCACCATGGCGACCATCGGCGTGCTGGATTCCACGCTGGCCATCGGCCTGCCGTACATGGCGTCGGCCTTCGGCATCTTTCTGCTGCGCCAGACCTTCAAGAGCATACCGAAGGAACTGGACGAGGCCGCCGCCGTGGAAGGCGCCAGCACCCTGCAGATTCTCTGGAAGGTCTACGTGCCGCTGGGCAAACCGGTGTACCTGGCCTATGCGCTGGTGTCGGTCAGCTACCACTGGAACAACTTCCTGTGGCCGCTCATCGTCACCAACACCACCAATTCGCGCCCGCTCACCGTGGGCTTGCAGGTGTTCTCGTCCACCGAGCAGGGGGTGGACTGGTCGATCATCACGGCGGCCACGCTGATGACATCCGGCCCGCTGCTGATCGGATTCCTGCTGTTCCAGCGGCAGTTCGTGCAGTCGTTCATGCGGGCGGGGATCAAGTAGGGAGCGGGACCGGGCGGGAGAGAAGCCGCCAGCAAATGCAGACACGATGGCGTGGAGAGCATCCGACCGGGAACCGCCATCAGGACACAGCCATGCCGCAACTCGACATCATTCCCCCGCACGAACTGTCCATACTTGCCCGCTTTCAGGGAGAACCCGCACTGGCCGCCATCCGCCGCGAATTCGTGCCAGCCGTGACCAACCCGGTGTGGCGCGGGCTGGTGGAAGAATTCATGGAACTGGACGAACCGCTGACGCCCTATGCCCACCCCCGATTCGCGGCGTGGAGCTTTGCGGCATCGCCCGGATCGGGCGCGCACCACGGGCACATCGGCGGGCTGGCCCTGCATGTGCTGCAAGACCTGCGCAACGCCCGCGCCCTGGGCGACGCGCACGAGACGCGGGGCCTGCCCCTGGACCGGGACCTGCTATATGCCGCCATCCTGCTGCACGACTGCCTGAAGCGCTTCGTGTACGCCTTTGATGCGGACTATGCCCTGCACAAGTCCGAGGACCCGTTCATCGCCCGCAACGAAGACCACCACTCATGGGTGCTGCGCGAACTGACCGCACGCGGGGCGGACGAAGAAATCATCCTGGCCACTGCCGCCATGCACGGACTGGACGACGTGAGCCTGGCCGAAGGGGTGAAGCCGCTAGCTGTGGTCAACCACTATCTGGATATCGGTCTGACCGGCCTGACCATGCGGCCCGAGGACGTACGGGCAGAGCACACCATCGGCTTTCTGGCCGATTCCGACTGGCCCTGGAGCGGTCGCGCCCAGCAACGCACCCGCGAACTGGCCGAGGCCATGGCCCCCCACTGCGGCGTGCCCGCCGGGTACATGCACCTGTACCTTGGCTCGCGGTTCAGTTTCGAACACGTCGACGGGCTGTTGCAGGACATGGGACGGGAACTGGCCATGGCGCGGTTGCTGGAAAGGATTGAGAAGGAAACGTAGGAATCGGCCCCTTGTTTGGAAGCCCGTCCGGAAAGACAAAACCCCACAGGCGTAAACCTGTGGGGTTCGATATTCTGGTTGCGGGGGCCGGATTTGAACCGACGACCTTCGGGTTATGAGTTTATTAGTCCACGATATTCCTCACCTTTCCCGATCCACCCCAAGCAATCACATTTAAACTATAAAAACAGAATATTGAAGAGAAATATTTAGCTCGAAAGCCCCCTAAACCTTCCCGCGATTTCGCGTTGTCACCCCGCATGAGGTGGGGCTATAGTGGGGCTGGCAACCTCTTCGTGAAACATGCCCATCCCCGCGAGATACCCATGACCACGACGACCTCCACCAGCTACCGCGGCGTTCGTTACCGCGAAAGCCAGACCCGCAAGCACGGCTCGAAGCCTGATCGCTATTTCTTCATCCGGTACAAATCCGATGGTAAACCGAAGGAAGAAGGTGCCGGATGGGCATCCGAAGGCATGACCATCCAGAAGGCATCTCAACTGCGTGCCAGGATCACGGAGAATATCAGGCTGGGGCGACGCCCGCAGTCTCTCGCCGAAATGCGCGAGATGATGCGCGAGGCCCGCGAACAGGCCGCTGTTGAAGAGCGCCGTGCAGCCCATGCGGCCACAACTTTGGACGAATTCTGGGAGAGGCACTACCTGCCCTCTTCTACCCTGCACAAGACGCCACAGACAATGAGGACGGAATCTGGTTACTACGCCAAATGGATCAAGCCGGTACTCGGCAACTCCCCACTCAGCGCCCTTACCCCACCACTCATTGAACAGGTTGCCAGCAGCGCCATGACCGCCGGGCGGAGTGCGGCCACCATCCGCCATCTGCTGGCCATTATCTCCCAAGTCTGGGGCATGGCCCGGAATCATGAAATCGTGAGCGGAGAGTGCCCCTGCACGCGGATCAAGAAACCTCGCAAGGACAACAGGCGGATGCGCTTCCTGACGGAATCCGAAGCAAGCACCCTACTCGCGGAACTCAAAAAAAGATCACAGGACACCCACGACAGCGCCCTACTCTCCCTATTTTGCGGCCTCAGAGCAGGCGAAATCCATGCGCTCACCTGGACGGACCTCAACTTCACTGCAGGGACCATCTACATCCGCGACCCCAAGAACAAACACAGCAGGCATGCGTACATGACCGACGAGGTCCGGGCGATGCTCACGGAGCGCTCCCAAGTCCCGAACGGCACAGAGTACGTCTTCCCGGCCCAGAACGGCGCCAAACGCAACTGGGTATCCGACACCTTCGAGCGCGTCGTCGAGCAACTCGGCCTCAACGAAGGAATCAGCGACACCAGGCAACGCGTGGTCTTCCATACCCTGCGCCACACGTTCGCCAGTTGGCTCGTGCAAAGCGGCACACCGCTGTATACCGTCGCCGAGCTCATGGGGCATACCACGCTTGAGATGACCAAGCGTTACTCGCACCTCAGCCCCGACACTGTCAGGGCCGCAGCGATGAGCCTGCAGGGCAGACTCAGCCAATAGCCCCCCTCCTCGATTTGCCCGTGCATCTACCTGCCAAACACTAGAGCCTTCCCCTAAAGGGGAAGGCTCTAGCTAGACACACCAAAAACTCCCAAGACATTGTTTTTATTAAAAAAACAGAAGAAGCACTCAAACCCATAACGCCAAGCCCTGTCAAGACGTCTAACACACTGAAATTACAGTTACAGCCAACAGCACCCACGAATCGTCAAGCCAACTTACCAAGCCTCGACGCCGTCAACTCGTCGGTCAAACTTGGCAACATGGCATCACCTGCGGACCACACACCTCCGGTCCTTTGCCCCCCCCCAATTGCTTGTCCGCCTCCCCACAGGCAAGACAGGGGCAAGTGAGTGCCCTCCGCACACTCAGTGAGAGGCACTTCCCCCTTCACCCCTTCAAATTTGAAGCACCAACGGCGTGTAACTTGAGAGTACCGAATCGCCGGTAATCAGCCGCATGGGTTCGGCCATGGCCTGGGAGACCAGCATATGGTCAAAGGGGTCATTGTGGTGCCTCGGAAGGGTCGCGAGCATCTCTGCATGCGCACCAAGAAGGGGAAGCTCAAGGAAACCACTCTCCTGCGCTGCAGCACGAAGCACGGACAACTCGGCATCAAGCTTGCCGATGCGTGTCTTGATGGCGATCTCCCACCAAGACACGGAACTGACAAAGACCTCGTTCTCATCAGCAAGCAGCAGTTCCCGAACAGGCGCAATGCGCGGGGAATCGGTCAGCGCCCAGAGAAGCGCGTTGGTGTCCAGCAGCAGTCTCATTCTTCGCTCCCTTCAAACGCCGCAAGAAGTTCCGGCGGCAGAGGAGCGTCGAAATCGTCGGGAACCTTCAGTTTGCCCTTCAGAAGACCAAGACGCTTTTTCGGCTTAGCACTTGCGGCCGACTTAAGGACGGCCTCTGCTCGACCATAGCTGCCGATGAAAATGGTTTCACCACCTGCCGCACGTTTTACCAGCTGCGACAGAGAGCTCTTGGCCTGGTGCATGGGGACGATATTCATAGCCACCTCCATATGCCACTCCTTTCCTATTCAGCCTTAGCTAGAGCTTAGCCCGAAGTCAAGGAGAGCGCTTCCGGCACCGGACGAGTAGCAAACCCAAAATAGTTATCGGCTGACCGGCGTGTGTGGTGGGGTACGCTAAGCACGGCAGTGTCAAGTAAATACTATTTCTGTGCACACTGTCGAAATAAGTATGACATAATATTATGCGCAACAGTTCAAGAACATCACATTTGAACACAAAAAAAGACACAAAATACACAACCAATCAACACATGCTAAAATAGTAATATCAAATCAATCAAAAATATAAAATCAAACCAGTAGACTGACAAGCAATCAAAACATAACAAACCAACAAACAAACTTCAATAACACAACCTACTCCCACCTAAAAACAAGTTGCCCTCCAAAGCTACGCACAATACAACATAACGAACAATAACAAAACGAAACATAATAAAATCAATGCTATATATCACCCTTTCCCAAGCCAGTACACACAAGTGCTGGCTTATTTTTCGAGCAACAACCAGTCACAACAGGAAAGAACATCATGCACATCGAAGAAAACATCTACAGAAATTACCAGATACAAGCGTACCCAACCATGCCATGTCGCACCGACATCCTTGATGCCATCATCGACCGCATTGAGCACATGACCCAACGCTTCAGCAGAGTACTCTTCATCCGATTCGATTTACGCCTCCCTAGGTGGTATGCATGCCCTACCACAAAAAACCCACTCACCATCTTTTTCAATAGCTTCGGACAACACCTGCGTCGCAAGGACATCGCCTTCCAGTACGTCTGGGTACGTGAACAATCCAGAGAAAAACACCAACATTACCACGTGATGCTCCTCCTAAATGGCAACCTCACATGCCACAGTTGGAACCACACTGAAAAGGCTGAACACCTCTGGCAAAAAGCCCTTGGGATAAAACAGGAAGGATTACTGCAACGATGTGACACCGCCAGAAACGGCAGCCACCACCCGGATTTCATCCATATGAATCGTCATGATCAGAGCTACGAGCGGGATATCGAGAGATGCGTGGAGTGGGCCAGCTACCTGGCCAAGACGAAGACGAAAGGCTATGCGCCGTTACGTGCAAGAGAATGGGGAGCGAGAATATTTCCCAAACCATTCTGAAACGTTGAGTTACGTTCGCCCCCCCCACTAGGGAATGACGTTGCAACCTGATGGGGGGGGGTTATGTCACAGCGGAACTTTATGACGTATAGCAAGGAATTTAAGGAGGCTGCGGTCAAGCTCTATCTTGAGGGCAATAAGGGCTACCAGCAGTTAACCAATGAATTGGGATTGAAGGACAAGAAGACATTGCGCACTTGGGTTGCAAAATTCCAGCGTGGTGAATCTCTTGAAGATGGCCGAGGCAGGCAAGGAGAGCGCTGCGGTCGACCGCGTACAAAGTTTGCTTCCGCTGAAGAGGAGCTCAAATACGTCAAGGCGGAGCTTGAATTCGTAAAAAAGTTGTATCGCTCTCGGTTCGGCCACGAATGGGGAGCGCACAAAAAGGGTGGAATTTCTTGATAGTCGACGAACTGCGGAGTCGTTACCCACTCGCAGTTCTTCTGAAGCATGCAGGAATATCCAGGTCTGGATTTTACAAGTGGAAGATCACATCCTTTCAACATCGTGAGAACTGCACTGTCGAGATGCATATCACAGCAATTCACTCGATTCGTCCGTATTATGGATATCTCAGGATGTCCGTTGCGCTCAATCGAGAAGGATTGCTTGTGAATCACAAGCGCGTGTACCGACTGATGCGTAAACTTGGCACTCAATCCACCATTCGCAAGAAACGGAAATTATTTGGAAGGGTGGTGAGCAGTCTTTTTCCGAACCTGCTGAAGCGGGATTTTTCAAGCATGCAGCCTGGCAGAAAGCTCGTGACAGACATTACATATATCCCCGTCAAGAGTGGATTTATGTATTTGTCAGTCATCCAAGACCTGCACAATAACGAAATCATTTCCCACAACATGTCAAATCAGAACAATCTTGATCTCGTCTTTGCCACTCTGCGTGCCCTTCCCAGGCACGAGGACAAGGCTATTCTACACTCTGACCAAGGGTTTCAATATACGCACAAGACATACGCGGACAGGCTTACGGAAATGAACTTACGCGGCAGCCATTCCAGAAAAGGCAACTGCCTTGACAACGCTGTCGTTGAGTCATTTTTCTCGCACTTGAAAACCGCAATATTTGCTACCCAAAATGTCCTACCTGCTGCCGAGACTATGATCTTGGTAGAAGAGTACATCCGCTTCTACAATGCGGAACGTTTCCAAAAGAGGCTTGGCCAACTTTCCCCTGCGGAATACAGGGAAAAGCTGGCCGCCTGAATGATGCCCCCAGGGGGCTTTTTTCACTGTCTACTTGACGGGGGTCAGACCAAAAACAGGGGGGGGCCACAATGATGAAAGCGAGTTTGGTCAAGACAGCGCCTGGGCCGCCTGAACCCAAAAAAGCCATGGAGGAGACGCCCAAGGCCAGTGCCCAAGACATGCGACACAGTTGCTCAGCATCCACCAGACTGGTGCTGGATTGCGCAACCAAGCCAGCTACAGGCCACCGTCAAGGAGAAATTGCACCTGAAATCGCCGCGCATTCCGACGACTGACGAGGTCATGGGGGGGACTCAATGTCGGTTACGAAAAGCGTTCTTGCACCAATAGCGCCAAATACTTTGCCACCAACAATGTTCCTATCTGTAGGAAGAATTTTTTACACCTCCATCGACAGTGACTCAAGTGATCAATGGGATGAAAAAACGTTTTCGCGTTGCATGCCTCCGGGATGTAAAAACGCCATAACAGCCCGCCCCACCCTGCCGAGCTGAAGTGATCGTATAAAACCTGACGGCCTGAACCTGTCGCCTCGATTCCGAGCAGGCACTCCGACACGTCCTGCCCGGCGCTCTTGCACGTCTGGCAAGAGAATTGTCAGCCACATTGTTTTACGAAGGGTGCAATGAGACAAAGAGGGAGACAACATCAAGGCAACCCCGGAGGCCTCTCGTGACGGATATCCTGAAGGCGTTATGCTGGATCTTTATCAGCCTGATTGTGCTTGGTCTTCTCATGAAGGCAGCGCCACTCCCTCCTGCCCGGCAAAATGCACCAGATCAGATAAGTGGCGCGCCAGAAGGACTGACCGCGCCAACAGCCACAAGACATCAAGACAGCCAGAGTGCTGTTGGGGGAAGAAAGTCCGCCGCCACCCTGTGGAAAGAATACCAGACGAATGAAGTTGCGGCAAAGACGCAGTACCAGGGCAAGTATGTCACCATCTCCGGAACGGTATACGCAACAGACAGAGCGCCGAATGGAAATCCGAGAATATCTTTCGCTGTGGGGCATGAAGGGCTCCAGGCCATAATAATGGAGTTTGACACCAGCGAACGCGACAACACTGCACGACTAATACATGGGAATAAAGTAAATGTAATTGGACGGATAAAGACATACATATTGCATAGCACGCTTTACCTGGACGACTGCCACCTGATGAAACAGGAGGACTGATGAACAGGATCACTATCACCAGCCGCCAAGTTGGCAATGACGAAGTGGTGGATGTGCGCATGCCGGAACGCATTTACTCGGTTACGCTGGATGCGATGGATAGAGAGCTGTTCGCGTCGCGAACAAATCGAACGCTGTTGATTGCGTGCAGGGTTGCCGTGACCGTTGAGGCGAATGTGCGCGAAGCCGTTCAGGCACAGCAGCGGAACTAGCCCCGGCGGCACCGGATACGCAAGCAAGCCGTACCACCGGCATCCTCATCTCACCCCCATGCCTGACGGATTGGGCCATGCGCCCGCTGGCTATTCCTGTGGGCGCAATGATCAAAGTACAGCCCCTCTCTGCAGTCGGGTCACACACAAGGAACGCGCAATGGCCAAGTCCATCTACATCCTCACCACGCTCACCGACCAAGGCATGCACCGCGCAACGGTCACGCAGTTTCGGGGGCGCGACGGATTCGCGGCGTACGCCAACAAGGTGCTTTCCCGCACGAACACACACATCCCATCCGACGCCACTGTCGAGGAAATTTGCGATGCCCTGTATAATACGGGACCTGGCCTTCAAGGCGCACGCTCCCATCGCCGCATTTCCCGCCGGGAGTCGGAACAGGCAATTCGTGACGGCGCCCGGAATGACACCCAACTCATGATGGCCTGATACTGACGCCCGCCGGACTGGAGACCATCCGGGCATCCCCCCCTTACGATTCCGGGGGGGGGGGGGGGAGCATACGCATGTGCGCTGGCAGCCGACTGGATGCCGGAAGCCTAGCCGGGGCGTGACGCCTGACTAGGCAGCGAGGACACTGCGCCGTATCGACGGGGCGGTTCGGACAGTGGAAGATGCCCGGAGCAGCGGTACTGCGCATTCCCACCAACCCGCCAATACTAACGGTGGCGAGGATACAATTCTGCCAACGTAAGAATGCAGTCAGGTGCCTTGCGGTAGTCGTGGGCGATACCCCTCACTCAGGAGCGCATATGAACGATACCGCGAACAAGGCCTTTCGTGAGCTTGCCGCCGCAAGCAAGGCCACCGTCATCGAAGAACTGTATCTGTCCTTCATGGACGATGGCGCGGCAACCCTGCTGGAGGCCAGCGATTCTGGAGAGTATGCCAGGATGGCCCTGCCCACGTCCCAGGTGCCCCAACTTGCCGCCACGCTGCTGCGGCACTGGCAGCAATCCGACCAGACAACCGCCCGGCAGGGGCAGGTCCCAAGCGTGACCAGCCTCTCGCAAGAAATGGAAAGCTTCGGACTCGAAGTCAGCGGCATCAAGGCCCATGCCCTGTCCGGCGACCGGGTTCGCCTCGGCTTCATCATCAACGGCGCCACGCTGTACCTTGACCTTCCGGCACGACTGGCCGTTGCCTTGACGTGCAACATTCTGGCATCTCTGGAATGCGACCCGCCTGCCAGTAGCCCCAGGCAATAACGACTCGAATCCGACCTCAAGCATGGACACCGGAACAAAAGTGGAATCCCCATACCAAAGGAGATGGTATGGGGATTCCTGGGGGGGGGGAGTTGCGCTACAGGCGATGCCTTGGATCGGGGGCTGCATCGCCAGAGCGAGACACTCCCCCTCCATAAGCCACATCTTCATGCAAAACGCAACAGTTTTACATGCAAGAGAAATGTAAGAATATAGCCGACGCACATGCTCTGCCAAGAAAGATGAATGTCTTCATCTCCTCCCTATGCCGCGTGGAGTTGTTCATGGCGACATGCGGCATCATGTACGTGGACGGTTGTGTCCCGCTTCGCCGTGATTACAGTCAGTTCAGTCTGATGAATATACGCTTGGCGGCTGCAAGGTCGGCACAGCGTTGCCCCCCTTGGGCAACGCCCTGTATTGGCAGAAATTTTTTATCCCCCGGATGGTGCCGCGCCATTACATCTGGTAAGTTGCCAAGTATCTGATGAGTGCATGGAGCAGCGGAACCGACGGCGACAGCGCGCGGTAGCCGTAGCTTGGCAGGCGACGCTGGGTCAGTATGGGAACGGCCTGTCCACCTGTTCCTCTCCGGCCCGGTCGTACCGAATTGGCGATGTGGTCGGGCTTTTATCGCGTTATAATTGTCCTGGACTACAATGCGGCAACTCTCCGGGCGCAAGGGAGACAGCAAAAACCCACCCGCTATGCAGGCGTTTTTTTGCTTCTGCCACTTCGCCCCCCCCAGTCGGCTGAGGCCATACACAGGGAAAGCCCCCGAAAGGGGGCTTTCCGCCAACGGAGGGAACCATCACCAGACGGCGCGTATACACCGCCATGTTTTACAATTACACAACGGGCCTGACTTTTTCCTGTCTCCTGACCGCTCCGACCACCCCTCCGTCACGAAAGGTGCGTTCTCCGTACCCTCGCCCCCCCC
This sequence comes from Nitratidesulfovibrio termitidis HI1, assembly GCF_000504305.1. Taxonomy (NCBI): domain Bacteria; kingdom Pseudomonadati; phylum Thermodesulfobacteriota; class Desulfovibrionia; order Desulfovibrionales; family Desulfovibrionaceae; genus Nitratidesulfovibrio; species Nitratidesulfovibrio termitidis. The sequence goes on from NZ_KI632512.1 coordinate 853,740, forward strand.
CTGCCCTGCCCCGGAAAGCCAAGAGCACTGACCGGATACACGCGACGGAGTTGACCATGCGCCCCGCATCTCCTCCACAGGCGCCCTCATGATCGCCCCCCCTCCGAACCGCCACCCCTCATCGCGATCACCCCGAAGTGAGATATTTGTCAGTCATGAAGGTACACAAAGAGGCAAACACCTCGCCATGAGGAGGACTATGCCCATGCGCATAATATTCGGGTTGTTTTTTGTCACGCTCTTGGCGTGCGCTGCCGCGTTTCTATCTGCTTCGACACAGTCGCAAGCCTGTTTCGCCAAACAGCTTTCTGCTCAGCCACGGCCTGACGACGTACTACTTGCGGTTCCTGAGGATCCCGCCACAGCGCAAACCTCTCTTCCGGCGCTCGACATGAAAATCGGAGATTTCCACAAGATATTCAACCGGGCCGCCCAGAAACTGAAACTCGGCCTCGCTCTGCCTGCCTTGGATATTGAAGATGGAGAAGAGACGATTATTGGCTCGGCTTCACTTACCGATGCGATTACATTGGTTGTCACGGCGGATTCCAGAAACGGTCGGGTACACGAAATCATGATGGTGGCGGATACCGGCGAAGGCGGCATCGTAACTCCGAACGTGACGAGTTGTATGTTCACGTTGATCGCGGCGGTAAACCCGGAGTACGAGGCAAGCCAGCAGCACCAAGTGTTGCTGGACTTGGGCATCACGGATGCCTACATCGTTCCCGAGGCCGCCGAAATACGACGCGGCAAGGTTGTCTATTGGGGTGGTTGGCCCAAGGGATTGCCCCTGTTCTTTGGTGCTGAGGTCGTCGAAAACTGACCCCACCGACTCGCCCACCCGGTGATGGAAAGACCGTATTTTTCCTGCTTGGTGCAATTTCCACAGGTTGCCATACCGGCGACGACGTCAAGCTCCTGGTGCAACGCCCAGAAAGGAGAAGGCCCCCAACGGGGCCTTCTTGCTCCACGCTTGCCGACCGTGGGGCTGCCTAGCCAGGCGGAACCGCCCGGCACCATCAATCTCAAAATACATATCGGGGCGTACAAGCACAACCACGAGTTCTGACGTTTCCCTGTCTCCGCTCCTTTCAGCACTATCCCCCCAGCCGACGCAGTCCAAAGCCGTCCGCGCCCTCCGGCTTCGCACCGCTTGGCTTGGTGTGAGCCCCCCCGACATCCCTGCGGCGTACAACCTATCCAGGGACATGCGACATCTCAGCTGCGCCGTCCACGGGAAGACCGTCCTTCTCGTTGCCCCTCTGCCAAAACCTGTCGCCCGGAAAGAAAAATGTCAGCGCTAGCGGATACTCTAGCCCACAGGAAGCCCCGCCAACCGGGGCAAATTAGCGAACTGCGGGAGCCGGTATGCAGAAACTTTTCGGAGTTGCCGTAATTCTAGCCATGCTCGGAATGCCGTCGCTCATGTACGGTGAAGACAAGATAGTCGGAACCGTCCAATGGTGGTTAGCCCTGCCGGAAGACAACAGGCTGTACTATCTTGCCGGTGTCCTTAATGGGCTTGATGTGGCGAACTCAGTGGTAAACTCCATCGCGGAGAATACTTCCGCCAACCATAAATATACAGACCTGTTTTTTGAAAACAGACAAAAAAACCAAGTTACGTATGCACAATGCTTGGGCATAGTTGAGCGGTACGCCCATGACCACCCCGAGAATGCGCTTAGCCCTGCCCCAGCGCTCATATACACAACTATACGTGATGCGCTTAGACATATCGAGGCCCAGCCACGGGAAAAGGAGTGACACGAACGCTGCGGCACGGGACTGATCCACCGCAGAGGAGCCTCCACGGTCCCCTCTCAAGCCCTGGGTACCGGGAATTCTGCTGGGCCTGAATACGCCAAGCGCTTCGCAAGCTTGCCCAAAGGCTCATAGCGATGCGCGGACACGCATTGAGAGGGGCGGGATTTCTCCGGCCCTCTCATTTGGTTCCCGCCTGTCGCACTGAAGGAAGTTCCCTTTTCCCCGCACGCCCTTCACTGAAACGATACCAGACCGCATAGGTCAATCAGTCCTCGGCGCCACGAAAATCACAGCCGCCGAGCCTACCCCCATGTCCCATGCAGAAGAAAAGGAAGAACAGTCATGCTCCTCACTGTCCAGCAAGCGGTCGAGCGCTCGGGACGCTCTGCCGCAGCTGTCTACTCGGCAATCTCCCAAGGCAGGCTAAAAGCTCACCCCTCAAACGCCAAAAAAGTACTTATCGACCCCGCCGATCTTGAGGCCTGGGCTGCTACCACCCGGACGACCCGATCACGCAAGAAAATCTCGGCATAGGACAAAACTGTCCCAACATCCTCAGCGCTCTGGAGTCGCCATGAAAGATATTTTTCTATGTTACGTAGTGTCCGTTGGCATGCTCATGCTCGTCACAGCCGGGTGCGATCGCTCAACGGAAACCCCGCCCAGCGCGGCGGCGTTGTCCTGGAGCCAGTTGGCGCGCAGCGATTTTCTGCTTTCCAGCTATAACGGCACTGCGTTTTGGAGCAATAAACCGCCCACACTGTCGTTCCACAGCAATAACAAAGTGAGCGGCAGCATTTGCAACCGTTTCACCGGCCTTGGGCATTTCGAAAACAACCAACTCACCATCACGCCCCTGCTTCTCATCAACGTGTCCTGCGCAGATCCAGAACTCGACGCGTTGGAAAGCGCATTCCGCACAGCCATCACGAAAGGCGTTCGCATCACTCTTGAGAATGATGAACTCCACCTGCAAGGTGATGAACTCGACCTTGTCTACATGCGCAAATGGCCAAGGCCAGCACAACCGTAGAGGCGCTCGTTACCCCGCTGTACTTGTCAACTGGAGATACTGGCTTTGTTCCAAGCGAACAGTACCGGCCCCCTTGCCCCTACCAACGCGCCTTTTCATGATGCGGAGCAGGAGACCGCTCGGTTCAGGAAGCAGGTGCCCCATTGACCGCCCCCAGTGGCAATGGCCCAGAACGCGCGCGGGCCTAGGTGTCCACACCCCGCGAGGGGCAACAACACCCACTACGGCGGTAGCCAAGCTTCCGCACCAGCATCCCGCAACGGCATGCTGTTGGCCGGACGAGTGCGGGCAATTCTCCACCTCCATTGCCCATGCCCGCATGTAATCCCGGACAAACAGCCGACGACATGGCGCCCGGATGCTCCGGGCCCTGGGCATTTGCGCACCACCGAACTCACCGTCTCTACAAAGACAGAAAATTGCAAGATTATCCGTACGATTACCATCGCCACGCCCACAACCGGCCCTGTAGCCCACCCTTTAACCAACACGCATCATTCGCCCGACAGGAGGGAGCATGAGTGAAAAACCGTCTGGGGAAACGGTGACCATCCGCGAACTTGCCGCCATGGTGGGCATCAGCCCCCGGGCCATCGCCAACCGTATCAACCGAGGCACGCTCACGCCCAGTGGCAAACAAAACGGCGTCTACATCTTCGACATCGACCTTGCCGCGAAGGTCGCCGAGGAAGGGCGGAGGTCTGGCGGACGCCCCAAGGGCTCGCGAAACATCAGGACCGCTACGTATCCGGACTGTCAAAAATGCGGGAGCAAAATGCGTCGGCACGGCTTTACTGCCGGGCGGCGCCGCTATCGTTGCCCCGCATGCGGAAAATCTCAAACGATCAACAGTCGCTAAGGCTGTGTTCGATCACAAGGATGGGGTATGGTCACTGCGGCAGACGCTGTTTGAGGATACAGCACCACAATCAGGCTATATCAAAGTGTGAGCGCACACCGGAGCACTCACCTCTTCCATGAAACGCTGCCGAAAAACTATAGCCATGAACCAAGAGCGGCAATACATCGGCTCGCCGCCTCATGAAGACTACTAAATTTTCAGACAGTTTCTGTGAATACATACTGCCGCGAAGACTGCTTTTGAAACAGATATCGCCAAGGCGTCAAACTCGAAAATACGTGTCCTTCGCGCTTTCTCATGTCTGGGTTTTCCTGTTACAGGTCGGCCTAGATAAATATTGTCAGCTTTTAAAAGAGGGACAAAGGCATGAGTATTGCGCATCCATCGCTACACGTTGCAAAGCATACGAATTCGGGCGAAGAATCAATTTACCACCCTCTTCTCGCTCACTGTGCTGATGTCAGTGCCGTTGCCGAGTGCATCCTTACCGCAACGACCTTGGGCAACCGCCTGGCGCAGGGGGCTCAACAACCGCTGTGCTCCGGACAAATCCAACGACTGGCGGCCATTGCGACATTGCACGATCTTGGCAAGTATGCGCCCTGTTTCCAGACCAAAATCCGACAGCTAGGCAAAGGATGCGGGCACATCGAGGTGTTGAACGGCCTGTTCCGCCTTGAGAAGGCCGTAACCAGGCTGTCAGCCCTCATGCCGTGGCTCACGCAGTGGGACACGTCGGGCGGCATGACCGTGGGGCGGCTGCTCGACGCCGCATTTTCGCACCACGGCACCCCACGCGGCTTCGTGTTCAGCAGGCAAAGCGCTTCGGACGGTTGGGAACAGCAGTGGACGACTGCCCACGGGGGCGCTTTCGATGGCATCACTGCTCTAGCCAACGCCCTCCCTGGCTGGTTTCCCAAGGCCTTTGCGCCAGACACGCCGCCCTTGCCCGATACACCAAGCCTGACGCACCTCTTTGCCGGACTGGTGATGCTGGCCGACTGGCTTGGATCAGACACGCGCTTCTTTCCGTATTGCGGTCACGGTGGCCGCCCCGGCCCGGATAACGATCCCATGCCATACGCCCGGCAGGCTGCCGCCAGAGCCCTGCGCGACACCGGGCTGGACGTCTCTGCCTTGCAGGCTCAACACCTTCCGGCTTTTGAGCGACAGTTCCCGTTCCCCCCGCGCGGGATGCAGCGGGATATCGAAGATATTCCCCTGCTCCACGAGGGCAGTCTTACCATCCTTGAAGCCGAGACCGGCTCAGGCAAGACCGAAGCGGCATTCCGCCTCTTCAGCCGTCTCTTTCACGCGGGCTTGGTCGATTCTCTTTACTTCGCCTGCCCACTGCGCTTTGCGGCCACACAACTACATGGACGCGCAGTTTCGTGCATGGCCCGCACGTACGACACACCGCCCCCGGTCGTGCTGGCCGTGCCCGGATACCTGCGCGTAGACAAAGCCGAGGGATACCGCCTTCCCGATTTTCGCGTGCAGTGGAATGAAGTTGGCGAGTGGACGACTGCCAACAGAGGCTGGGCATGTGAGCATCCCAAACGCTACCTGTGCGCCCCTGTGGCTGTTGGCACCATTGACCAGTGCCTGCTGGCAGGCATGCGGGTGGGACATGCCCATTTGCGCGCCATTGGCTTGGCGCGTTCGCTTCTGGTCGTGGACGAGGTGCACGCCAGCGATGCCTACATGACCACGCTCACCTGCAACCTTTTGCGCTTCCTGCAAAAAGTCGGTGGACACGTACTGCTCATGTCCGCAACCTTGGGCGGGGCGGCGCGCCAACACTACCTTGATGTCTGGGAGCACGGGGCAAGGTGGCCGAACATCGCTCCTGCCTTCGACGCATGCCTTGCCGCTCCGTACCCCACGCTGTGGAGCGGTCGAAAGACACCCACAGCAAGCGACGACAGGTCAGGTCCGCCTCGACCAGATGCGGGGCGTCGCATTTTCCCCAAAATTCTCCCCCTGGGAAATGATGCCGAACTCGCGGCCAAGGCGGCCATGCTGGCCAGGGCGGGTGCCTGCGTGCTCATCGTGCGCAACAAGGTAGCGACGGCGGTCGAAACCTGCCGCGCTGTGGAGGAACAACTCGCTGACGCCCGGCATCTGCTCTTCCGGGTCAACGATGTCGCCACGCTGCACCACGGACGCTTCGGAACTGAGGACAGAAGGCTGCTGGATACGACCGTGGAAGACCGTTTCGGCAAAGCGGGCAGCCGCCACCCCGGCGTGCTGGTGGCCACGCAAACGCTGGAACAGTCTCTGGACGTGGATTTCGATGTGCTCTTCACCGACTTGTGCCCCATGGATGTACTGTTGCAGCGCATTGGCCGCCTGCACCGCCACAGCCGTAACGAAGACGCCCGACCCGCAGAATGCCGGGAGGCCGTATGTCACGTCATCTCCCCCGAAGGCGGTAAAACAGACACCCTTCTCACCCCCACAGTTCAACGTATGCTCAATGCCGGAATTGAACGTGCCTACCCCGACCTGCGCTGCCTCAAGCTGACTCTCGACTTGTTGCACAAGGCCGCGCACGATACGCAGCCGTGGTGCATCCCGCACGACAACCGGCTGCTGGTGGAATCCGCCACGCACCCGGACAGACTGCGCGCTTGTCACGCCCTTGCCCCGGAATGGGAGGCTCACGGCGTGCGTATTGAGGGGGTTCTTACCGCGCAGACCCAACAGGGGATATTCAGCCTCGTGGAGTGGGACAAGCACTTCGGCCCGGATAGCGCCGCACCGGCAAACGAGGAAGAGCGGATGTTCACCCGCCTCGGACTGAACGACCGACTTGCCGTGTTTTCCGATGCCCAGCCCGGCCCCTTCGGACACCCCGTGCGTCAGGTAAAAATTCCCGGTTGGCTGGCATCCGGCGCAGCCCCGGATGAAATTCCCACCAACATCGAGGCCCGGGACGAAACACTCCGCTTCAATTTCGCCAGCAACCGATTCCGCTATGACCGGCATGGCCTGCACAAGGAGGAACGATGACCGGAAACCTGCTTACCGAAGCCATAATCAGTGTTTTCACCACCGATGGCACATCGGTGCGCCTGACCCTGCCGGGCGTACTGGCGGCACTGCAACGAGACGAGGTGGGCAGCTTCGCGGCTGTGCAACCGCATCAGGCCCACCCCTGGCATGCATTTCTGGTGCAACTGGGAGCCATGGCACTTGAGGGAGAAGAACTGCCACTTGCAACTCCGGGCCGCGCCGACTTACCCGGCCCGGATACGGAAGCAGCATGGGCCGCGCGCCTCCGGCGGCTGACGCCGGATCACCCCGACGATGCCCCCTGGACCCTTGCGGTGGACGACCTCGCCAAGCCCGCCTTCCTTCAGCCCCCGGTACCGGAAGACACCTGGGGGAAAACCACAAAAATTGACTATTTCCCCGATGACTTGGACATCTTAATTTCAACAAAAAACCATCAGATAAAAAGCGGCAAGGCGTCAAAAGCCACTCTCGAACATTGGATGTTTGCCCTGTTGAGCCTACAGACTATGGCAGGATACTCCGGCCCGACATGGAACGGGATATCAAAAATGTTCACCGGCACCGGAGCTCGACCGGGGGTACACATACTCTCTAGGTCAACCCTTGGCGGGCAATGGGCGCGGGATGTTCGAATCGTTCTCGACAATCCGGACAACTTCAGGAAGCACGGATTACCCTTTGACCCAGTACACGGCTTGAAACTTCTGTGGGTTGCCCCCTGGGACGGCAAGAAGAGCCTTGAATTGCGCGAATTGCATCCGCTGTTCATCGAAATCTGTCGTCGTATTCGCCTTCACCACAACGCCTATGGGACATTGAGTTCCAAAAGTATTGGAACAGAGCAAGTACTCCGTATCCAGGCAAAAGAACAAAACGGTGACATGGCCGACCCCTGGACGCCTGTCCTCAAGTCAAACCACTCGGCGTTCAATCGCACTCCGGGATATCGCGCAGTGCAGGCCGTGCTCTTTCCAGCGGACACGAACAAGGAACAATACGCACCTGCGTTGTTGCAGATGCGCCACCCGCCCGATGAAGGGCACGACCTCGCTGTGCGATTCCGTATACTCATTCGTGGACAAGGCAAGACAGAAGGCTTCCATGAACGTACCATCCCCATTCCCAAGGCTGCCGAGGTCTTCGCCTTCGGGCCCAGAACGCCGGACGCGGCGCGTCTGTGCCAGGCAATGGTCGAGCTTGCTTCTACGGCTCAGAACAAAGTGCTCAAGCCTGCCCTGCTCCGCTTCATGCAAGCCGCGCGCGAACGCATAGAATTCAAACAACCGGAAACCGCCGCCTGGGCAGAGACGTGGACCAGGCGCCTGGATCAGGAGGTTGACCTGCACTTCTTCCCCACTCTGTGGGAATGTCTGCCCCTGCTGAAAGAAGGCGAAGATGCGGTGGTCCAAGCCCCCTGGCGCGAGAGACTGCGAACACTCGCAATGACCGTCTTCACGGAGGCGACACAAGCCTTGCCCGTGCCGCTGACAATGCGGCCACGCGCGGTGGCACTTGCTGAAGAGCAGTTCCAGCGAGCAGTTCGCGAACATCTCGCTCCTAAAAGGATCAAGGAGGACGTCAGGTCATGACGCACGAAACGACTACGGCCCCGGAAACATCCCCCCTGGCCCGGAGCGTTGCGTCCGTGGCTGCAACATTGTCCCACCCGAACTTTCCCAAAGGCGATCTTGCCGCGTTGCGACGCGGCGGTCCGTCCCTCGTCGCCACGCCCGGATTCTGGCGCGTGCTCCTGGACCGTGTGGATGAAGGACTGCGCGCCACTGACCAGGCAGAACGCGCATGGGCCGTCATATTCCAATCCATGTCCATCATGGCCCCGAACATCCACACCCCCAACCGCACCCTTGGCGCGGTGCTGGCGGACATGAGCAAAAGCCTGGAACACAGGTTTCTGCGGTTACTGCGCTGTCGGGGAGAGCAGTTGGAGGACCAGATACGACTGATGGCCCGCCTGCTTGCCTCAAACGGCACTTCCGTGGACTGGGTTTCTCTGGCCGGGCTGTTGCTGCCCGGAAATGATGACGCCAAAGACCGCACCATGCACCGACTTGCCCGCGACTATTACGGAAAGAAATAGAACGGTTCGTACCCCCCCATGACAACGCGAATGCAAAGGAGGACAATCATGCCCCTTCCCCGCTTCATTCAGATATCGACCCTGACCAGCTACCCCGCAGCCCTGCTTAACCGGGACGATTCCGGACTGGCCAAGCGCATTCCCTTTGGCGGTACCGTGCGTACGCGGATCAGTTCCCAATGCCTCAAGCGACATTGGCGGCTGGCCGATGGCGAACACAGCCTGCGAAATGTTTCCCCGGAGCTAGGGCTGGCGATCCGTTCGCGCGCCTTGTTCAGGCTGCGTTTGCAGGAACCGCTTGTCGGCGATGGCGTTCCTGAAAAGGTTGCGGAAACCGTCTTGAGCGCCTTTGCCAAAAGCCTCTATGAGGGCAAGGACAAAGATGGAACAGACGACAAGGACGGCAAGAGCAAGGACGACGCCAAGAGTCCGCTGGACCGCAGCGAACTTGTGGTGCTTGGCGAACCTGAGATCGCCTTTCTCCTGCGTGAGGCACGCGGAATTTGCGCCCAGGCCGGGGGCGACCCCAAGAAGGCAGCCACGCTGGCCAAGGACTACCTGAAGACGCAAAAGGATAATTTTCGGGCCATCACCTGCGGCGCGGGCGTGGACGGCGCCATGTTCGGTCGGTTCATCAGCGGTGATCCCGGCGCGCGCGTTTCGGCGGCGGTGCATGTGGCCCATGCCTTTACCGTGCATCAGGAATCCTCGGAAACCGACTACTTCACCGCCGTGGACGATCTGCTGACGCGAGAGGCGGGGGGCAGCGGGCACCTGGGTGCAACAGAACTGACCAGCGGCCTGTACTATTCCTACGCCGTAATCGACGTGCCACTGCTGGTTTCCAACCTGACCGGATGCCGCCCCGAAGACTGGCTCGACCAGGATCGGACCCTTGCGGGCAAGGTTGCGGCTAACCTCGTGCATCTTATGGCTACGGTCACTCCCGGCGCCAAGCTGGGCTCCACCGCGCCCTACGACTATGCGGCCCTTGTGCTGGCAGAGGCGGGCGAGCGGCAGCCCCGTACGCTGGCCAACGCATTTCTTGATCCCGTCCGGCTCGGCACCCCTGACCTGATGGGCCGCACAGTCGCTTCTCTGGCCAACTACGTTGGTGATGTGGACGCCATGTACGGACCCGGCGAGATGCGCTGGCTTGCCAGTCGGCTGCCCGGCGTTCAGGTACCCGGTGCCGTGCGCACGCCCTTGCCTGAACTGGCGCAGGCCCTGTTGCAGGCCGTGGCCACGGCGGGGAGGTCGTAATGCGCTTCCTCGTTCTGCGCCTGGAGGGGCCGCTTATGTCCTTTGGCGACGCAGCCGTGGACGAATTGCGCCGTACTCGGGAATTACCGGGCCTATCCATGCTCACGGGACTTGCAGCCAATGCCCTGGGGTTGCGTTTTACTGACGATTACAAGTTGGAACGCCTGCAAACGAGGCTGGTTTATGGTGCGCGACTCGATAGGAGTGGAAAATGCCTAGTAGACTACCATACGACTCAACTGGGCAAAAACGACAGCATGTGGCGCACCTCATACGGGCCAGACAAGAGAAAAAGCCAATTCAAAAGTGACACCCTGACCGCCGAAAGCAAACGCCATTACCGCGCCGACTCCCGTGTCTGCGTCGTTCTTTCTCTGGTTCCGGAGGACGAATCGCCAACTCTGGACGACTTGGCCGCCGCCTTTGCCAGGCCGTTCCGTCCGCTCTTTCTGGGCAGGGTGTGTTGCCCTCCTTCCGGCCCCTTGCATCGGGGCGAAGTCGTCGATGCTCCGGATGCATACGACGCTCTTGAACGCGCCGCACCAGGGGAACAAAGCGACCCCGCTCCGCTCACCGCGCTCTGGCCCGCTGATGGTCCGGGCGCACGCCGCCCGGTGGACATGGCCGCAGGCAGGATAGTGGAGCTCCATGATCTTCGCGACTGGCGCAACGATATGCATTCCGGCTCCCGATACGCGGTTTCGGGGCCGGTCCATCCATGCGGAGTGTTCGCCAAGGGGGAGGTACAATCATGACACAAACAATGTCCGAGCCACTACGCATGATCCAACTCGCCATAGTCCCGGTTCGGCTCTATGCATGGGCGCGTCTTTCCGGAATGACACTCCGGGATCAGGGCTATCTGGTGCATGCGGCGTTGCGCAAGGCATTCGGAACGGCGGCCCCACAGCCTTTCGTGGTCCTTGAGCCAAGTCGTTCAGCGAGCGCCCCGGAATTGCTGACGGTACTGGGCTATGGCCGGGCGGATAAACACTTGCTTGCGCAACACATGGCCGAAGTGGCGCAACCGTTGTTGTCCGAGGCTCTGCCGGGCGATTACATGGCGCACAAGGACATGCCCCAGGCTTGGCCTTCCGGCAGCCGATTCGGATTCCGCGTGAGCTGCTGCCCCATCGTTCGAACTTCGGGCGGCGCTGAGAAGGATGTCTACCTTGCAGCAATGGAACGCGCCCAAGACGGGGAACAGCCCGACCGGGAAGCCGCATATACCGCGTGGCTGCGCCGCGAACTGGGCCGAGGCGATGCCGCTGAGCTACTGTCCGCCTCCATGCGGGCCTTTCGCCTGGTGCAGCCCATGCGCCGAAAGGAGCGAGGTGCCCCACCCAGCACCATCAGGACACGCCCGGAAACGGTGCTGGAAGGAACGCTGGCGGTCAGAGACGGAGCAGGGTTTGCCGCCCTGCTGGAACGTGGTGTAGGCCGTCACCGGGCTTTCGGCTACGGCATGCTGCTGCTCTCGCCAAGCAAGGAGTAGTAATGTTTGGGCGCCTGGGGCTTGAAACCGCTCGAATCCCGCATGCGGACCGCCATGGCTTGCTGTGGCTTGGCAGGGGGCAACTTACCGTGCAGGCGGGCACGCTGCGCTTCGCCACAGCGGGCTGCGAGGGGTTGGAGCCTGGGGAATACGACATTCCCTACCAGCAAGTGTCCTGCATACTGCTGGGGCCGGGATGCTCGATGACACACGACGTCCTGCGACTGGCCGCACGCCATGGAACAATGCTGATGGCCGTGGGAGAAGACGGGGTGCGGTGTTATTCCGCGCCGCCGTTCGGTCCGGACGAAAGCCGTCTTGCACGAAAGCAGGCCATTGCATGGGCCGACCCCGACGAGCGCATACGGATTGCCCGGCGTATGTATGCATGGAGGCTGGGGGAGGTTTTGCCCACGCGCGATGTTTCCGCACTGCGGGGCATAGAGGGAGCGCGCATGCGCGAAACATACAAGCTGACCGCCGCGCGCTACGGACTGAACTGGAACGGGCGCCGTTATGATCGACAGAACCCGGAAGCAGCCGACCCACCGAACCAGGCACTGAACCATGCCGCATCAGCCGTCCAGGCGGCTGCCGAGATTGCTGTTGCGTCAACCGCAACCATCGCGCAACTCGGCTTCATCCACGAAGAATCCTCTCGCTCATTCGTTCTGGATATCGCGGATTTGTTCCGTGACAGTCTGACGCTGCCCTGCGCTTTTGAGGCAGTAAAACTCTGGCGCAAACAACCAGATATCGCTCTTGAGCGGCACGTGCGACGACTGACCGGCAGCCGCATGCGCAAGACGGGTACCATCCCGGCCATGATCGACCGCATCAAGGAGTTGTTCGATGCCGATGACCGTGGTGGTGACTCGTAACGTCCCTGATCGCTTCCGGGGCTTTCTGGCCTCTTGCCTTCTAGAGGTGTCGCCCGGAGTATACACCCACCCGCGCCTCTCGCGGGCTGTGCGCGAACGGGTGTGGACAGTGCTGGCAGGATGGTTCGCGGAGGTGGACGGAGCCTCCATCGTCATGGTTTATGCCGATGGGGGCGAAGACACCGGCCAGGCTATTCGTGTTCTCGGCGAGCCTCCGCGTGCGCTTGTAGACGCGGATGGTGTGATCCTGAGTCGAATGCCGCGGCTTGGCACCCCCTGAAGTCCAATTCCGTTATACAACATACGGCAAGATAGATAGCAAGGGTTCCCCCCGCGCCTGCGGGGATAGGCCCAGATCATGGCCCGCGCCGTGCTCGTCGCGCAGGTTCCCCCCGCGCCTGCGGGGATAGGCCCGTTCCAAACGCTTCTGCGGTTGCGGGTGTCCGGTTCCCCCCGCGCCTGCGGGGATAGGCCCCAAAGACTCTTCCGCCATCAATCGACAGCACGGTTCCCCCCGCGCCTGCGGGGATAGGCCCGAGGGGCACGAGGCGGGGTGAGCGAGATCAACGTTCCCCCCGCGCCTGCGGGGATAGGCCCAGTCCCGTGGTGGGGTCAGACGAACGGGACAAGTTCCCCCCGCGCCTGCGGGGATAGGCCCATCAGCCCCTTTTCCGCCTCGATGACGCGGCCGTTCCCCCCGCGCCTGCGGGGATAGGCCCTGCTCGACGGGCGTGTTGGCCACGTTGCCGCCGTTCCCCCCGCGCCTGCGGGGATAGGCCCTCAATGCCATTTTGCGCAAGCGGGGCGCTGCAGTTCCCCCCGCGCCTGCGGGGATAGGCCCGCCGCCGCCTGCGGGGCAACGAGGCCATTGCCGTTCCCCCCGCGCCTGCGGGGATAGGCCCAAGGTGCGCGACCGGCTCGAAGCGGCCCGCAAGTTCCCCCCGCGCCTGCGGGGATAGGCCCGCGCGTCATGCCGGTCGCCTTGTCCGTGACGAGTTCCCCCCGCGCCTGCGGGGATAGGCCCCCGGCCCACCAGGCGCGCACGGTGTCCCAGTTGTTCCCCCCGCGCCTGCGGGGATAGGCCCTGAACAGGAAAGGATGGTGGGAGTACGAGCCTGTTCCCCCCGCGCCTGCGGGGATAGGCCGTATTGCGCCACGCGGTCCAGCAGATCGTCCAGGTTCCCCCCGCGCCTGCGGGGATAGGCCCGCAAGGAGCAAAGCCATGACGAGTCTGACTACGTTCCCCCCGCGCCTGCGGGGATAGGCCCTACCCTCACGGTTCGATCGGCTGTTGATCAGTGTTCCCCCCGCGCCTGCGGGGATAGGCCCTGCGCGGTGGCCGGGACAGCCCCCGGCGTGCTGTTCCCCCCGCGCCTGCGGGGATAGGCCCCACCTTTAACAGGTCATTCGCCATATAGCGGCGTTCCCCCCGCGCCTGCGGGGATAGGCCCCACAGCGCCGCGCCCGCCAGCACGGCCAGCGCGTTCCCCCCGCGCCTGCGGGGATAGGCCCTGGGCCAGCAGGTGCAGCGTTTCGATGCTCAAGTTCCCCCCGCGCCTGCGGGGATAGGCCCTGGCCAGCCGCCCGCCGCAGACGCTACGGGACGTTCCCCCCGCGCCTGCGGGGATAGGCCCCTCGGCGATCTCCAGCGTGGTGGTGAACGTCTGTTCCCCCCGCGCCTGCGGGGATAGGCCCCCCGCCATCATGCGTGCGCCCTCGGACCGCGCGTTCCCCCCGCGCCTGCGGGGATAGGCCCTGCCCGGCGGGGCCGCCAGCGTCGGGGAGCAGGTTCCCCCCGCGCCTGCGGGGATAGGCCCCCGGCCAGCCTGTTCCGCCACGTGCTGCAGGGGTTCCCCCCGCGCCTGCGGGGATAGGCCCTGCTCATACCGCAGGGCCTCCCTGCTTTCCAGGTTCCCCCCGCGCCTGCGGGGATAGGCCCGGTGCAGGCCGGGCTAGGGTCGGGGGCCTTGGGTTCCCCCCGCGCCTGCGGGGATAGGCCCTCTCACGGAGGACACCATGCGCAACATCTGCAGTTCCCCCCGCGCCTGCGGGGATAGGCCCGCCACGGTCTGCTTTTCAAAGGACGCGCCAGGGTTCCCCCCGCGCCTGCGGGGATAGGCCGTCCATGCCTCGCCGTGCGTGTCCAGCGTAATGGTTCCCCCCGCGCCTGCGGGGATAGGCCCATCGTCCTGTCGCGCCTGTACACGCCGGTCAAGTTCCCCCCGCGCCTGCGGGGATAGGCCCTTCCTACGTCGAATGCAGATTCCCCGTGCCCCGTTCCCCCCGCGCCTGCGGGGATAGGCCCATGACCATGGACACGGTGCCGCCGGTGGTCTTGTTCCCCCCGCGCCTGCGGGGATAGGCCCTCGTTGAACGGATTCTCGTCGCCGTCGTGCGTGTTCCCCCCGCGCCTGCGGGGATAGGCCCTGGGCGAGCACCAGCGCGAAACCGCCCAGTACGTTCCCCCCGCGCCTGCGGGGATAGGCCCATGGCCGTGGCCCGCCAGGCGGCGGAGGCCATGTTCCCCCCGCGCCTGCGGGGATAGGCCCTGGGCGAGCACCAGCGCGAAACCGCCCAGTACGTTCCCCCCGCGCCTGCGGGGATAGGCCCTGGAAAAGGGGTTCGCCAAGCTTCAGGATGCCGTTCCCCCCGCGCCTGCGGGGATAGGCCCCCGCGAAGGAGCGCGCGCCATGTACCAGCGTAGTTCCCCCCGCGCCTGCGGGGATAGGCCCTGCGGAATCTTGTTGCGTATCCAGTTCGTGCCGTTCCCCCCGCGCCTGCGGGGATAGGCCCAGACGGCAGTGAACGCGCCCTGCGTGTCGTGCGTTCCCCCCGCGCCTGCGGGGATAGGCCCTGTCCGAATAACCGGAGAGGATTACCCCATGCGTTCCCCCCGCGCCTGCGGGGATAGGCCCTGGCCGACGAGGGCTGGACGGTGTGGGCCCCAGTTCCCCCCGCGCCTGCGGGGATAGGCCCTCGGCCAGTACTCCCGTGGGCTGGGATCGAACGTTCCCCCCGCGCCTGCGGGGATAGGCCCGTGTGCCAGCCGTCGGCCTACTTCCGTTCCAGGTTCCCCCGCAGGCTGGAGCAATGACAAGACCGAAGCGGATCAGCCGGAGAGATGCCTTGCGCGTCGCGTCTCTACGGCTTTTTTGGCTGCTGCGCATCGACGCCACGTGAGAGCGGCTTTTTCCCCGCATCTTTCATGTAGAGAGAATGGTCTGGCTTGGCGCCGTTTTCATACCACGGTTACCAGCGGTCCCACAGCATCTTGACTATTTCGACAGGATACATGCCGCAGTCGAACATTCTGTGATGGGTCTTGCAAAGATATGCTAGGTTGTCAGGGGGGTCATTGCTTGGATCGTGATTCAGGTGCGCCACGTCCAAGGCCACGGCCAGCGTAAAACCGCAAACGGCACAGCAAGTGACGGGTAGGCTGCTTTGGCCATACGGCGTGTGATTGTGCGCCGTTTTCCCATGTTGTTTCCTTTGTCGTGGCCGCTCAATCCAGAATATTACCTACAGGATAATCCGCCATGAGCACACTTGGAGGAGGCGGCCCGACTTTGCTGCTTCCCGCACATAAAACAACCCGGCCTCCCGGACTGATAATTTTTCCACAGGGAGAGGGCATGAAACTCGGCCAAGCAGAAACTCCTGTACAGAAAAGAGCGGCCCCATACCGATTATGCGCGGTACGGGGCCGGTTCCTTTGAGCAAACAGCCTTTGCCAGCACAGTGACGAAACCATGCGACCTGTCTTTCATGTGAATAACGGAAGGCAGGCTTTTTTTTTATTGCCACACCACGCCTGACATTTTTCTTGCAATAAAAATGCGTTGCATTGTGTGCCATGATCTGCTTCAAAGGAATATGTGGTTCCGTGGACGTTGCACACCTCCCGATCCAGTGCATCGTCCGGGTGCCTCCCCCTCCAGGAAGCCCCATGCCCCTTCCCCCCGGTTGCATGGGGCTTCTCTCGTGGCTGTGCAGTCGATGTGGGCTTATCCCCGCGTCTGTGCCGCGACTTGGCCTTGGCCTGCCGATGCCGCATGCCATGATGGAACTGGAATCATGCACCCAGCCTGCCGCGACACTCCGCGCCCCCTGTCCGTCAATGTGCGGAGGATGCCCACAGCCTGTGCGGCAGAGGGACAGAACCCTGTCTCCCGGCAATCGGTCAAGGTGATACGCGGTATACAGTCTGGCGCTGCCCGTTTGGAGTACGTGTTCCTGGGGCTTGCGGTAGCTTGCCCCCCTTGGGGGGGGCACAAAATGGACACACCACATCATTCCACCAGGCGGCGGAAAATACAAAGAGCATGCACGGCCCCTGCGATCCCCTCCGCACTCCGCGCAGCCGCCGCAGCCTGTACGGCACCACCAGAGACGGGACATGACAGATAGGCAAGGCCGGGAAAAATCCCGGCCTTGCCCTTACGCCCTTCCAATCACCAGGGGAACGTTTCGCGTTTTCACCCATGTATGAAAAATGTCAGATGTCCGCACTAAAGTATGCTCGTCAACGACTGGAGCACACATACATGGAAGACACAAGTTTATACTGCGACATCCTGACAGTCCTCAAACCGTACTACAAGCGTACGCCACCAAGTGGTACGTGGCGCAGCCTGCTCTCCCTCCACCCTGCCCCTGCCGTTCTCGCCAGGACCATCATCGCCCTGGAAGACGAAGGCCACCTGGAAAAGAGCGACCTCGAAGGAAATGACTTCGATGATCCCGTGCACAACTGGCGCTTCAACGAGTCCACGCTAGGCATAACGGCCAAGGGCATCGACTTCCTGATACAACACTGCCCGCACCAAGCCACCTACACCGTACAGATACTCAACGCTGCCCAGAGAACCAACAGGACAAAGAAAGGCTGACATGTTTCTCACAGTTCACCAGGCTGCCAAACGTGCCTACCGCACCGAGAGTGCCATCTACAAGGCCGTCCGGAACGGCAAGCTGATGGCTTACCAAACCCGGCGCCACAGAAAAATCAGCATTCATCAGGCCGATCTTGATGCATGGATCGCCGCAACAAAAGTCGGTCGTCCGCGCAAACAGAAAAACACCAAACCGGAAGCCACCACTTCTCTCAAACAAACGGAGCCTGCATGCAACGCGCCCTCCTGCTCCCCCAATTGCTGCTGTTGCTCGGCGTGTTGACACTCACCAACGTCGGGTGCGAACGCGCCCCTGATGCCTCCCCCAAGGCCACCTACGACACATGGGACATGCTGGCGCGCAGTGACTTCCAGCTTGTCAGCCGCAACGGCGGCCAACTATCAGGCAACAGACAGCCAACCCTGTCGTTCCACCGCGACAACCGGGTAAGCGGCAGCATCTGCAATCGCTTCACTGGGCATGGATACGTGGTCAATGATCACCTGATTCTCACCGGCCTGATCTTCAGCAGCATGCTCTGTGCCGATTCGGAATTGAACGCCCTCGAAACGGAATTCGGCGCAGCCCTCAGGCAGGGGGCCCGCATTACCCTGCAAAATGACCAACTCCACCTGTGGGGGGACGGGATAGACCTTGTCTACATCCGCAAGTGGTCCAAGTCGGCAAAGCCATAGCCGCCTGCCCCTCAGCCCGCCAAGCGGCGACGACGGTCTCCGGCCAGATGTGGGCATGGAGCCTCTCCGGGAGATTGGAATGCGTTCACCGGTATACACCTTGCTGCACTATGGCCCCCGTCTCGGCAGCCAGATGCACATATTCGTCGCGGTTCATGACGATGAACTGTACCTGTCTGGCATCTCAAACACTTCGCTCTGCGGCAAGGTCAGCAGCGATGAGGTGCCGTTGGATGTCTTCATGCTGGGCAAACGGGAAATGGCGGCCCACATGCTGCACGAGTTCAAGAACTCGGCAGAACACGTAACTGTTTGCTCCCACTGCGTGAAGGCATTCCAGGGCCAATAGTCCTGTCTGTGCTCACAGCCCCCTTCGGCCTTCTGCGGGATTTTTGTTTCCCATCACAGACGCGCTCTGCCTTGCCAACTGCATATAACGAAAGCCAACGCCTTTGCCCCGTTGAGGACAAAGAGCAGATACTTCTTCGAAGAAGCCAAGCACTGTTGTTCCACACGAAATAAACGGACCCTTAAAACACGAGGGGAGCCCGCCAACTCCGCCGCATAGCTCAGCTGCGCAAAAACGAACACCTCAGGCCACCTTGTGAACGCATTGGCCAGCGGCCCCATAAATCGTTGACGGCTCTTTGGCCTTCAGCGCCCCATGGCAATGCCCCTATTCGTCGCCTGGTGTCTTCACGGTCACATGCAATACAGTTGGCCCGGTTATCAGCTACAAACGCTCCCCCACCGTGCAATTTCACGAGTACTCAATCATGAAGGATTTCGCATCGCGCCCCCTCTTTGTCATGCTGCTTGCTTTCATGTTCACCACTGCGATGATTACCGACATACCCGACTACGATATCATACATATTTGCCGCAAGAAGACAGAAAAAATATCAGCCAACTATGAATCATGTCTGTGGTACGAAGAAGATTCACGAGATATTCTCTTTAACATATGGAATAAATTATGTGTTACGAATTCCATGAAAGCATCATGCAAGGATTCTTGTGACAATTACTCCTGCATATTGAGTTGTATTACTAAAAAAACTGACGTTAGAATATGGAGCCTATTCCCTTAAAGAATGCACAGCGCACCATACTGAAATATATCTCTATTCATATATATCTTCGCACTGCAGCATAAGCGATGGCACAGGAGCATATACATCATCATATTCTGAAAAATTATGGTCTCCCACACCATATCGGACTACTTTATGGACTCCAGATGGAGTCGCCAAATCCCCCTCAGTTGCCAGACTGCCTTCAAAGGGCCTTTGTTACACTTGGGTTCTCCCAGCAAGATGCCTTCTTTTCCGCCCACGGACTCCACAAGATACCTTTAGGCCCTGTAAACGCCACATTGGTTCTAGTTTCGCGGCACCCGTTCCGTTACGACACGCCCACCAGCGCCGCCCTGTCCGCTGGCGACCACCCCCAGAGAGTGGCCGGTGATTTTCGGTACGGCAAGCTACGAAGAATCCGGGCACATCCTACCGCCAACCATCCACGCCCCTGATGCCGCTCATGACAGGCAGCATTGCAGGCTACTTTGACTGCCGGAAGCACACCCCACTTCCCCATGATGCTTCCGGCCACGACTGGAGACAGAGAAAAATCAGGCGTATTGTGTAGACATGACACACGGCGCGCACTCGCCGTTCGGCCTTGGAAACCCCATGGCGAGCAGTAACCAGTGAACAGGCTCCCCGCCGTTGGGGAGCCTGTTCCAGTTTGGCCCGGGACCCCGCCCATCAGCAAAAGACAGCATCGGAGAGAGCCGACACAATTCCATTGCCAACGGCGCAATCTCATCTGACAATTATCCAACACGCGGGCAATGCATAAAATAGTTGCACTCCGCACAGCGATATGGTCTATGGCAATCAAGAGTTTCGCACAGGTGGTGCACACCCCCCCTGATGCATCACCGACAATGCGAACTCCCCCCCCCAGGAAGCCTCATGCCACCCTCTCCAGGCATGAGGCTTCTGCTTTTCGCTTCGTGCCGCATCGTTCCGATCAGCCCAGTCCACGTTTTCGGACACCCGTTACAGCTTTCCAGAGCGATGCCGCGCCTGCGCAACATAACCGCCCGCCCTCCTGTCGCCTCGCTAGGCGCGGCAGGCTCCGTCACGCAATGCCTTCCACCCACCGCCCCGGCCATGCCTGTCCCTACCGCCTGCCGTGTTCCGCAGATCAGGGTGTCTTTCCAGGCAAAGGTCGCAGGACCATCTCCCACAGCACGGCCAAGCGGACGTTAAAGATGTCGCCACGCCGGGGCTTGATGGCGAACGCCTCGATGGGGCAGGACTCCACATCATGGACCTCCGCCACCTGTCGCGCCTTCTCCTCGATTTCAGCCGCAAGTTCCGCCAGTTCCTGCTGCACGAGGGCAAGGGCCTCCCCGGCCCGCTGCACGTCATCCCGCTCCCGCGCCACACGCCCGGCACTTCTGAATCCGGTAGCCACCCGCGAAACATTGCCCGCCGAAAACGTCTTGCGTCCGAAAAAGGCGTCGATCATCGCGGTGCCGAAGGAAATCAAAGCATCGGCGGTCCTGGACTGCACATCGCCCTGCTCGCGCTCCAGCCGCCCCTGGGCCGCCAGCAGTTTCTGCTCCAGGCTTTTCTGGCGCGCAGCGTATTTGCGCCGCAACGCTTCCAGCGCCACACCCCTCCGCCCGCGCAGGGCATCCGCCACACGCACCTTGAAATCGTTCGCGGATTCGCCGGGGCGGGATTCCATCTTGAGCGATGCTGCGCGGTAAAGTTCCAACTGGCGGGACTGATAAAGAAAGTCGCTGAAGGACTTGTGCAACGACTTCATGTCCTTCAGACGGGTAATGGCCACCGGAAGCTCATGGAACCGGCTGCCCGTCGGGGCTCGCGGCAGGCAGTCATCCTCCGCGAAGGGGATGTCCAGCGCCTCCGCCCAATTGGGACGGACAAAACGGTCGTCGAGATACAGCCGCAGGGCGATGTCCTGCTGTTCGTCTATGTTCCTGCCTGAGTCGTGAAAACGCAACGTCGCCCGGGCGGAAAGCCACGGTTCGAACACAGGGGCAGCGCTCGCCATGGGGGGGAGATAGTAGCGCTGCTCAATGGCGTTCGCGACAAAAGGAGGCGCGCCGCCCGCGTCGTCGGCACGCCAACTGGGCGCCGTCGACGCCACGACGGGAACGGCGGCGTCGACATCGTCCGGCGTCACGCGCGTTTCAAGTGCTAGCCGCTTGATGTCTTCGCCCGCGATGGGGCCTTTCAGATAGGACATGGTCCAGCGTGTCTCGAACAGCAACGGCTCTTCCTGGTGCGCCGAAGTCAGCAAGAACTGCCGCCCCTTCAAGCGCGCCAGCAGGCCTTTCACCTGGGTGAGTTCCAGTTTTCCATCGCTTGCCCCGGCAATCCCCCCGGCCACCCGCTCCTGATCCTGAGTGGTTTGCAGCCGCCCGACAAACCATGTGCCGATATTCGCCAATCCCTTGTAGTCAAGATCCACCGGGTTCTGGGTGGAAAGAACCACCCCAAGCCCAAAGGCCCTCGCCTGTTTGAGCAAGACGAGCATCGGCCTTTTGGATGGCGGGTTGGCTATCGGGGGGAAATACCCAAAAATTTCGTCCATGTACAAAATCGCCTTCAGAGACGGCGTGCCCTGCTGCCGCCGCATCCAAGCGATGACATGGTTGAGCAGCATGGTGACGAAGAACATCCGTTCCGCGTCCGAGAGATGGGCGATAGAAAAAATGGCTGTTTGCGGACGCCCCTCCTCGTCATAAAGGATGCGCTGGATATCCAGCGGGCGGCCCTGGGTCCACGCGGCGAAGGAAGGGCTGGCAATGATGTTGTTCAGGCGCATGGCCAGTGCCAGGCGATCGTTCTGCGGAAAAAAGCCATCCATAGGGAAGACCCCGATCCGCGCGAACGGCGGGCTGACGATACCGCCGATGAGGCTTTCCATGGTCAGTCCTTCGCCCTTGCGCCAGTGATGCAGGAACAGCGAACTGACCAGGATGTGCTCCCGGCTTTGCAAGGGGTCTCCGTGCACGTCGATGAGGCTCAGCAGGCTGGTGACGGTGGAACCGACCAACGCGTTCAGGACATCGCCTTCCGCCAGAACATCGGCTGGCGGTGACGCGAAATCGCCCAGCACGGATATCGGCGTGCCCAGACTGGAACCGGGGGTATAGAGGGTGAACCTGGCTTTCCGCCGCAGGATGCCGATGCGTTCCTTTGCCTGGCCGTAGCCGAACAGTCCCTCCTCCCAGGTTTTCGATACCTGCGCGGCGTAGGCCTCGACGGTCAACCCCTTGCGGCTGGCCT
This sequence comes from Nitratidesulfovibrio termitidis HI1, assembly GCF_000504305.1. Taxonomy (NCBI): domain Bacteria; kingdom Pseudomonadati; phylum Thermodesulfobacteriota; class Desulfovibrionia; order Desulfovibrionales; family Desulfovibrionaceae; genus Nitratidesulfovibrio; species Nitratidesulfovibrio termitidis. The sequence continues at coordinate 876,085 of NZ_KI632512.1, forward strand.
CTACCGGATCGACCCAGGGCTGGAAATCCGCGGGGGACAGCGAGGGAAAGGTAAGCAGCAGGTTGGCCATGTCCCCCTTGGGGTCGATGATGATCGAGGGAATGTCATCCATAATGGCTTCCTCGATCAGGCCAATGCCAAGGCCTGTCTTGCCGCTGCCGGTCATGCCTATGATGGCAGCATGCGTAGTGAGGTCCTTGTTCCGGAACAGCAGGGGAGCCCGTGCCGCCGCGCCATCCGTGATATCCAGTTCCCGCCCCAGGTAGAAGAGACCTAGTTGTTCATAACCTTGCGTGACAGCCATGGTGTACCTCCGTGTCAGAAAGACCGGCCTCAAAGAACATGCTGGATATGTTGACGCAAAACGGCTTGCCGCTGCCAAGGTACAAACCGCCACGACCACGGCGCGGCGCGGTGGAGAGCCTTTTACACCGAATCCGCTCCCGCTGGCGGGTAAATGCCGCGCGGCATTTCCGCGCCATGCACCAAGGTCCGCCGAAAAGATGGAGATTCCGCCAACACGTCTGCATACGGGCGATGCGCCTCTTCATGGCCACAGACACCTTGCCACCATGGCGCGGCGCTACCCTTACCCCAACCGATACCCGTACGGTCCATGGAAAAGGCGTGTTCCTTCCCCGTTAGCACCGCATTGTGCGTACACATCATCATGCGGCGACATGTACCGCACGCAGCCATTCCGTCGCAAGTTGATGCACGGAACTATTGCGAACCATGGGAGAAAGCACACCCGCGTGTCTGTTATCCCAAATAACATATTCAACGGAACCTTCAGGTTCCATTGTATTCCTGTACACATGCTCCATGATCGGAATGTGGTCTCCAAACCAGCAGAGGCTTGCGGGAAACCGACAATCACCCAGAACATTACGCAAGGCTGCAATCATTCTGTTTGCATTTCTCAAGTGGCGCAAATATACGGTAAGTTCGTCGCAACCTTCAGGAGGCGGTATGCTGTAGAGTGAGGAAACATCCTTGTCGGTGACCCTTTCCAGATGCAACGGGCCATGGTTCTCCATGGTAATTACGAAGATAAAGACGGGAGCTGTCCTTTCCGCCAGGATTTGCGCGACCTTGTCCGCCACGGCAAGGTCGCTTACGTAGGGCCCGAAACGCTCTGCGCCAGTAAACGCGCGAACATCAAGAAATTCGTCGAATCCCAGCCGAGGATGGACCCGGTCCCGCAGATAAAAACTTGCGGAGTAAGGATGAAGGGAGATAGTGCGGTAGCCAAGCCCCCGAAGAAAGCCGGCAACGGTGGGCACATTCCATCCTCTGACCACGGTGCGGTACGGGTTGAAACGATGCACGCCCAAGCAGTCCTGCCGCAACGCGCTCAAAAAAGCGAACTCTGTACGCACCGTATTGGCGCCCCATGCGGGCACAGTCAGTTTGCCATGCGTCACGGCCTCGACCTTGAGCATATCGAACTCGTCCAGCACCTCCCGTCGAATACCGGCAAAGAGTGGCCGGGGATCGAAAAAAGACTCGCTTTGCACGGCCACAAGATTGGGCAACGGGCTGGCGCCCCCAGGCCGCAACACCACAAAGGGTGAGATGACGACCGGGAGATTGCGCCCCTCGCCAGCGTAACGCCACAAACTGGCGAGCAACCCCAAGGCGGCAACATCCTCCCGGGCATCGCAACGCACTGGCGGCCTGGCATGGCTTGCGGCGGTGATTAGCAACAACGCGACGCCCAGCGCCACGGCGATGCCACCAAACTGCCCCGCCCAAGCGAAGCGGTTCGGCGGCGCCACATCCCCATACAATCCGGCCGCCACCGCCGCGCTGCCTCCAAGTACGGCAAGCGCAAGCCTTCCCCAGCCCAGAAACGGGATATACAGACGCGGGTGCCGCATCGCATCCGTAAAGTACTCGAAGTCCTGCAACACAAACGGCTCGCGCAACACGCGGAATTTGGCGTTGTTCACCAGCACCAGCACCAGCAGAACAGCCGAAACCCCGAACGTGGCGAACCACGGGCGGCCAAGCGGCAGCAAAAGCGCGCCATACGCCAAAAGCCACACGCCGCAGTGAAGGCACCAGGCCGCCGGGGGCCTGGACCATCGGGGCACGGGCGTCAGCAGCCTTTCGATGCCCACCGACAACGCCAGCCCGGCGGACGCGGACGCCAGCACCATGGCGAAGGCGGGTTCAACGGCCATAACCCAGCCTGCGGACGATGCGGGATGAAACAGCGGCGGGCAGTACCGCCAGCCACCATGTTCCCCAGTTCAGCGGAAAGGGGAAGCTGATGCGCGCCCGGTCCCGTTCCAGGCCTTGCCGGATATGCCGGGCCGCTTTTTCGGGCGCCCAGAGAAACGGCTTGGGCCCGGGCATGCCGTCACACATGGCGGATTTGACATAGCCGGGCATGATGACGCTGACGCGTATCCCCCGTGGGGCCAGCCACCCGCGCAGCGACTCGCCATATGCCTTCAGTGCGGCCTTGCTCGCACTGTACGCGGGGGTGAGCGGCAGCCCGAAGTAGCCAGCCAGGGAACTGAAAACGGCGATCTGCCCGCTGCCGCGCTCTAGCATGCCCGGCACCAGGGCGGTGATGACGGAAATGGCGCCCTTGATGTTCACGTCAAGCACCGCTTCGGCCTCGTCGCGGGGCTCGGGTTCGCCGTGCACACCGATGCTGGTGTTCACGCCAGCCGCAAGAATCGCCAGATCCGGTCCCCCCGGCGCACAGTTTTCATGCAGCCAGCGGCACAGTGTCCCTGTCTGGCGGACATCGCAGGCATGGGTCATGACGATGGCGCCGGCACGTCGGCACACCCCGGCAAGGCGTTCCAGCTTCGCGATGTTCCTGCCGTGCAGGTACAGGACGACATCCGGGCCGGCATAGAGTTCCGCCAATGCCGTACCAATGGCCCCGGTTGCGCCTGTGATCAGGATACTCTTCGCAATTGTTTCATTCCGCGCTGTCACGCCGCCTCCTGTCGCGCATGTCCCAGTACAACACCATCCCGAAGGCCATGCATGCCGTCAGACAAATGGGCAGCAGCACGATATTCCCCGTGCTGATGACAGCCGCGGTTGTCAATATGGAATACGCAAAAGAAAAAAACTCGCCATACCGCAGATAGACATCGATCTTCGGCTTGGGAGAACAGGCCTCGTCCGAGGATTTCGGAGTGCGGTTGAATTCCTCGTAAACCCCCAGCAGGGCACGGATGCCGCCGACGAAATAGTACAGGGACATGGGCAAGAAAAGCCCGATGTACATGTACACACACCCAAGCGTCTTCAACACCCCCTTGCCGACGGCGAAATCCCTGCCCATGGGGGAGCCGACGATGTTGGCCACGCCCCAGACGGCGACAAGGACAAAGAACGCCAACGCGGCAACCATGAACCCTGCGCCCTCGAACTGGAAAAAAAGGGCAAGCGGCAGGCTCAGCAGGAACAAGCAATAGATGGAGGCCAGCAACAGCGACGAAAACATCATGGAAACAGCATGCATGCGCTTGAGCATGGGCATCTTCTTCCTGAACATGCCGCCGCAGTGACGGAAGGCGCTGTGGATGAGCCCCCGCCCCCAACGTTCGCGCTGCACCCTGAAGGCGCTGACGGTTTCCGGCAATATGGACATGGAGACGACATCCCGCAGGTACGCATAGTTCCAGTCGTCAAGCTGCGCCTTGTACCCGATGTCCACGTCTTCCGTGGCCGTGGCGGCCTTCCAGCCCCCCAGGGCCTCCATGCAGGCCCTGCGCCAGACACAGGAACTGCCGCTGAGGGATGCCATGTTGCCCGCCTCGCTCAAGCCCACGGTGACGAACTGCTGATGCCCCATTTCCAGCGCCTGGAACTGCGTCAGGAAGGAAGCATTCCGGTTCTCGTAGTCAATGCCGGTTTGCAGGAAGCCAAGGCCAGCATCCCTGAAACAGGGAATGGTCTTGAGCAGGAAGTCGGGCGGCGGGACAAAGTCCGCATCGAAAACCGCCAGAAATTCCGCCTCAATCCGCGCAGCGCCGTAGCTCAGGTTCCCTGCCTTGGCGCAACGGCGCGATTGCCGCTTCAGGTAGCGGATGTTCACGCCCGAGGCCGCGCGCGCCTCTGTCAACGCCCTGGCCATGTCGCTGGTGGCGTCCGTCGAATCGTCCAGAATCGCTATTTCCAGCTGTTCCCTGGGATATTGCAAGCTGCAGACGGCGTCGACAAGCCGCCCGATGACCCCGGATTCGTTGCAAACCGGCAGCAGAACGGCCACCTTGGGATAAAAAGTCTCATCCTTTTCAGGCAGCAGCGCAATCTCCGAAAGTTTGCGCCGTTCAACCCGGCTGGAAATCCCGACCATCCGCAGTTCAAGCAGCACGTAAACCGCAAAGCAACAAATCACGAAGTAAAACATGAACTCCAGTAACAAGGCTAAAAACGGCATCAATACCCCTCAGCAATCGACGATTTCACAAATATCCCGCAGGCGGTGCCCCCAGGTATGGGCGGAACGCACATAGCTGGCCCCTTCTGCGGCACGCTGCATATCCTGTTTGTCCGGACCGTGCCGCATACGCGCGAACGTCTCCCTTGCTTCCTCCTGACTGGATACGATAATGCAGTATGGAGCAAAAAATCTGCTTACACACAGACTTGGATTCGTCATGACAATGCCCCCACACGCAAGTATCTCAAGCAGCCTTCGTGAGCACATCGTCCCGGAATGCACGACGGAATTCACATTGATAGACAAGACATGCGCCTTGTACAACTTTCCCGTCTCCCAATACGGCACGCGCGGATGCACGCAGAGCGCGTCCATTTTCGGAAAGCGGAATTCGAAATATCGCGAAAAACGATCATGGTTACGATCGAAAACATCAATTCTTGCCCGGGCCTCGTGCGCCGCCTGAAAGAGCATATCCAGGTAGGAGCGGCGTTCATTCAATATCTTGCGATAGTAGCTTCCGGTGAAACAGGCGCTCGATGTCGAAAAGCCGAAACCATCAAAGCTGTGAAACATGGGCTGGTAGGCAATCATCAGGGGGGCGACCGTCGTGCTTTCGGGAACGACCGCGCGATAGCGCGGGACACACGTCACGTCCGTCGTGAAGACATGGTCGAAGTGCCTGGCGACATCGATGAAGTGCTCGAAAAAGGCGGCGTCGTCCTTGTTCCAGAACACCGTGGGAATGCCCCGTGAGCGGGCGCACTCCACCACGCGCCGGATGGTTCCGGGCGTCGTGAAGCGCAACCAGCGCGGCTGCCTGGCCAGTTCGTAGCGCCAACTCCCGTTGGAGCCATGGAACGCCGACTCCACGAACAGGAGGTCCGGGCGCCACGACCGCAGCACGTCGCGATAATTATCGGGCGTGACGTTCCTGACCTGGCATTCGATGCTCAGGCAGGTTTCGGTCAGATGGTCCGCGATGAGCGCCACCTTCAACCTGCCGAACTCCCCTCGCCGGTCGGTCACGACCGGCGGCTGGGGATATTTGTAGAAGGTCGTGCTGAATTTCCGGACGAAACGACCGATCACCAGATACACTCGCTTTGATTCCGCGGCCGCACCACATTTTCCACAAACGGCCGCCAGTTTCTATGCAACAACGCGTAGTCACGCGCCTTGCCTCCAAGCTCGACCAGCCTGGCGGGTTGACGCAAGGCCGCTTCAATGACCCCGGCAAGGCTGGCGGCATCGCCAGCCGTGAAAAACCAGCCTGCGGGGTCGCTGCCGAGTTCGTCGCGAAAAACGGGCAAATCCGGCACGATCACCGGTTTGGCCAGGGCCAGGGCCTCCACCAGTTTGATGGGCGGCACGATTTCGCAAACCTTGAACGGCTTGCGGGGAATACAGACAAGGGCGCAGCCACGCAGGATTTCAAGCGCCTTCGCGGGCTCGACCCTGCCCGAAAACTCCACGCTGCCCCCCTGCCCCAACCGGCGCACCTGCTCTTCCAACTCCTTTCTGGCTTCGCCCTCGCCGACGATTTTCAGGCGGATCCGCACGCCCCGCCGCGCCAGCAGCGCCACCGCCTCGATCAGCGTATCGAGGCCTTCGTAAGGCATGATCGACCCCGCATAGCCGATCGTGTCGGCCTGCCCCCCGGAAAAAGCGTGGCCGGGCCGCACGGCCGCGGGGTCGATGCAGTTGGGCAGCAGCGCCATGCGCTCCGGCCGCACGGCCCAATGCGACCGCGCATACCTGCCGAGTTCGCGGGAAATCACGAACAGCCTGTCCGCATGCCGGGCCACCAGCCCTTCCAGTTCCAGCCCCAGTTTGTAGCGCGCGGTATTTGCAAACCACGGCATGCGCGAGGCGCGCGTCAGTTCCCACAGGCCGCGCATTTCATAGTGGAACGGGATGCCCAGGCTGCGGGCGGCCAACAGGGCCGGCAAGGCATTGGCATGATTCGAGGCCGCATGAATGATGCCCACCCGCCTGGCCCTGGCCACCCGGGCGATCACCCTGGACGCCTGAACGGCGAACTGCAGCAGGTGGCGATTGTTCGCCGGCTGCCGGGCATGCGCATAGGCGATGCCGGCGACTATCGTCTCCTGCCCTTGCGGCTGGTCGACGCGGTCTTTCCTGTCCCAGGGGTAGCCGGGCCGCGTCAGCACATGGACGGCGGCCCCCGCATCGCGCAATGCGCAAAGCAATGCCTGGGTTCGCGTGGCATACCCCGAAATGTGATACGGCAACGAACTGGCCGGCACATACAGCAAGCTGTCCGCAACCGGCTCGTAGACCGGCCTTGCGGCCCGTGGCAGATGCCCGCACAGCCAGCCCATGCCCCATGTGGTCACGCGCCGGTCCAGCGCGAAAAACCATTCGCCCTTCTTGAACAGCCCCAAGGTCATCTTCCTTCCGCACGCTGGCGTGCGCCCGCTCACTGCGGCAATTCCGCCCTGGCAAGATCCACGGTGCGCGTGGTCGTGATCTTGCCGTGCGCGTGCAGGTCGAGAAAATCCGCCGTCGTGATGATATCGTAGTCCTTCGCCAAGCGCCGGACCAGCTTCCGGTAGTCTTCCAGCCGCTTGTCGTCCCGATAGACACCATGGCCGTTCTCGTCCCAGTACAACAGCGACCAGGAATGGAGCAGCAGGACAAGAAACGAGCTGTCCCTGCCCAGGGTGTGCGGCCACAGGATACGCCAGGGCGGATTACGGAACCTGTGGGATACGGGAAATTGCAAGCGCCCCCACCAGTTGCGGCAGACGACGGGGTTGAACAGACGCTCCGTTGCCGGAACCTCGATAACCCCGTTGGACCAGCGGTAGGGATGCGGCGTCGGTTCGCCATAGGTACTCAAACCATTGGCAAATGCGTTCATCGAGCCGTTGAACGACAACGCGATGCCCGCGCCCTTCAACGCGCGAATCGTGCTGGCATTCCAGCGGAAGGAACCCGCGCGAAACGCCCTGAGCGGTTTGCCCGTGACATCCGAAATAAACCTGCCGAAGTGGCTGACAACAAACAGGGCCTTTTCCGGCCCGTACTGGTTCATGAAACGCGGTCGATACCTGAAGCCGTGCGGCTTCCAGAAATCTTCGGGAAGATACTCCGGGTGGGCATGCAACTGTACGTCCTGCCCGGCGACATCAAGCCAGCGCACGACATCGCGGATTTCGTCCTGATAGGCATGCGCACCGCAGACATCGACGAAAAAGACATGCCTGGCGTTCACTTCGTCGCCGATGGCGCACATTTCACGAATGCCGGCCGTGCCTCTGGCGTGCTGCCCCCAGACGAGATGCCTGACGTGCTCACCGGAAGCCCGCTTGGGCAGGGCCTCGGTGTCGACGGTGAGCAGGGCAAAGCGACAACCGCAGACACTCATAATGCTGTATATTCCTGTATGATTATCATTTTTTTACACACATCGTCCATGAGCAACGGAAAGAGCTATTTTAGGAACAGTTTTTCTTGCGCACCACGGGCGGCTTGCATCGCCCCGAAAGCAACACACAGTTCAACGGTAAATAGCACCTGCTTCTCTCATAGCCAGACACTCAGCCATGTTCCAAATGCAAAGGCGCTACTACCCAGCACTACCGAATATTTGACACTCCTGCGCTGCCGTACAACACTTGGTCATAGAGTCGCGCCACGAGCGACACATCGAAACTCGACTTCATATAATGAACGCAAACCGCAGAATCCGCCGCCCACAGTCTTGGATTCCTTGAGTATTCAAGAACCTTGGTCGCCATGGCGTTAGTATCTGCATAAATCCAGTCGCTACGATAAACCTCGTCAGCCCCTTCCCAGTTGCGCATAATCGGCAATGCGCCTGAAGCCCCCCCCTCGGCTACAGACTGATGAGTGCCTTCAAAGTCGCTAACCGACAGGATGAAACCTATCTTTCGATACCACTCCCCCATATTGGCGTCCCAGCCATCAAAAACAACCCCTTCCCTCAGAACGGGGTTGGACGTAATGCGATCCAACTGCTCGGTAAAATACTCCAACTCAGCCGGTCTATTTCTAAGCCATGTGTATTCTGTTGGGGACTTCCCCTTAATGAACAATTTAAAACGCTGGTCTCGAGAACGGCATGCTTCCAGCACATCCAGTGCCAAGTCCAATCGTTTACGTTTGGGAGCGATACCAACGATTCCTATATTATATATGCTATGGGCTGTTTTTTGGCGATTATAATACGCACAATCAATTGCATTTGGAATAACAAAAAACCTATCACGCAAACTCTCCCAGCCAAATTTATCAATTGCATCTCGGCATGTATGCTTCGAAACAAACACCACACAGTCTATATTATCCATTTTAGCCTGCTTTGGATATTCTGTCTCCAACTCCTGCAAATGAAAGCGGACAATCAAACGCTGTCCCTGGCGCTTGTACTGCGAATACCACACTGCATTTCCAAGAAACCATTCACAAAAAATAATATCCGCCTTCCCTAGCAGGTCTTCGCTCTCCTTAATGTCATGTTTTTTATGCCCATCCCAATAATGTTGAATGACCTCGTTTGTTAAAGCAAAATGCGCAGATAGCCCTTCCAAAAATTTAAGATCATGCCCAACAATGCCAAGAAGTGGAAATTTATCTGCCATTGCAATCGGCTCCAAGCTTGCATATTCCACTCTCTTCAGCCCCGCACCAAGCCTGGGCACGAGAGATGCTCCACGTCCAACGCTGGCCACGTGCTACAAATTATTCAACCCGCATGGTCCCTTTCAGAAGAAATACCAAGCGTTTCAATTATTTTTTGAGCCATCTCAAACGTTTCCGGACCATGCCCCCCTTTATCGCTATATATCCAACTCGTATGTCTTCCGAATCTGGACAATCCGTAAACAGGCTCACCGCCCAATGAAGCCCAAAAAGGAATAAAATGGGCCTTGTAATGGTGAGCATCTAAATCGTTCTGAACAAGAAACACCCTCGAGTTGCACACATCACTCCAACGGGATGTCATATCAACTCTTCGTGCAAATCCATGACGAATTCTGTCTGCTGACATGTCCCCAAAACATGCCTGCCGCACCAAGGCCACTTGCTGGGATGCCAGATAAGCAAGACAGTCAGTCTGAGCGTTAATCGCGACAGCCAAGGAACCATCTACACTGGCAGCAAGAGCAAGCGCCGCGAACCCTCCTGCGGAAGACCCCCAAAAAACGATTTCATCCCTGGCAACCCCCTTACATTCGGCAAAGTTAGCAATGAGGCAAGCGAGTTCCTCAGTAGCGTCATGAGTCTCACTCCCCAAAAACCACCCTAAACGAAGAGCACTATTGCGCTCTAATGTTGGATCAGCGACGCAAAGCACACTACCTGGAAACAGCCCCCGATGCGCCCACATCCACCTATTGAAGTAAGGCAATGTTATTGCCTTTCTATCAAGCGCACCTGGAAGCATAACAAAAAGTGCGGACGATTGGCCGGGAAAGTACAAGGCGGGGAAACTCCAATACTTTGCACGTAGCATACATGATATTCCGCAACCCTTTTCAGGAAGACAACCCGATGTGATTTCGACAGGATGTGCAAACAAGAGAGGTGATTTGGCCTGCACGACAACACCGTCAAATTTCACAAAACCAACCACACGATAATAACCCGGGATCATATCTGTATTAAATTCATAAGTTGACGACTCAGAATACCCGGTATGCGCCACTCTCTCTCCGCTTCTATACACGTAGAAAGCGAACGAACAGGCACACGCAGCGCCCTCACAAATGATAGTTCTACAAAATAATGTAGAACCTACCAACTCAATCTCTATCCTATCAATAACAACGCCACTCACACCTCACCTCCTTTTCACAAAAAACGTCTTCAATATCTGCAACTGGGCCTGACAAGGCGAAAACATCCGCACACGTCCTAAATTATGCTCCGTAAGGGGATAGCTCGCGAAGACAAGAGACAACAACGCGTGTACTCGCCTCCCATGTCCTTTTATGCTCGACAAATTTCCGCCCATTCGAACCAAGTGCTTGACGAAGCGCAGGATCGGCGACAAGACGTGCCAGACTATCGGCCAGATCCTGCACACTCCCTTTTTTAAACACCAGACCAGTATGCTCATGCGTGACCATCTCCTGAAGCGCGCGAACACTTGAGACAACCACAGCCTTCTCCATAGCAAAAGCTTCTAGAGGCTTCATCGGCGATACCATTTCACAAACAGGCAGCGGCTTCCGTGGAAAGGGAGCAATATCAATCAAAGAATAGTAACGTTCCACTTCCTCATGCGGAACTCGCCCTGCCAGAATCAGCCAGTCTGAAAACGCATACTGCCTGGCAATATCCGACACGGCATGGGAAATCCCCCCCCCCTGCCCCTCTCCAGACGTGTTTTCACTCCCTACGAGCAATAACCGGAAAATACATCCTTGCTCTTTCAGCAAACCGCAAGCGGCAGCAAGATCATCCAAACCTTCATAGTCAACGAATGTCCCAACATACCCGATTACAGGAACACCAGATGGAATACCCAACCGCGCTGCCAAGCCCTTATCTTTCTCTTGAGCCACGAAGCGCTCCGCATCACATGCATTGGGCATAAGATCAATCTTCTCCGCCGTTACCCCTCGGGAAATCAACTCCGCTCGCATAGCTTCGGTCAGCGTAAATACCCGTTCCGCGCTATTTGCGACCCGAGCCTCCATCAATGACTGCACCTTATACGTAGCACTCCGCTCATATCCCTTCTCACGAGACAATCTCGTGACCTCCCAAAATCCACGAACATCGTAGAAAAACGGAATACCTACACGTCGAGCCGCAATCAAAGTCGGCAAGGCAATAATATAATTCGATGCAGACATTACAGCTGTCGGCTCATGAATACGCAGACGCGCCTCAATTGCATCAGCAGACTTCTCTACGTATTCATAGAAAGGAATTCCATTCCTCTTTGGGTCACTAATTCTCTCATAACACACTCCATCAATAGTCACTTTGCTAGCCACGTCAGTTGGTCCGAGTTCCGGTTTTATATCCAGAGGAAATCCAGGCCGAGTCAAAACTACCACTTCCACTCCTGATCGCTGTAGAGCAACCGCGATTCCATGCGACCTAGTTGCATACCCGCCAGACGAAAATGGCAACGAATTATGCAGCACATAACATATTTTATCTTTCTGCGCCGAAAATGCAGGTCTTCTTGGCTCAGGAATGCTATCAAGCAAGGCCAATTGATACGATACGGACCGCTTCAATTGGTCAATCCTCTTCATCTCTACTTCAGAAGGCCTAGCGCCTAACATTTTTTCGATATCATGAATCGCGGCACATGCGCTTTCAACATTTCCAGAATGTTGAGCAGACCAAAAAAAATTTCGCAATGCCGCCTTGGTTGTGTGAATATCCTTGGCAGCCTCTGCCAAAACAAACGCCGCATCCAACATTTCTGCCTTGGCATAATACTTTCCTATACAGATCAATGCAGCAGCACAGCGCTCTAAATTATCAGAAAATTGCAACCTAATTTTCACTACAAACTCTGCAGTACCAATCTTCTTTTGAACCAACTGAGAAACATGGACTAAGAACTCATCCGACAGAATACTAGCATCGCAGCAATATCCAGCAACATCCATAAGAAGGGGATCAAAGCCTTGCTCTACACATTGCTGCCGAGATAGACAGCATATGTTCGCAACAGATATCCTTCTCTCTCTAGCCCTGCGACGTATATCAGCAAGCCGACTCATTTCCGATGGTGAAAACGTCAGCTCAGTAGGCAGCGAGCCCAAAAGTGCATCTGCCTGCAACACATCCCCATCATCAGCAAGGCGAAATGCCATCCACTTTCTCCGAAACGGCCTGGGGTCTACTTCATAAGCACGACGCGCCGACTGAGCAGCGCTAGCAGTATCGCAGCACGCCATTTGATACCGCGCCAGCTCAGTAAATGCATGAGCTTTCATTGTCCGTCCAAATCCCCCCCTAACAAGCAGGGCATCTACTCCATCAAACCCAGACTTAATGTAGGCATTTACTACTGCGCCACATAGATCCTTATTATGATCCTTTCGCTGACAAGGCCTAATGACATCACGCCAAATTTTCCACAAAATATATGGCAACTTCATCACCGCTACAGGAGAAATACAACAGTCCAAGACAGCCTGCCCTAGACGACAGCTCAAAGAATTGGACATCTCAAGCGGCAACATCTGAGCCTGAACCCGCTGAATTGAAGTTAACCGCTTCAACTCAGCCACGCTGCAGGCCAGCTCGGCGGCAAGCGCATCCCGATCTAAAACGGTGGTCGCCAGTTCTTCCGTGGCCTTACACCCAGTCCCCTCCCCTGCATCCCTAACAACAGACACTTTGTCGTCGGCCATCTCCACACCTCTTACGAACAACGATCGTACGTCAATCAACGGCGCCGACGCCAATCCTTCCGCCTGCGCCTCCCTTTGACTTATAAAACCATCAGCAGCACGCATAGTATACCCACCGCAGCGCATCATCCCTTTTTTGCACAACCAGCCTCCGCATGAGCAAATATATTTCTAACATCAATCGAGATGATCACACAGGATACTCTCAAGCAACCTCAACATCCCCACAAGAACGACTGTCAACACTAGCAGAATAGCCATATTATAAACCCTTCTCGGCTCCATTGGATACTCCGGACGCGTTGGATGCTGTAGCACGGAAACTTTTTCTAGCATCCGCGTCGCATCGATCCGCCCCCTTTCCAGTGCAACAAGAGCTGTCTTATACACGTCCTGAGTGAATTCTACTTCCATCTGGAGTCGCTCGAACTCCTCAACAGCATAGTTGAGTGTTTCCCCTGATGGAGCAGCAAGCTTTGCCTTTTCTTGAGCAATTTGCCGGTTCACGGCTACAAGCGATTGCTTGAGCATGACAATAGACGGATGGTTACTGTCCAGTGACATGGGCAACGAGGCCAACTGGGTTTGTATTTGGGTACGTTGACCTTCCAATCTAGCTACAATTTCACCAATACCAGCCGCTGTCGCTTTTGGCGAAACCAATCCCTTTTGGTTCTGAAATGCAAGAAGTGCCTGCCTTGCCGATTGAAAGCGCTGCTGTGCCAAGTCCACTTGGGCCGTCAAGAAACCCGCTTGAGCCTCGGCAAGTTCGTGACCAAGCTGGTTCATATAGCGCTCGCCTTCACGCACAAGCATTTCGGCGATGGCCTGGGCCATCTTGGCATCATAAGCTTGCGCCTGAATGCGCAGGACACCGGAGTAGTCGTCATACACAACATTTATCCGCGACAAATAATGGCGATGAAACCACTCCATGGAGGCATCGCGGAACCACATCCTTGAAATGACATCCTGCCTCTTGTCACTATAGTGCGTGCGCAGATCAAGCGCCGCATCAAGTTTTTTAAGGATATCGACAGACAACAGATATTCCCTCAGCAACAACTGATCCGGGCGATTAGCATTGGCAACGCCCGCAGCAAGCATGGAAATGTCAAAAGTTGGAGCATTCACTGCATTGGTCTTACGAATGATCACATTGGCATCGGATACAAATCGATCAGATGCCCAAAAAGCCCAATATACGCCTGCCACCAGCGCTACTATATATAGCCCAAATATTAAACAACGGAATGGCTTCATTATAGCCGGACCCTCTTGTTTTGAACTATTTCCACATCAAACTGGCGCACTCAACATCAGCAAACCTTGCCACGTAATTCACCGCTCAATGCTGTGCTTGTACGCACTCAACGCATCATCAATCCGATCGAACCAGTAGGCCTTTCCCTCGGTAAGCCAGATACCGCATTGGCAAAATTGCTTGAGTGTGGCTTCATTGTGCGCAACCATAATAAGACCTGCACGGCCAGCCATGTCCTTGAATGCCATGGCTGCTTTCTTGCGGAATGATGCGTCGCCGGCCGAAGTAACCTCGTCCGAGATGTACACATCAAACTCGAAAGCCAAAGACAATGCGAACTGTAGACGAGACTTCATGCCCGACGAATACGTATTGACAGGCTCATCAAAGGCATTTCCAAGTTCGGAAAAATCCTGAACGAACGCGAGGCGGTCTGCCAGATCATCCTGATGCCCATGCACTCTGCAGACAAACTTTGCATTTTGCCGTCCAGAGAGTGTCGCCTCAAGCCCTCCACGCCCCATGGGCCAGGAAACCCTGCACTGCCGTACAATTCGGCCTTTCGTAGGAAAGTCGACGCCACCGATCAGACGTAACAGCGTTGATTTTCCTGCGCCGTTTATACCGATCAAGCCAACGTTGGTGGCGGGGGGAATCATCAAGTTAATGCCCTGAAGAATCCACTTCCCCATTCCATGGTTTGTCTTGTACCGCTTGTGCACATCCTCAATTGTTATCATCGCATCACCAATCGCAACGCATAGCGCCGGTACAGCAACAAGCCGATACAAACGCTAACCAAGGAGAACCCATAAAGGTAGCTCAAGCTTGCACCTGGAACCATATGATAGTGGGCAACAAAGCCCTGCCGCACCACCTCAAGCCCATGCGCGACGGGGTTGACCATCAGATAGTCCCGATACGGCATCGGTACTGAGGATATTGGCCAAATAACCCCCGAAAGCAGGTACAGAGGCATCATCAAAATCTTAAAGATGTGCTCAAGCTCTGGAACAAGCTCCATCAGCACAGAGGTGACAAGACCATACCCCATGCCGAGCAGCCACAAACCGCCGACAGCCATCAGGACCAGCAAGGGATCACCCGGCACCACGTCGTGCCCGAGCAATCCCCCTATGATAATGATAAGCGCGGATATGATCGCCATAAGAAACGCCTCTAAACCTCCACGCACGATAGCCGTATCAAAGGGTTTGACCTGCCGGTAAACAAACAGTGGCTTGTTGCCATCGACAGCGTACATTACTTGAATTCCGGTACGCCGGAACAAAAAGAAGGCCAGCATACCGACCATGGTCCAAACAGCGATGTCGATACCTCCAATGGCCCTTGTGCGGATCACTCTCCACACCAATGAGATAAAACCAATATGCGTCACCGGCTCAACAAGCAGCCAAAGCCACGCCGCCCGCTCGCCGAAAAGGCGATCCAGCGCCTCGCGCAGGAAGATCGCGCGCCAGACGGAAACGGTGATGGCCAGTGGGCTGCGCATGGTCTTGTCCGCTACTGCTGCAAGGTACGTTGCAGCATGTTGTTGATGTTCAGCGCCGGCACGGCAACCGAGATGACAAGCCGCAGGAACTTCTCGAATTCCGCCGCCGGGGAGTTGGCGACATAGATGACGTCCCGGTTCTGGACCGGGAAGTTCTGGGTCACGAAAAAGGACGCCGGGTCGCGCAGATCGATCTGGTAGACCACCGGGACGGCGCCGTTCTCCGGCCCCGCCGGGGTGGGTGCGGGCTCCAGCAGGTGCGCATCCTCGAAGCGAAAGACGAAAACCCCCCGCGCGTCCGCACGGTTGTCGTTCAGCCCGCCGGAACGCGCCAGGGCCTGCGCCAGCGAAATGCCCTGGGCCTCGAAGGGAATTTCCTCGTTCTTGCCGGTGGCCCCCAGCACGGAGAAACTTTGCGGCTGGAACAGCGCCGTGATGACATCACCAGGCCTGAGCGGAATGTTCTGCCTGGGATCGCGGATGACGGCGTCAAGCGGCATGGTGGCGGTGGTGTTCTCGCGGGAAAGCTGCACCGCCATGCGGTTTATGGGGTGCGTTACCCCACCCGCCTCGGCCAGCGCGTCAAGCAGGCGTTCGCCCTTCGGGGTCAACGGCACCAGCGCGCTTTTGTTGACCTCTCCCACGACCGTCACGTTGGACGTGTTGTTCCGGACCACGCGCACCAGCACCTGCGGCTGGTTCGCCTTGCCTTGCAGGCTATTGTCGATATCCGCCT
Source organism: Nitratidesulfovibrio termitidis HI1 (assembly GCF_000504305.1). Classification (NCBI taxonomy): domain Bacteria; kingdom Pseudomonadati; phylum Thermodesulfobacteriota; class Desulfovibrionia; order Desulfovibrionales; family Desulfovibrionaceae; genus Nitratidesulfovibrio; species Nitratidesulfovibrio termitidis. The sequence goes on from NZ_KI632512.1 coordinate 892,396, forward strand.
CGATTTCCTGGGTCGTGCGGCCCTCTACGGCAATCCTGCCGGCAAACGGCATGGTGATCATGCCGTCCGGGGCAACCATCTGGGCGGGCAGCGTAACCGCGCGCGAGGCAATCGCCCCGGCATACGAGTCCGTGACGCCGGAACTGAAAAGCATGGCGGGCGGCGCCTCCCATACGGAAATCTCTATGATGTCCCCCGGCCCGATAAGATAATTGTTGCCCGCCGCCACGGGAAAGATATCCGCAAACAGGCCGAGCTTCTTGCTGTCTGCCAGCCTTCGCGCCAGCGCATCGTTGACGTCCACCAGCCGGATGCCCTCTATGCGTCCGGAATCTTGTTTGCTCTCCACCCGCGCCCGGCTTGGACCGGAGGACGACACCGTCGCGCATCCGGACACTGCGACAAGCAGCATGGCGCCGCACAATATATTGCAGGCGTTACGGAACCCGCCATATGACTTCATGAGTGGCTTCCCTGCTAAATCAGCTTTTTTACCGTCTCGCACGCAAGACGGATATCCTGTTCACTGTGCATGGCGGACAAGAAGAACCGCAAGCGCGCCGCCCTCTCCTCCACTGCGGGATAGATGACGGGCTGCACGTTGATGCCCTGCTCGAACAATGCACCGGAAAGCCTTACCGCCTTCAGCGAGCTGCCGGTTATCACCGGGACAATGGCAGTCCCCTGGGCCGTCCCGACATCCAGTCCCGCCTCCTTTGCCAGCGCCAGAAACAGGTGGCCGTTGTCCCGCAGGCGCGCGACGCGCTCCGGTTCTTTCCGCAAGAGTTGCAGGGCGGCAAGCGACGCCGCTGCAAGGGGGGGAGCAATGCCGACGCTGTAGACAAAACCGGCCGCCGCATACTTGAGATGCTCGACCAGCGCGCGCTCGCCGGCGATGTAGCCGCCGCATCCCGCCAGGGTCTTGGAAAGGGTCCCCATCCAGATGTCGACATCCTCGCCGGCAATGCCGTGGTGCTCGCCCGAACCTTTCCCGGTCTCGCCGACAACCCCCAGGGCGTGCGCCTCGTCGACCATCAGGAAGCAGTTGTGCCGACGTTTGACGTCAATGAATGCAGGCAAGTGCGGGATGTCGCCATCCATGCTGTAGTGCCCTTCGATGACGACAAGCACCCGCTCGAACTGGCCGCGGACTTCGGCAAGGACGGCATCGAGCGCGTCCGCGTCGTTGTGGGGAAAACCGCGGCGGGTCGCCCCGGAAAGCCTGATGCCCTCAAGCACGCTGTTGTGGATCAGGCGGTCGTGGACGACGAGGTCCCTGGGGCCGAAAAGGGTCGAGATGGTGAACACGTTCGTGGCATGCCCGCTGACGAAGACCACGCAGTCCTCCACCCCGTAGAACGCGGCCAGTGCATCCTCCAGGGCGCGCTGCACGGGCCGTTCGCCCGCCACGAGGCGGCTTGCGGAGGCGGATGTTCCGTATCGGGCGATGGCGGCCTTGGCGGCCTCGTTCACTTCCGGGTGCCCGTTGAACCCCAGGTAGTTATAGCTTGAAAAATTGAGGTACTCGCGCTCGCCGATGGTGGTGACCGCAGTGGCGAGCCCTTCGTGCGTCCTGAAAAACGGGCTGTCGCAGCCAAATGATTTCGCGGCCGCGATGAGGAATTGCACTTCCTTGTACTTGGGATGGCTGTCGAAACGGCTGAGATGGTCCGGTGCGGCGCCTGCCCCCCGGCTGAGCCATCCGGCAGGCGCAGCGGCCGCCGCAGCCCTGGCCTTTCGCTCAAGCATGCGCCCGATAAGCTGTGATCGCTGCAAAACGCCCATGGCTACTCCCCTGCCGCCGTCATGGGCGGTTTGCCGGTATCGCGGACCACTCGCTCCACATCTTCCATGCTCAGTTGCTCGCCGTGCTTCCGCACGATGTCGTCAACCAGAATGGCCGCCTCGTCCCGCTCCGCCGCCTGCTCTCCCTTGAGCCGCTCTACAATGCGCTCGGCCACCTTGCTGGCTGACGGGGATTCATTGAGCAGCATGACGGGAAACTGCACGCCGAACCGCTTTTCCAGCCCCACCGCCAGTTCCACGGCCATCAGGGAATCCATGCCCGCATCGTGCAGCGGGCGTTCCGGGTCGACACGGTCCACGCCCAGGGAGAAGATGTCCGCCACTTCCTGCAGGACCAACCCGCGCACCATGTCGAGGAGTTCCGACCTGCTTTTCGTGGCGGCAAGGGCCTGGAAGTCGCTCCGGGAGTCGTCCTGCGCGCCGTCTCTGCACGTTGCGTTGATATTCTCGAAACGAGAGGCCTGCGCCGAGGGCAGAAAACGCCGCAGCACGCCCCACTCCATGGTTGCGACCGCGGCATCGCTTCCGGCGGCAAGAGCCGCCTCCAGATGCAGCATGGCTTGCGCCACCGTAAGCGGCGCCCCCCCCAGGCGCTGGACCAGGCTGTCCCGAACAGCGACATTGCGCGTCAGATACCCCGCGTCGCCGATGGGCCCCCAGCCAATGCACACGGCCGGCAACCCCATTTGCCGCCGCAACCTGGCAAGCGCCTCCAGCCCGGCATTGGCGGCAACATAATTGGCCTGGCCGGGATTGCCGATCAGCGTGGTTATGGAAGAGTAGAGAACGAAATGTTCCAGCGGCAGCGCGCGCGTAAGCCTGTGCAGGTTCCACGCGCCCAGCAGTTTGGGCCGCAAGACCGTGGCGATGCTGTCCGCGTCCATGTTCATGACAAGCCGGTCATCGAGCACCATGGCCGCGTGCAGGACGCCACTGAGGGGGGGCAGTTTCCGGGCCGCCAGTTGCAATGCGTTTTCCAGCGCTGCGGCATCGCTTACGTCGCATGCCAGCGCCAGTACGTTGACGCCCCGTTCCGTCAGTTCCGCGATGGCGTCCCGTGCCCCCGGCGCATCCGGACCCCGGCGGCTTACCAGCACGAGGTTGCCGACTCCCCGCCCGGCCAGCCAACGGGCCGTTTCCAGCCCGAAGCCGCCCAGGCCGCCGGTGACAAGCCACGTGGCCTCCGGGGCAAAGCGCGGCAATTCCGCCGCAACGTCCGGAAGCTGCACGCGTTGCCGGTCATCCAGCGTGACCACGATCTTGCCCATGTGACGGGCCTGCTGCATGCAACGAAAGGCCTCGACAACCCTCTCCGCCGGGAACGCCGTGTAGGGCAACGGCGTCAGCACGCCGCTGCTGAACAGCGCCATGACTTCCTCAAGCAGCCGGGCGGCAAGATGGGGGCGGCCAGTCAGGAGTTGGTCGGCATCGATACCGAAATAGCTGATATTGTCCTTGAACGGGCGAAGGCCGATACGGGTGTTCTCGAAAAAGTCGCGCTTGCCGAGTTCCAGAAAACGGCCAAACGGCTTGAGCACACGCAGGTTGCGCCGAATGGCCTCGCCCGACAGCGAATTCAGCACCACATCCACGCCCTGCCCTTCGGTAACGGCAAGGATGTCGTCGGCAAACGTGCCGCCGCGGGAATCGAAAACGTGCGAAGCGCCAAGCAACCGCACCAGATCGCGCTTCACGTCGCTTCCGGCCGTGGCGAAAACCTCCGCCCCCAAATGCCGGGCCAACTGTATGGCCGCCATCCCCACGCCCCCGGCGGCGCCATGGACGAGCACCCGCTCGCCCGGCTGCACGTCGGCCAGGTGCCGGAGCGCATAATACGATGTCAGGAATACCGTGGGCACCGTGGCGGCCGACTCGAACGACCAGCCGCCGGGAAGACGCAGCAAGGCATGCTCGTTCGTGACCACGTGGCTGGAAAAACAGGCGGGACCAAAACCGAAAACCGCATCCCCGGGCCGCACCCCGGCGACCCCTGCGCCCACGCGGGTAACGATGCCGGAAAACTCCAGGCCAAGGCTGGCCCCGGCAAACCCTTTCTCGACGGCCTCATCGGGCAGCAATCCCATGAGGTACATGACATCGCGGAAATTGAGCCCCACCGCCCTGGTGCGCACTTCAACCCCGTCCGCCGGCAGCGCGGGCTCCGGAGCGGGCACCCAGAACAGGTTGCGCAATCGCCCGGGCATGCGGAAATCCAGCCGGAACCGTTCTGCCTTTCCCTGCGCGGCGGACCTTTCATCCCGCGACAGGACAAGGGCACGCCTGCCCGTGGCCGAAAGCACGATTTCGCTTGCGCCGTCGGGCAGAAGCAGTTCGTCGGCAAGCCGCGCGGTTGTCGTCGCCTCGTCCGCACCGCCGCCCAGGTCGACAAGCGTGCATCGAAGGGCCGACGCTTCGTTCATGACCACGCGCCCGAATCCCCACAGGGCCGCCTGCGCCGGATTGTGCACCCAGTCCTCGGGCAAATCGGACGCCAGCGCGCCGCCCTTGGTCACAACCCACACCCTGGGGGGATGAGCACGCCCCCCCATGAATTCCCGCACGTGCCCCTGAACATGGCAAAGCACATCCACGGCGTCTTCCACGGGCCGCTCCCAGCCCAGGAGGAACACCACGTGTGCCACGTCGGGCTCCACGCCATCCAGCAGCGGAGACGGAACTACGACCGCGTGCTGCCCCCGCGCTTCCAGCACGGCGCACAGTGACCGTGCAACCGCCTGCGAGGCGTCATCCGCAACCAGCAGCCAGCGCTCGGCACAGGTCGCCGCCACGTGGCCCGCCGTGTCCCGGGCGCAACGGGCCAGCAGCAAATACGCGCCTTCAGCCAGATCGCCAGCGGCAGGCTCGGTAAAACGCGCGGTATCGGCAAAGCCGCAGTCGCGCAGCGCCTGAAGCCAGGCTTCCGGAGCCTGCAATGAAGAAAACGGCGCCGAAACATCGCAGGTCCCGGCATCGCCCTCGTGCCACCAGCCTTCGTCCAGCCCGGCCAGGAAGTCCACGCTCCAGTCGGGGTACCGTTCCGCCAGCAGCACCGCCCCGCCGGGCGCCAGCCAGCTTCGCACCCGGGCCAGCGCGGCCTGTGGGTTGGGCACGCGGTGCAGCACATGCCCGAGAATGACCACATCGAAATGCCGTGCCGGGCAATCTTCGGTCCCCAGCTTCCACTCCGCGCGGTCCAGGGGTATGCAGGCAACGCAGGCCAGGTCCTGATTCTCCGCCTCCATCCGCTGCATCAGCCTGTCATCGGCGGCCGCAAGCACGTATTCCAGCCTGTCTTCAGCCAGAACACGGCACGCTTCGCGCGCCAGTCCGCTGGTGCCGGCAGAGGCTTCCAGCACGCGCAAACGGCGCCCTGCGGGCAGGGAAGACGCCAGGTCGCGCAGCACCCCCGCGATGGCCGTGTTCACGCCAAGGTAACCAGGATCCGCGTGCAACGATTCCGGCTCGGATGCACGAAGCAGGCTGGCCAGAAAATCCCCGCCCGGCATGCGGCCGGAAAGCAACCGGGGCAAATTCAGGCCCACGCGGCCCAGAAGCGCCAATTGCGGCAGGCACGCGGGATCATCGCGCAGCAGTTCCCGCCAGATTTTCCGCGCGGCGGGCAGAGGTTCCGCCCCCGTCAGCTCCCAGCAGCCATCCCGAAGCCGGAGCAGCCCTTCCCTCTCCAGCAATCCGCACAGCCAGCGGGCGTAACGCGACGGCGTCGCGGCAAGGGACGACATGATGCCGGGCGCGTTGCGCTCCAGATGCTCCAGGCCCTCACGGGCAAACGCCAGCACGAGCAGTTCGAGCATTGGCAACGTTTCTTCGAACCATGTGCGCCGCCGGGGTTCCATGTCGGCAACGGCGGCATGGCAGCTGGCGACAAGTTCTTCGACGGCAGGCAGGAAGCTTGCGCGTTCCTCCGAAGGATGAGGCCGCAAACGCGACGTTATCCGCCAGGAAGCACCGTCCGACACGGCGTCCACGGCAAGTTGCGCCGCGCGGAAACGGCAGCCGCGCATGCTCGCCACGACCGCACCGGCCGCATCCAGCAAATCGAAATCGGCCAGCACGGAGCGCATGGTGCCATGGCGTACCCGCCCCCGGAACGTCCGCGCCCTGCCCTCATGCCGCAGGACGAAACGCCCGACCCGGACAGGCAACAGCGCCGCCCGGTCGTCGGGCCGCATCTTTCCGGCAAAAATACCCAGCAGGGATTGCGCGCACACATCCATCAACGCGGGATGGATGCCATACCCGCCCACGTCTTCCGGAATATCCGCGCGCAGCCTCCCCTCGACCCGCCCCTCTTCCACGCGAGAGCACTCCAGCCCCCGGAAGTCCGGGCCATAGTCAAGCCCAAGGGCCTTCGCCATGCGGTAGTGCGCTTCCGCGGAAATTTCCGTTCCGGATGGCGGCACGCCCGCCAAGGCCTCGGCCCGCTCATCCGCTCCGGCTTCCAGCGCGCGCCCGACGGCATGGAGCGACCACGGCTCGTCACTCAGGCGCTGGCGGCTGCAAATCCGGAAGCCGCCGTCGCGGGGGTCCAGCGCCAGTTGCATGGTGCGGGCATGCTGCCCGTCGAAAACCATCGGCGACACGATATCCAGGTCTTCCAGCACGCCCGCCCTGGTGCCAAGCCACTGCCGGGCCGCGGCCAGCCCCATTTCGACATAGGCCGTTCCGGGAAACACCACCGCTCCGCCGACGACATGATCGCCAAGCCACGGCACCACCTGGGGATCCAGGACATTTTCCCACGCCGTCTCCTGGCCTGGCTGAAGCCAGCCCAACAGGGGGTGCACCCTGCGCCGTTCGATGGCCCTGAGGCTCTCGTTGGTCGTCCGGTGCCAGTACCGCTCATGCTGCCAGGGGTAATTGGGCAAACGGACTTTCCTGCCGGATTTCCGGAAAAAAGCGCCAGGAATCGTTCCATCGGCAAGCAAATGGACACGCAGCGCGGTTTCATGAATGCGCTCCGCCCCATCCGCATTCTTCCGCAATGCCGAAAGCACCCTTCCCTTGACGTTCATGGAAACCAGAATGTCCCGCAAATATCTCTGCAGGATGGCATGTGGTCCTATCTCGACGAAGATACGACAGCCGGATTTCACAAGTTCCGTGACGGCAGCATCGAAACGCACGCACTCGCGCACGTTGCGCCACCAATAACGGGCATCCAGCAACTTTCCGTCGACGGCACAGCCATCAACCGATGAAACGAAAACGGCATTGGCACATGAGTCTGGAGCCAGATCATGCATATCTCGCAACAGGCCGTCCTGCACGGCGTCCATGTGGCGGCTGTGAAAGGCATATTCCAGATTCAGCGGGGTGAAACGCACCTCGCGGGTTTTCAGGTACTCGCCCAGACGGGCCATCCCGTCGAGACTGCCGGAAAACGTCACCATGTGCGGGCTGTTGACGGCCGCCACGGTCACGTCCGCTACGCCATCCAGTTCCGACACGACCTTCGCGGCAGCCTCGCGCGACAGGGATACAGCAGCCATAGTGCCCGTGCCGCGTGTCGCCCCCTGCGCCGCGCTGCGAAAAACGATGACCCTGATGGCCTGGTCCAACGTCAGGGCGCCCGAGGCCCACGCCGCGGCCACCTCTCCCACGCTGTGCCCGGTAACGGCGGCAGGCCTGACTCCGTACTCCGCCAACAGCGCGGTAACCGCCACCTGGATGGCGAAAAGCGCTGGCTGGGCGACGACGGTATCGTCAAGTCGCGTGCTCGTCTCATCGGCGAGCAATTCTTCCCTGACGGAGAAACCCGCAAGGGCACGAATGCCCTCGTCGATTTCCGCAAGAATTCCAGCGAAACGCGGAGAACCCTCCAGCAACGCGCGTCCCATGCCAAGCCACTGGGCGCCATTGCCCGAATAGACGAAAGCCACGGAACCGCTCTCCGGCAACGCGTCTTCAACCAAGAGCGAAGGAGAGCATTCGCCATGGGCATACCGCGCGAGTTCAGCGACGGCATCCGCCTGCGACGGCGCAACCAGCGCCAATCGCTTCTCCAAGCGGTCCCGCCCGCATGCCGCCGAATACGCGATATCGTACATATCCGTCGGCGGAGCACCCTGCAGAAACACGGCATAACGCCCGGCCATCTCGCGCAGGGCAGGCTCCGTACGGGCGGACAGGAACAGGGGAGGCAGGGCATCGCCATGGGATCTGGATTCCACACCCTGAGCACGCGGGTATGCCTGGAGCAATACATGGGCATTGGCCCCGCCGAAGCCAAAGGAATTCACACCGGCCACCAATGGCTTGCCGCTTCCGGGAACAAGAGCCTTGGGTGTGGTGACAAGTTCGAGGTTCAGCGCCGCAAAATCAATATGGGGATTGGGAACAGAACAATGCAGCGAGGGAGGAGCGACATGGTGGCGCAGCGCCAGCACCGCCTTGACAAGACCCGCCATGCCTGAAGCCGCTTCGAGATGTCCGAGATTGGTCTTGACGGACCCGATAGGCAATGGAGCATGCCGTCCCGTGCCATACACTGTACCTATGGCCGACGCTTCAACAGGATCCCCGACGGCCGTTCCCGTGCCGTGCGCCTCAATGAAGTCAACGTCGTGGGGATGCAACCCGCTCTGCGCAAGCACGCCGCGCATAAGCTCGATCTGCCCCTCCTGGCTGGGAATGGTGATGCCCGACTTGCGCGCGCCATCGGCATTGACGCCACTGCCCAAAATGACGGCCTGAATTGTATCGCCATCCGCCAGAGCCTTTTCCAAAGGCTTGAGCAGGAGCACCGCGCTTCCCTCCGCGCGCACATAGCCGTCACCTGTCGCATCAAAAGCCTTGCACCGTCCATCCGCGGAAAGCATGCCGGCTTTCGTGAATCCAACGAAGGACGAGGGATGGAGCAACAGGTTCACCCCTCCGACAAGCGCCACGGATGCTTCACCAACCCGCAAACACATGCATGCATGGTGTAGGGCAACCAGTGAAGAAGAGCATGCCGTATCAATGGACAAGGAAGGACCGTGCAAATCAAAAACATAAGAAATTCTGTTTGCCGCAATGCTCGGAGCACTTCCCGTCATGGAGTGTGAAGACATCACGGCGAGATCATCCATGCCGCGCGTACCATAATCCATTCCTGAAATCCCGATATAAACAGCACAATCCGTCCCCGCCAACACGGAAGGACATATCCCCGCGTTTTCCATGGCCTCCCACGTCAGCTCCAAAAGCAACCGCTGTTGTGGGTCAACAGCACATGCTTCACGGGGTGAAATGCGAAAAAACGCCGCATCAAATTCATCGACACGGGGAAGCACGCCAGCGGCGAATGTGATGCTGCGCCCTGGCTCCGCACGCTTTGCGTGCTGCAATTCCTTGACGGCCCAACGCTCGGCGGGAACGTTGCGCACAACGTCCCGGCCATCCGCCAACGCGGCCCAGAAACTGGCATCGTCGCTTAAATCTCCGGGAAACCGGAATGCCATTCCTATTATTGCAATGCGTTGCAGCACTTGAGTTCCTGATTGGTCATAATTTTTTTCGGCATCATCCAACCGTCACAAAAGAAATGGATTTGTCACGTCAAACCAAAAAACTTTAAGCGACCTCTAAGCATATCACTATTATTGCGCTATAAAACAATCACTCCATCACGAATACATACAAATTGAACCAACGCTATCATTACGCAACAAACACAAACAACATTTACGACAGCAACCCGACAGCATCAACAATCCGTGAATGCGCACGTATATGCTCCAACGCTTCCATAAAAGGATTATGCTTTACAAGAACGCATACGACATCGGAATCGGCAAGCGCACTTTCAAGAGAAGCCAGTGACATATTCTGCTGATTGATTTTTGGGGGCAACGCATCCAGGTACGGCTCCACCGCCAGTACGCCACAACCAAGGTCCGCGATACGCCGCGCAATGGCAACTGCAGGGCTTTCCCGCAAGTCGTCACTATCCGGCTTGAATGCCAAACCAAGACAAGCCACCTTGATATCTTCCATAGTCCTGTCCGGATGTTCCCGCAGCACATCGGCAATGACGCCCTCCACCCTGCGCAACATCCACTCTGGCTTGTAATCGTTCACCTCACGGGCCGTACGAATGATCCGCGCCTCTTCCGGAGCAGTATCGACAATGAACCAAGGGTCTACGGCTATGCAATGCCCACCGACACCGGCACCAGGCTGCAGAATACCCACTCTCGGATGATGATTCGCCAAGCGAATCAACTCCCACACCTCAATGCCAAGCTTGTCGCAAATAATGGAAAGTTCATTGGCAAAAGCGATATTCACGTCACGAAAACTATTTTCCGTCAGCTTGCACATTTCCGCCGTGCGCGCGTTCGTGGCCAGAAGCTCTCCACGGACGAAAATCTTGTACAAGGCAGCCGCCATGTAGCTTGCCGTTCGTGTCATGCCCCCGATGACCCGGTCATTATCAACCAGCTCCTGCACGACGCGACCAGGCAATACCCTTTCTGGACAATAGGCGATCTGAACATCCGCGGCTTCGCCGGCCTGCTGCGGGAAACTCAAGTCGGGCCTGGCCTCCGCCAGCCACACGGCCAGCCGCTCTGTAGTACCGACCGGCGACGTGGACTCCAGCACCACCAGATCATTCTTTTTCAGCACGGGAGCAATCGCCATGGCCGCCGCCTGGATATAACCCAGATCAGGCTTGTAATCGCCCGTAAACGGCGTTGGCACTGCGACAAGAAATGCATCGGCCGGTTCAGGCACGGTCGTCGCGCGAAGATATCCTGAAGCAACGGCAGCCTGAACCAGCATTGCAAGATCAGGCTCGACAATATGAATTTCCCCCCGATTAATGGTATCGACCGCATGTTGATTTATGTCTACGCCAATAACACTCTTCTTTCTGGACGCGAACAACGTTGCGGTCGGCAATCCGATGTAACCAAGGCCGATCATCGAAATCGTAGTAAACATTTCCATCTCCACGGATAAGAACAATTACACGCGGCAAGACTGCGGGCAGCAAGCCGCGATTACACCGCGAGCCCAAAAAACTCGAACTTAAATTCACACCTCACGGCGGTCGCAGGCGCGGCTCGTCAACAGGAGCGCAGGATGTCCTTGATCCGGATCGCAGCCAAACCGTCCCCATACGGATTGTGCGCGCGCGCCATCGCGCCATACGCTATTGGGTCGTCAAGCAGGCGGTTGGCCTCGGTCACGATCCGGCTCCGGTCCGTGCCGACAAGCCTGACAGTGCCTGCGTCCACCGCCTCGGGTCGCTCCGTGGTGTCGCGCATCACCAGAACCGGCTTCCCCAGTGATGGGGCCTCTTCCTGGACCCCACCCGAGTCGGTGATAAGGAGTTCGCAACGGTTCATCAGGAAGACGAAGGGCAGATAATCAAGCGGATCGATCAGGATGACGTTGTCGACATGGCCGAGAATTCTACGGACAGGCTCCTGCACGTATGGATTGAGATGCACGGGATAGACAATCTGGACATCACCTCGCGATGCGATGTCCGCCAAGGCATGGCAGATGCCCTCAAAACCCTTGCCGAAGTTTTCCCTGCGATGCCCCGTCACCAGTACAAGACGCTTCGCATCATCGAAAAACCCGAAATACCTTTCCAAATCACCGCGCAATTTCACATCGCCATTAAGGAGCTCCGTCACTTCCAGCAAAGCGTCTATGACAGTATTTCCCGTAACGTGGATATCGCTGTCAGCTATCCCTTCTTGCAACAAATTCTGCCGCGCTTTTCGGGTTGGCGCGAAGTGAACATCCGCAAGAGCTCCGACGATGCGGCGGTTCATCTCTTCGGGCCACGGAGTATACTTTTTATAAGTCCGCAAACCTGCTTCTACATGACCAACACGCACTTTCGCATAGTACGCGCCCAAGCTTGCGGAAAGCGTTGTCGTCGTATCTCCATGAACAAGCATTATGTCGGGTGTCCACTCCATGCACACCTCACGCACCTTCAACAATACGCTACTTGTGATATCCGTAAGATCTTGTCCAGGCCTCATGAGATTCAAATCGAAGTCTGGTTGAATTCCAAACAGGTCAAGAACCTGATCAAGCATCTGCCTATGCTGTGCAGTTACACAGACTTTTACATCGAAATCCGTGTCTTTCAGGAGGGTTTTCACCACCGGCGCCATTTTGATGGCTTCTGGACGCGTTCCGAAAACCAAAAGAATCTTCATGAAATCCCTCCAAAACATTCTTGCCTTACATCAACAGGAATACATGAAAAACTTGATGCAAGTGCCTACGCGTCAATCCGCGGAACAAAAATAATGCGCCTCACGGGAAGCGCTCATAACATTCATCGCCAAGTTCAAAACATCATCATAACATCGCTTCACGCGCCACGGAACACCAAGCCCATTTTCCCCAACTCACGCCCCCTAAGCGGGACATCTTTTTCTGTATACCCCGCACGACTTGCATTTTTCTTACAACACCCATGGGGAGAAGGAATGCCGTGCACCTCCCGCTACGAAATCGCCAGCAGCAGGCCACGAAGACACCTGCCCCACACCGCGCCGGTACACCATGAGCCATCCATCGCCCCTGTCTCATTTCGCCGGGACAGAGCGGCGCGCCGCCCACCGCAAAAGGTCCCCGGCCCTGCCGACAGCCTCAGCGCACCCGCGACTCGCAGACCGTTCCGCGAAAGAGAGCCGAGAATCCGGCCTCATGGACTGGAAGGAATTGCAAACGCCCCGGATCGACATCACCGCCATGACAGCAAACATGGCGGGCTTGCCCCCGCCCGCGCGACGCCATTGCCGCCATGTCAAAAGCAAGCGCCACCACTGCCGCATGCCGCTTGCCGCTTGCAGCTTGCAGCCCGCCGTGGTGATGGGGGTGGGCCAACGCCCAGCCATTATGCACTCACGGACGTTGACCCACGATTGCGGGCGGTTTAGGTAGAGCTTGCGACAACTTCCCATATCGCCTGCAAGCAAAAAATATCTTTTTGGCGAGTATAAATCAAGCAAAAGCGTACTTGCAGGCTTAATATCTAAAAAACTTGCAAAATCTAGACGGTGTGACGGTAATCACTCTGCCTAGTGTTGCAAGTTAGCTTGCAGGCGCACATCATGGAAGACTCCAGTTGGACCGAGACTCTCAAACGCCTGTACGAGGCCACCAACACAAAAACCGACGCCGCCTTGGCTGCGGCTCTCGGCCTTTCGCATCAGGCGGTCTATAGCGCCAAGTCAAAGTCAAAGATTCCGCCGTCATGGATCTATGAGGCCGCACGGCGCTACTCAGTTTCAGCGGACTGGCTGTTCTTCGGGCGCGGGCCAATGCACCCCGGGGGGCAGCCCACCTCAACAATGCCGCATGCCCCGGAGGTCGCCCGCAGACTGTTGACGCCCTTTGCACAGCCCGACGGACAGGAGACATCGCGACCGGCGCACGCAATCCCGCCCCATTCCGTGACCAGGGGCTCGGAACCCGACTGCGACATGATGCTCGTCACCAAGGTGAAGGCGCGCCTTTCCGCTGGTGGCGGCAGCCTGGAGGTCAATGGAGAATCCGCAGGCCACTATGCGTTCCGCTCCGACTGGCTGTGCCGCAAGGGCTCACCGGCCCAGATGGTGCTCATGAACGTGGTCGGCGACTCCATGGCCCCCGACATCCAGGACGGGGACATGGTGCTCATCGACCAGGGCAGGACCGAGATCATCCCCGGCGCGATCTACGCCGTGGGTGTTGACGACGCCGTGTACGTCAAGCGACTGGAGGTTCTGCCCGGCCGCCTCGTCATATCCAGCGCCAACCCGGCATACGCCCCCATAGAGATTCATCGCGAAAGCCAGGACATGGAAAGCATCCGGGTCATCGGTCGCGTTCTCTGGTGGTGCCGCGAGGCACGTTAGCGGTAAAACCGCCCTTCGTTTCAAGCGCAACGGCGCTGTGTCGCCGCACGGGCGCGGGCGGCCCCGCCGGGTCGCCACCAGCAATCATCCGGGAGAGCGTTGCCCCTGAAAGCGCCGTTCGCTCCAGATGATTGGCGAGAATGCGCCGCTTGCGGAAACCCGCGCAGGCGCGAGGTTCTCTCCAGACAAAACCAGGACCGCCCCTTCAGGGACGGTCCTGGTTTTGCGGACGAAAAAGAGGAGGCCTTGCGGCCTCCTCCCGGTGCATCAATTCCAGACGTGCCTAGAAGCTGTACTTCAGGTTGAAGCCGAGCCGCCAAGCGTCATCGAAATCGTTGTTCCAGACATCTTCGTCAAGATCGGCGTTGATGTAGCTCATTTCGACGAGGAGGTCCAGGTTCTCGTAAATCTTGTAGAAATGATCGAAGTTCACTTCCCAGGCGTGGTCCTTGTCCGTCATGTACAGACCATTGAAAGCCATCACGGGCGAACCCAGGCCAGCGTTGGCGACCATGTCCTCATCGTTGGTGCCGGTCATGTAGACAATGCGCACGGTGTGCTTCAGGTTCTCCATGAAGGAGATGTCGGCAAACTGCACGCCAATGCCCCACATGCCGGTACCGCTGACAGAGGCCAGGGAATCGGTGTTGATGGGCGCGCCCACCTTGTCGAAGCCGAACGAGGTGGGGCCGAAGTCGGGCACGATGTACGGCATGCGCTCGGAGCCGTTGGTTTCGTCGTCGTCGTCACCAGTGGCGTACCACGCGAAAATGCCGGGGGTCACCATGTCCATCTTGTAGTCGACGGCGCCAATCACCATCCAGCCCGAACGATCCATGCCTTCGTCGTCGCTCTCCACATTGCCGTACATGGCATCAAGCTTGAACGACCAAGGCGAGAGCATGCTGACTTCGAACGAAATACCGCCCCACCACGCGTCGGTTTCCTGACCGAAGCTGCCGGTCGGGACATCGCTCGGATTGGGGTTCACGGGGCGCAGGCCATAGGCAGCCTGGTTCAAGGAAGCGGTATTGGCTCCATTTCCGGCAATGTCACGGCCAATGGCGCCGTACATGCCCCACGGGGTGATCTTGGCGCCGTCGAGCGTAACGGGCACCACGATACCGAAGAGGTCGGCCTCGTCGTACCGCGTGTTGCCAGCCTCGCCGCTCTGGTCATCATAGGGGCGCGCCCAGAAGACAGTCACGCCGACCATGTCGCTGGCCTGGTAGGAGAGAGTAAGGGCGGCCACGTCGTCGTCGAGGACCGGAGAACCGGCCACGGCGCCGGGCAGCGCCAGCCCCTGGATACCCATGCGCACCTTGAGGGTGGTATCGGGCACCAGCCAGTCGATGTACGAACGCTTCACTTCCACGGATTTGCCGTCGGCGCCGAGGGCGCCGTCGTTGCGTCCCCAGACAGTATCGCCGATTTCGAAGTAGATCACGCCACGCAGGCTCTCGCTGGCGATGACGTCGATCTGCGTGCGCAGCCGCTGGGCGGCGTGGAAGGTGTCTTCGTTGGGGCCACCGTTTTCAGCGCTCTGGAAGTCGGGGTTATCCAACCATTCGAAGCTGAAGTCCCACTGTCCCTTGGCCTTGATATCGGCAGCCGAAGCGCCGACGGCGCTGCCGCACAGCAGCATGGCTACGGCCACAATCATGATGATGCGTTTCATTGTTCCTCCCTTTCTTTGGAAAACCGCTACGCCTAGCCTGATGCGCCGTAGAACATCTTGTAACGTTACGAATTTACCGCACCTTCCTGCCATTTTCCTTACATGGGCGTTCTCCCGGAAAGCCGAAGCAAAAAGCTGGGGCCCGGACCTCAGGGCGCGCATCCGCCATTCTGAAAATCCGAGTCCCATTCCAGGAAGGGACTACACCGTAACCGCTCCATCTCATTTTTTTCCCACATCCCGCCGTCCTGCGAGACGGCCATAGTGCAGGCTATCCGCCCCCCCTCATTCGCTGCTCGCCCACCGGCAACCACCGAGGGGTTCAGCCTTTTGTTCCCGTTTCTGCCGGGTTTCATGGCCAAAACCACGCGCGAACCTTCCAGGGAGCGGTATCGCTTCATGCAGTATTCGCCGTACCGGGCGCGGAGCTTTCCGCATGCAAAAGGGGAGGCGGCGCGGCCTCCCCTTGAGGGATGCGTGAAAAGCGGTACGTCCCGAGGGCAGCATTCCGCGTTGCGCCAAGCCGCTATGCACCATCCGGCACCTCGCGCCTGCATGTCTCCATCGAAACCAGTGGCGATGCACCCGTCTCGCCCATAACGGCAACGACCAAAAACCATAGCCCCGGGAATGTTCACACCGCCGCGTGTCACGGCAGGCAGGGCAAGCCCTCGTATCCGCCGCGCATGCTCATCCCGCAACCGTGTTCAGCCCGTGCAACATGCAAGGAACATCCTCGGAGTTCCTTTCGGGTCGATACCCATTCCGGCGATTACGGACCCGTCGTCACTGACGCCCCTCGCGTCAAGCAGCCGCCAGCCGCCCGAATCCACCCCTCGTGTCCGCAAAAAGTCCCCTAGTGGCCGCATGCCGCTGTCCGTGCTCCAGCAAAAGGCCTGCCTCCCGGAGGCACTGTCACCCTGCCCGACGACAATGGCTCCATCGGCGCTTACCCCATAGGCATAAGAATAGCTGCCGCCAAACAGCACACCAAGCCGTTCGATCCCGCCGGAACTCGTCCAGCGAAATGCGACATCGTCCCCAAGCACGCCGCTATGCCCCACCACAATAGAACCATCCGCACTGACGGCAGTCGCAGCCGAGTCTTTGGCGCCAGGCAGCACGCCGAGCGGCACCATACCGTCCGCACCTGTCCAACGGTACGCCTGAAAGCCCTCGGCGTACTGGCTCTGCCCCACCACAACGCCGCCATCGGCGCTCACGCCGTAAGCGATCGAGTGAAATCCTCCCGGCAGTGTTCCCAGCCCCTGCATTCCGGAATCCTCCCCCCAGACGAATGCCTGACTGCCAACAACGCACTCACTTTCCCCCACAACCACGGAACCGTCCGCGCTCACTCCATATGCGTAGGAGTTCCCCCCCCAAGCCAAAGCGCCCAGCCCGATCATGCCGGTTTCCTCGGTCCAGAGAAACGCCTGATGCACGGGTGAGGAATAGCACTCGCCCACCACGGTGGTTCCATCCGCGCTCACGGCATATGCGTAGGAATATTCCCCACCGAGTTGCAACCCCAGTCCTGTTATGCCGGTTTCGCGCGTCCAGCGGAATGCCTGCGTCCCGGAGAATGAATCACAGCCCCCTACAGTGACGGAGCCGTCCCTGCTCACTCCATAGGGATACGCGTAGCCTCCTCCAGACAAAAAACCCAGCGGCAGCATGCCCACACGCCGCACCGGGTGACCCGCCACTGAAGGAGAAATGCCCCGCCCGGCATCGTAACGTTCCTGAGTACTTATCATACAGCCTCCGAGACAGGTCTTCGCCGAAAAATTCCTGTTCCGGCAACTCGTGCACGTCCCCCGTGCCGCAGGACCGCACGAATGGAGACAACCGTGACAGCATGAAACCCGCGGCAGTTCCAATGGCATGGTTTTCCACCGTCAGACGCGGAAGACCAAAAACTGCCGTGCGCGTGACTTCTACTACAGAGCTACTGACTTTTTCCTTGCACACACGACCACCCAGAAGACAATTGAGTATAACAATTGATTTTTTTAAAAATTGCAATGTAATCCCTTCAACATGCAGTATAGCCTGCGAAGTGAGCACATACGGGAGGCAGGGCAGTGCCTTACACCCTTGAGCAAGAGGGTGATGCCTCCGAGCGTGCGAACGTTCGAGATGCGCGAGGTGGACAATGAACCCAAAATACCTTTCGCCGCGCCAGCGAGAAGGCCTGCTCAGACGGGATTCAGAGGCATGGCACGCATTCAGGGCTTTGCTGCCAAATGGAATCTCCGATGAAACAGCCACACTACTCGCGTGCTGCATTTCCGAATGCACGCACGTGGAGTGCTCGGCCGCCAGGATACTGGCTCAATGCCCCATGGATTTCATCGTGGAAGCCCTCCCGGACGACATCTGCAGTGCCCCGCCATGGGATATGGACAGACGGGCACGGTGGGTGACCAGAATATTGGCCAGATGCAAAACCACGAATCTCACGGAACTACTCGGTCTCATATCGGGAACTGTCCGGGATATCCGCCTGTTCTGTTTCAGACTTCAATATGAACTGCACCAAGGGCGGGCCATGATGAATGATGACCAGATGAACGATATGTCCGCCAACCCATACAGACCTGGAACGGTCACGAGCCCTCCGACGGCCACGGAATGACCGTATTGCGGCTTCGCCAAGAGCGGGAGCCCAGGGATGGAGCGCTCCGGGGGGGCAAAGGCGGACCGAGGCCCCCCACCGGTTGCCACGGGTTCCAAGCGCACCTTCCCATCCGATGCCCGTACCTGCGGGCAAGCAGGGGAGCCACTCTCGCCTCCCCACCAAAGGTCGCGTGAACCGCACGCACGGGCAATACTGCTATTTTCCCCGAAAAAAACCAGAACACCCAAGCGATGCGAGAGCATCGGCAGTTCCGGGACAGGAAATCCGTATGCAGGCAATAGCACTCACCATGCGGCACCACACACTGCCGCCATCAGAGAAGCAGAGCGAGACCTATCTCACCATTCGTCAAGCGTGCAAGCAGACCGCACGCTCCGTTGACGCGCTCTACAAGGCGATCCAGCGCGGCAGGGTAAAGGGTGCATGCATGTGGCCAAAGCGATTTCTGCTAATCGAAAGGGATACGCTGCTGGCATGGGCCGCCAATGCCAAGCGAGGGCGTCCACGCCGCCACGTCACAGGCTGAGAAAAGGCATGGCCGCCAACAACGAGCGGCGATACTTCCTGAAACAGTCATTTGTCCCACTGCATTCTCTGTACATGGTTCACGAGGCTGATGACCACACGCGACGCCTGCCTTCGGCGCCGTCCTTATCACGTACCTTGCCAGCCGCGAAGCTTGCCGCTTCGCAGTCGCGGTCACTGCATTCGCCCGTCGGCCCAAAAAACGAAAGCTACAGTCTACCCCTCCCGACAATAAAAATCCCCCGGCCTGCCCCCCGCGCATAGCGCGGGATTTTCTACATACAAAGATGGGACCCAGATGTCTCCGGGCCCCTTTTTCGTGGCCGACTGATCCACCTCCGGAGGGCAGAGCCTTTATACGCCCACGACCAATGGGACGGCCAAGGAGCACCGGCCCACGACCACGCTACATCTTCAGGCCCAGGGCCTTGGCCACGCCCGCGCCGTAGGCGGGATCGGCCTTGGCGCAGTTGCCCGCATGGCGGCGCTTGATCTCTTCCGGCGCGTCGCCCATGGCCCGGGCGGTGTTCTGGAACAGTACTTCCTGCTGCTGCGGGGTCATCAGGCGGAACAGGCGTCCCGGCTGGTCGAAGTAGTCCACGTCGTCGCAGGTGTATTCCCAGTGCCCCGCCTCGCCGCTGAGGGCCAGCGGGGGCTCGGCGAAGTCGGGCTGCTGCTGCCACTCACCGTAGCTGTTGGGCTCGTAGGCCAGGGTGCTGCCGTGGTTGCCGTCCACGCGCATCATTCCGTCGCGGTGGTAGCTGTGCATGGGGCAGCGCGCGGCGTTGACCGGGATCAGGTGATGATTCACGCCCAGCCGGTAGCGGTGCGCATCACCGTAGGAGAACAGGCGGCCCTGCAACATCTTGTCGGGCGAAAAGCCGATGCCCGGCACCACGCTGGCGGGGTTGAACGCGGCCTGCTCCACCTCGGCGAAGTAGTTTTCGGGGTTGCGGTTCAGTTCCAGCACGCCCACCTCGATGAGCGGGTAGTCCTTGTGAAACCATACCTTGGTCAGGTCGAAGGGGTGGTAGGGGCAGGTGTCCGCGTCCTTTTCGGGCATGACCTGCACGTACAGGGTCCAGCGGGGGAAGTCGCCGCGCTCGATGCTGTCGTACAGGTCGCGCTGGTGGCTTTCGCGGTCCCTGGCCACGATGGCTTCGGCCTCGGCGTCGGTCAGGTTCTTGATGCCCTGCTGGGTGCGCAGGTGGAACTTTACCCAGTAGCGCTGGTTGTCCGGGCTGATGAAGCTGAAGGTGTGGCTGCCGAAACCGTGCATGTGCCGGTAGCTGGCGGGGATGCCCCGGTCGCTCATGACCACGGTGACCTGATGCAGCGCTTCGGGCAACGAGGACCAGAAATCCCAGTTGTTTTTGGCGCTGCGCATGTTGGTGCGCGGGTCGCGCTTCACGGCGTGGTTCAGGTCGGGGAATTTCAGCGGGTCGCGCAGGAAGAAGACCGGGGTGTTGTTGCCCACCAGGTCCCAGTTGCCCTGTTCCGTGTAGAACTTGATGGCGAAGCCCCGGATGTCGCGTTCCGCGTCGGCCGCGCCGCGTTCGCCCGCCACGGTGGAAAAGCGCACGAAGAGGTCGGTCTTCTTGCCGATTTTCGAGAACAGGGCGGCCTTGGTGAATTTCGTGATGTCGTGGGTGACGGTGAAGGTGCCGTACGCGCCGGACCCCTTGGCGTGCATGCGCCGCTCGGGGATTACCTCCCGGTCGAAGTGGGCCAGCTTTTCCAGAAACCACACGTCCTGCAGCAGCATGGGGCCGCGCGGCCCGGCGGTCATGGCGTTCTGGTTGTCGGGTACCGGGGCGCCTGCGTTGGTGGTGAGCTTGTGCTTGGTCATAGATTTCTCCTTGTTGATATCGCCTCAGGAGTCAGATAAGGCCCTCCCCGCAGGGATGATCCACATATCGCCGAGGCGCACGGGAGCAAACGCCAGAACGTTCGCTCCTGGCCTCGCGGCGTTTACTCCAACATCAACATAACCCCCCTCCCGTTCCCGTCCTTGTCTCCCCCCGCGGGCACGACCTTACCCCCGGACAGGAACACCCGTTCGCCCAGCGCGGGCTCCAGTTCCAGCAGCTTGTCACGCACCGCCCTGGCCCGCGCGACCGCCAGTTCCTTCAGCGACTCGGGCGTCACTTCGTAATGTTCCTTCAGCGCGGCCTCCATCACGTCCGCAGGTTGTGATTTGGTGAAACCGACCACGTTGCGCGGCTTGTCGAAGGGGGCGTCCTTGTACACCTCGTCAAGCAGATCCTCGTATTCGTCCTTGTCGATGGTCACGTCGTCAACGTTCACCCGCGCCCGCTCGGCACGCGACAGCGAGGCGTGCTTGGCCTCGCGCAGGGCGCGCAGCAGGGCCTGTTCCTTCAGGCCGCGCGTGTCGCCATCCGGCTCGGCCGTACCCTGCACTTCCAGCTTCAGGCGCGGGCGCTGCCGCAGCACCTCGACCACCGCGCGCAGGTCCTTGTCCGCCGCCTCGTTCAACGTTGCCACGCCCGGCGCGAACTCGATGTACCGCATGTCCCTGCCGCTGCTGCCCAGGCTAAGCACACTGCCCACCAGCGCAAAGGGCGACGTGACCACCTTGACCATCAGGTTCAGCACGGCCTGCATGACCACCCCGCCCAGACGGAATTCCGGGTCGTCCATCCGTCCCTTCACGGGCAGGCGCAGGTCCACGTTGCCGCTCATGTCCTGCAACAGGGCCAGCCCCAGCTTGACCGGGTAATTGGGGGCATCTGGCCGGTTGTCCTTGTTGCCCAGTTCTATCTGGCTGAGGGTGAAATGGTTGTCGGCATCCAGCACCCAGTTTTCCGCCTTTACGGCCACATCGGCAGAAAAGCGCCCGTGCTCCACGGGGTAGGCGATGTACTGCACCGCGTAGGGCGACAGGGGCACCAGATCCAGTCCGGACATGGTGAAACGCATGTCCGCGAACACGGGATGAATGAGCGGATTCACCGTGCCGCCCACCAGCACCGGCACCCCTTCGATGCCAGCCCGCAGTTGCACCTCGGCCCGCGAGGCCGGGTCCAGCGAAACGCCGGAAATGCGCCCCTCGATGTCGGACATTTCCGCAACATAGGCCGGGGACATGCGCTCATCGCGGAAGCGCAGCGCACCGCCGGAAATGGACAGGCTGCCCACGTCCAGCGTGGTGAACGGCCCGGCATTGGGACGGGCCGCAACCGCCGCGCCGTCACTCTGGGCAGAAGGTGCGGGTGGCGGCGATGCCGAATCCGTGACAGGCCCCGACGCGGCCTTGGCAGGCTGCGCAGCGTCACCCGCCGGGGCCCTGGCGTCCTTGTCCGCTGCCACCGAAGGCTTCGCATCCTCCGTGGTTGCCACCGGGGGCTTCGCGTCCTTCACTGCCGCCGGGGGCTTCGCGTCATTCGCTGCCACCGGGGGCTTCGCCCCCAGGGCCCGCCCGATGCTGGTGGAGCCGTCCTTGAACACCACCACCGAAAGCTTCGGCCTTTCCAGCCCCACCTCCTGCACGCGCAGGGAAAGATCGCCCGAAGGCTGCTGGCCGAAGCGCAACCCGCGCACCGCAAACCGCCGCAGAGAGGCAAGCTCCTGCTTGCCCCCGGCCAGCTTCAGCGACAGGTTGTCCAGACGGGCCGCGCCCTCCACGCTTACCTCAAGAGCCGGTTCCGCCGCCTGTCCGGCGGACGCGGACGTGCGGCGTGCCCTGCCCGTCGGAGCCGCCGACGCAGGTTGCTCGCGCAGGGCCACCTTGAGTTCCGACGATACCTCGCCACTGCCGAACAACAGGTCGCTCACTTCGCCCAGGTACGGGTCCAGCGGGCGCAGGTCCACCTTGGCCAACTTGCTGTCCACGGTCAGGTGCAGCGGCTGCGCCGTACCCTTGGCCTTGATGCCGATGGCGCCCTGCTTCTGCCAGCGCGCGGAAAAATCCATGTCCAGCGGCGCGCCGCGTTGCGGCGACAGCGGACCAGTGACCAGACGCATCCCTTCCAGGGTGAGCACGCCCGCATCCTTGGGTTGCCGGTCCTCGAAGGTCACGCGGCCCTCGTCCATACGCAACGAGGCCACGGATACCTGCCACTCCGGCCCTTCCGGCGCGGGGGCGGTTTTTTGTGCGGCGACACGTGAGGCTTCGCGCGCTGCCGGGCGTTCCTGCCCCCTGCTCATTGCAGATCGAGCCGATCGGGCGGACGCGGGCTGTGCCTTGCCGGACTCTGCGGGGGACGCCCCCCCCGCCAGCGCGGCAAGGTCGATGATGCCGTCCTTGCCGCGCACCACCCGGACGTCCGGCTTCGTCAGCGTCACCGGCCCCACGGCCACGGTGCGCGCCGCAAGGTCCACACTGGTGTCGGACACTTCCAGCTTGCCCAGACTCACGGAAGGCTGCTTCTGCCCGGTCGGCGCCCCGGCCAGGGACAGAATGAGTCCGGACACCTGCGCCGCGCCCTTGCGCAGCACAAGGCCGGGGGCATCGGGCGCGGCCAGGGAAAGATCTATCTCGCCCTGCACGCCCGTGGCCCCTGCGTCCAGCGACAGGGGCAGGGCCTGGGCCACGTAGCCGCGCACCGGCACCAGGGGCAGGTCGCGCGCATCCAGCCGCAGGGCCACGCCCAGCGGTTCCAATGTCAGCGTGCCCTCGGCCTTCAGCGTGCCCGCTGCGGCTCCCGGCTTGGTCGAGGCACCGGACGTGGCGGCATCACCCGCCCCAGCGCCGCCGTCCATGCGCAACGACGCGGTGAACGCCCCGCCGCCCTTGGGCTGCAGCTTGCCGCCGGGCGTGGCGAAATCGGTCAGGGTGGCATCAAGGCCGCTCAGGCGCACCACCGCGCCGCCCGGCACCGAGGCGTCCTTCCAGACCACCGTGGCATCGCGCAGCCCCAGGGTGCGCACGTTGACCACGAACGGCGGCTCGTCCGACGCCACGTTTCTGGCAGAGGCCTTGGCGGGTACGTCGCCTGCCCCGATTCCGCCAGTTCCATTGGTGCCGTCAGTCCCGGTCGCTCCAACAGAAGCGCTGGCGGCCATTGATCCATTCCGCGCCACGTCGGCCTTTCCTGCCTGGTCCTGTTTCGCCCGTTCCGCCGGAAACGGCTGCGTCCGGGTCTGTTCCTGCCGCTTCCCACCTGCCGGGGCCACGAAGCCCAGCCAGTCGATGGAGCCGTCGGCCAGCCGCCCCACCCGCGCCAGCAGCCCGTCCAGGTCCACCCGGCGCACGTCCACGTGCCGGTCCAGCAATGAAAATTGCTCCACCTCCACCACGCCGGAGGTCAGGCCCAGCACCGTGTCCTTGCCGTCGGGCGCATTCACGCGCAGGTCGTTCAGGGTCACGGAACCCGCCAGTCCGAATTCCACGTCGTGCGCAGCGGGCTGCTCCACCACCAGCTTCAGGTTCATCCCCAGCCGCCCCGACTCCAGGCGCAGCGGCGTGAACGCGGCCAGGTATTCGCGGTACCGGGTCAGGTCCACCTCGTCGGTGACCACGTCGAACTCGGTGCGCAGGTGCTCGGCAAAGGGCAGCAGCCGCCCCTGCACAGTCAGCGCCTTGCCGTCCACCGTGGCGTTCAGGCTGGGGGTAATGGCCCGCTCGCGGTCGCGCGCCATGGTTGAGGTGAACGGCACCACGAACTGCAATTCGGTGATGGTATGGATGGTCTTGAGCGGCGCGTCGTGGAAGATCACCGTGCCGTTGACCACCTCGAAGTCGCTGGCCGCGAAGGGGAACAGCGGTTTGTCCACGCCGTCCGATGGGTCGGCGCGGTCCGCTCCGACGGGCTTGCCGCCATCGCCTTCTCCGTCCGGCGGGATGAATTCCGAGAAGGAGTAGCGCCCATCGCCGAAATGGGCCACGTACACCACCGGGTTCACCAGCCGCACGTAGGCCAGCACCGGGGCAAGGCGTAGCGCGGCGGAAAGGCCGGGCGAAAATTCCAGCGCGTCGAAGGTCAGCATGTCGCCGTCGCCCGTGGGATTGGGCACGCGCACGCCCTGAATGGACAACGCCCACGTGTACGGGTTGAAGCGCACCTTTTCCACGGTGCAACGCACCCGCAGTTTGTCGGCCAACTGATTTTCCAACACGCCGCGCAACAGGGGCGGCATGGCCAGCCCGGCCAGCACGCCCCATGCCGTGACGATGCCCGCGATGATGTACGCCCAGCGGCGCACCTTGCTCCCGGACCATCTCCGCCCCTCCCGTACCGCCTGTTCCGTGGGCAGTGGACGCGCATTTTTCCCAAGGGCAAGCTTCATGGCCGGTCACCCGATTCCATCGACTCGCTGACAGTATGCGGCATCCCCCCACGAATGACGAATCCCTGGGGAAGCCCGTCAGGATTGGTGCCGACGCCGGCAATGGTCGCACCATCCGCGCTTATGGCCCGGGCGGTATACAACATCCACCCCTCCGGCATTGCACCCGCCGCCTGCGCATGCTGTTGCAACGAACGCATCCCCTTGCCACTGATCCAAAGAAATGCCTGGTCACCGGAGTGGGAACCACTCTGCCCCACCACCACGGATCCATCTTCGTTCACGCCATATGCAAAGGAACGGTCTCCTCCGGGCAGGCATCCCAACGCCTCCATGCCCACGGGACTGCTCCAACGGAACGCCTGCGGTCCGCTGGGGGTGTCTCCGATACCGACTACGACCTTGCCGTCGGCGCTCACGGCCTGCGCAAACGAATACGCCCCTTCCGGCAACATGCCGAGCGGCTGCATCCCCTTTTCCGGGGTCCAGCGAAATGCCTGAAGCCCTGCAAATGAATCGCTGCCACCAACGATCACCGAACCATCGGCACTCACGCCATAGGCGTACGAATAACTGCCGCCAGGCAAGAAGCCGAGGCCCTGGATTCCGGTCTCCCTGGTCCATCTGAACGCCTGGAGACCGGACGCCGAATCTCCTTCCCCGACCACGGTGGAGCCGTCCGCGCTCACCTGATACCCATACGAATACGTTCCCCGCGCAAGAAGTCCAAGCTGTTGCGCACCGGACGCCAACGTCCACCGAACGGCCTGAATGCCCGCTGGCGATGAACTGCCCCCGGCCACCACCGTGCCATCCATGTTTGCCCCGTACGCATAGGAATAATTACCGTTACGAAGCACACCGAGCCTGCCCGTGCGTTCACCGATCCCCCAGAAGAGGGCTTCGGAATTACGGGCAAGGGCATTGCCTTTTCCCACGACGACGGAGCCATCGCCACTGACTCCATATACTTGCGAAAAACTTCCTCCTGGAGCATTCGGCAACGCACGGAATCCCGATTCCGTGCGTTCCGCTGATATGGCAACGCTACAAGGCAAAAGCCCCACGACCAGCAACAAGGTCACGCATGGCTTACGCAACATGGCCCAAACGAGGGATACTGACATGAAAACTCCTGTACTCGGATCATGCGGCACAGTATATGACCGCCACAGGCGGCCCCAGCATCCGCCTGGCATTCATTCCAATAGCCTTCGCGACCGCCACGCCCGGCACGCACAGCAGGGCAACGCCGCAATCACATGTCGGCATGCCGTGCATGCATCCCGCAAGGCATATACACCCAACTGCCAGTCACCTTTGCCCACGGCCGTGATGCACGACAACTCGCCGCGCCATCGGATACGGACTTGGGAACAGTTTGCCGATCTAGCGCCCGTGTACCCGGTTCCATCCGCGCACGAGGGTGTCAGCGCTGGCCTCCACCCCGCTACGGGCCGCATCCCAGCGCCCGAAGCCCCGGATCGGATCCAGTTCCGTTACGGAGCAACGCTCCATGAACACCAGCAACCGCGCCCCGGTACGGGCATCGGTCAGTTCGCCGCCGATCAGGATACCGCCCATCAACGCCGCCGTCCCCGAATCATCAAGGGATGAAAGGTCGATGCGCCCAAAAGGCGTATCGAATGCTGCATCACTGGGTACGATTTGCGTGGCCTGCATGCCGAAAATCATCAAACGCAGCCTAGCCACCCCTGGTCCCGGAGTTTCCGTCACGTCCCATCCTCCGCAGCGCAATGCTTTCACGAAGATGTCGTGCATCGCGAAAGACATTTCGGCCTTTTCATCAAGGGACGTGTCCCCAAACGTCTCCGGGCGTTCCTCGCGCAGCACCACTGGCGCGACCTGAAATTTCGTATAGCCGCGCAACAGTTCCCTCTCGCGGGAATAGAGCAGCCCTCCGGATGTGGGGCGGGCCGACAACAGCGGTGCGTCTTCGACCGCTCTGGAGAATCTGCCGCCGCATCCAGCCATGCAGGACATGATCAGAGCCAGCAGAACAGCCGAAAACCGAGTTCCCGCGGAACACGCTTGGGGCCGGGGCAGACACAGGTGGGTCAAAACCGCATGCATGCGTTCCTCCAAACGGATAATCAAAAAGTCGGGCCTGGGAGGCCACGTCAACCAGCATGTGACAACCAGAAAAACAGCCGTCTCGTTGCCCACGCGCCGAAGTGAACGTGCGACGGAACGTAACGACCGGAGTCGCATGGCGCCTGTCCTCTCTCGCCTCGCGGCCTCTGACGATACCCGTTATATGTCCTGATACGACGCAAACAGCACCGGTCCGCACGTATGGCGCCAGCCCGCGAGCCTGCCGGAATCACCAGCTATCCCCCGAAACATCTCGCCCGTACACCACGCGTGTTTGGCGGGCCGACAGCACCGACGAAGCCGCATGCTGGAAAGCCACAAGGCGGCATCATCAAGCGATCAAAGACCTTCCAGCGGCAACAGCGCGACAATGGCAAGCAGGCGTGCCGCCTCTCGCGCGAACAACTCCACGCAGCTTTGCAGACCGTCATCTTCCGTCTGCTTGCGAAGGCTGCACAACCCGTCATGGGCAAGGGCCAGAACATTCTCGATGCGCGCCCGGTCTTCTCCCCGCACGCAATTCTGGAGCATGAACTCGCCTGTCGCGATCAGCAGCGCACGGTCGCCCACCAGCGCTTGGCGATCATCATATCTTCCCACATGCGCCATGGCGGCGCCCAACTCCCTGGCCTCGCCTATCAACATGTCGAGACGCGGCATACCTGATACCTCCTGACAGGGGACGTCGAGCATTTTAACGGACATGCCGCCGCAGCACGACGCCCCCGCTCTTCACCCACCGTTACTTCCACCCGGAATACAACGACATTGCAGTCTCATGCCCCCCGGCCCGGCATAACGGAACTACGTAGCGGGGGCATACAAGGGCATCACTGGCGGACAAGCACACCATCCGGAGGCAACGCGGCAAAAGCACAAGCCAGACGCGCCATTTCTCGCGCAAAGACAAGCACGCAACAACGCAATCCCGTTCCGGCCCCCTGAGGTCGACGAAGCCGACACAGGCCTTCCTGTGCTTGGTCCAGCAATTGGCCTACGACATACACCGCCTGACCGGGAACACACTCGCGCGCCAACCGGTTTCCCGTTGCCATTAGCAAGGCACGGTCATGCAGCGGCGCCCTGTAATCCTCGTGCCAGCCCACATACACCATTGCGGCAGCCAACTCCCTCACCTCGGCGATGAGCCTGTCCTTCGATGTCATGCCTTGCCCCTGCGGAATCGACGGAATGAAACCTCAAGTCATTTTTAGTGCAATATCTATCTCACATTTCTGACATTTATCGCACCACAACGGTTCGTTGCAGATCATACACAACCCCACCCAACGCTGGGATCCGGTCCCGATAACGGCGGATCGACGGACGCAAGCCGCACCGCACCTCCCATCTCCCCCTCTCCCGCGTCGCCGCCGGCCACTCGCAGCAGCTTGATGGCGGCATGTCGATAAACAAGCCGCTCAGCGCATCCCCATGCCTGCCAACGCGTCATACGCCACGAGAGCGTTTCACGCTCCCACCGACCGGCGGCGTGCCGATTCGGCTGAAAGGAACAGAATCGCCGTGCGCCGCCCTGAAGGCTCCACAGGCGGTGCGGCGGCGGCATGACATGGGAGAGACAGGGATAATTCAGACACGCAGACTGACGATACACCTCGGTGCGCGGCGGAAACGCATCTGCAGCCTGGCGGAATGTCATGCAGGCCGCATGGACTCGCTACCCGGTGACGACGTGGTCAGTCGGATCGGACTGGTGGTACGACGAAGCATTCCGCAACAGCCACAACCCCACCGACTTTCTACCGACGGGTTTGCGGAACCGAGCGCGGTCGAAGGAGATTATCCGGCAAGCACTATGCAGCGTGCTTGCCACAGCGAAGCATTGCCCCCCCTGAACAGTCGCACGCCGGGATGCGAAGCCCATCGGCCCGGTCGAGTCGGCAGCGCGGGCCAAGGACACGGAACAGCAAAAGCCCGCGTCAAATTCATACGCACCGACGGGCGACACTCCCGACTGATGTGCCGCCGCCGGGACAGAACAATAGCCTGACACAGGTGGCGCGCTTCGGCGCCGTATCCTGCAACGGTGCACATCCAAGACGCACAATGCGTCCAGCGAAGCACCCCGCAGGGAAGCACCCTTCCGTCCGCAACTGGCGGTGCAGTGTTCCGAAACAGCGCGTCTGGCACGCGATACCCGGCGCCCACTACATCCCCACATCAAAAAACATCCGCCGTACAAGGCGCGAAGGAGGCACGGCGCCTTTCTCCCACGTCACGCCGTCCGTTGCGGGGAAATACACGGACCTGCCATACGGGTTGACCGGCAACACTCCAGCGACATCCCTCGCCAGAAAAAACACGGAGGCACGGAGCACCATGCCATCCGTGACCGGATTTCTTCCCGCTGACCTAACGGCCTTCACCGCAGAACGTATGGCCGCGCCCGATATCGCCTCCGATGCCGCCATGGTAATCTTGTCATCATAAACTATCTCGATAGCACACAATTTCCTGGTGTATTCAGAAATAACTATCTGGTACGGGCCATAATCCTCGCCTCTCCCAATCGCCATGACCACGGCCTCGAGAATGTCATCCTGCTCTTCTTCCAGCTTCGCTTGTTCTGCATGTAGCCGTTCCGTCCGCGCGCCCTGCGCGTCGGCAGCGCAAGCAGTCGCAGCCCCGCCCAAAGGCATTGGCACACCGGCGGCACAGGCAATCATCAACATGAGAGCGGCAACCATCGCCAGCATCGGGCTTTTCGCCCTGTTCCTTGCAGCAGGCGCATCTACTTGCCGTTGCGTCCGCTGCACATGATATCCCTGAACCACCCACCTCAGCCCAAAATGCGGCCCCTCGTATTTCGGGGAAACAAGCGCAACACCGCCCCCCCCCTTTCCCTCCAATTCATGCAGCACAGTCACAACACCTCCTTATGGGCGAACTCCATCTCCCTCTACATACTGCCATCAGTCTGATTATTAAATTGCACCTTGCGTGTATCACTTAAAAACGGAGCAACGACTGATATTTTCCTTACATAAAAAACATCTGACACTCTACCGCAGTACAATTTTTAGAAATAACACAGAGCGACGGCTCACGACAGCACCACAAATATTTTAAGACAGGAAAATGTAAGCTATGCGCATTGCCATGTCGCGCACAAAAGGTAAGTAAAAAGTCAGTAGCGGCCTGACGTTATTCTGCAACCCAGCAACCCGCCATAAGCATCCGGAGGATATTGGCATGAAAAAAGCGTGTCTTGCAGAATTTTTTGGAACATTCTGGCTGGTCTTTGGAGGGTGCGGCGCGGCGGTTTTTGCTGGTGGGGCAATCGGCCCGGTTGGCGTATCTCTGGCTTTCGGACTTTCTGTACTGGCAATGGCCTGTGCTGTCGGGCATGTTTCAGGCGGGCATTTCAACCCGGCTGTTTCCGTGGGGCTTTTGGCGGCTGGACAGTTCCCCCCAAAGCAACTCGTCCCTTACATCCTTGCGCAGACCATTGGCGCCATAGCGGCCGCCACCGCGATATACCTCATCTATCGCGGCGCACATCCTGTCGGCAGCCTGAATGGCTTCGCCGCCAATGGCTACGGGCAACTCTCTCCGCAAGGGTATCCCATGCTTTCCGCCATACTCGTCGAATTCATACTAACGTGTGCCTTTCTGCTGGTAATCCTGGGGGCCACGGACTACCGCGCTCCTGTCGGCTTTGCCCCAATTGCCATCGGACTTTGTCTCACCCTGATCCATCTGGTCGGCATCCCCATCACGAACACCTCCGTCAATCCAGCCAGAAGCCTCAGCCAGGCCCTTTTTGCCGGCCCCGAATACCTGGAGCAGGTATGGCTGTTCTGGCTTGCCCCGCTTGCGGGCGCCATCACTGCCGGACTTCTCTACAGGATATCTTTCATCACAAAATAGTGTAATACCCCACCGTGCTGGGCCTGCCTCACGCAGTCCCAGCACGGATATCGCCTGATTCACCATGCACACATATTTTAGTATAACTTCAAAAACAATCACAAACACACGCTTTAACATCAAAACAAAAAGACATCCATTCGCTTTAGGACTCCAACTACTCCCGTCGAATATTCGCACGACACTCTGCCACATCCAAACCATGGCCACTTGCAGCGCAGCACAATACGTGATGCTATACTTTAAAACAAGTATAGAACACAAAGAAATAGCACCAACACTACAGCAAATACCCAAAACTGCGCAACACGGCACACACTACACTACATCCTATCTACCTTCGAACACGCTGGCCATTGCAAAAATGCACAAAAATCCGCTACACCTGAACATTATCTCAACATATAAAACTTTATTCCAAAGAGGTGAGCCATGTCGTTCGTACGACGGTCGGAATGCCTTACGCATTGCAGTTTTCTTTTTGAATCAAACTTACGCATACTTCTTATTGAAGCCCAGGCAGGACAGGGAAAAACAACACTTGCAAGACAATTTACACAAGAGATAAAATTCGATTTCATATGGCACACCTGCCAAACACCTGATGAAGATCCTGTGGTATTTTTTGAAAATATTGCCAAAAAGCTACATCATGCAATACCAACACTTCCAACGAAAGAAGCCCTTGTGGCATTCACGCAAACCGGAGCAATCCGCACGCTGCTTGAAATAGCCATTGCCCGCCTTGGCAACGCGTTGACCACAGTGAACGCGCCAATACTCATGGTGTTTGACGATGTGCACACACTCGCAGCATCCCCATCAAGCCTCATCGTGTTGCAGGAACTTGTTAAACGAACTCCTCACAACTTCCGCTTCATGCTGCTAACGCGCTACACACTCACCCTGGAGGACGCGCCCCTCTTCCCTCCCTCCCAATGCCTCATTCTCGACAACGAGCTTCTTGCATTCAACAGCGAGGAAACCTCCACCCTTTACAATGAAATACTCAAAACACCGCGCTCCAGCGAACAAATTACAGATCTGTTGTCCGCAACGGGCGGGTGGGTGACAGGGCTTATTCTGTTGCGTAGAGAAAACGCCGTCTCCGGAATACCTCTAAAGAATCAAACGCTTGCGATGCTTGATAAATATTTTTCACGCTTTTTTTTCTCCGACTTCAAGGAAGAGCAAATTCGTGAATTGTCGCTGCTCGCATTGCTTCCTGATATTCCTAAGGACTTCTTTACCTCGATTGCATCCGCAACAACGCGAAAATTGATCGACACCCTGCTCCAGAACAACGTCTTCATACGAGAAGACAGGGACAATGATCTGCATATAATCAGTTTCCATCATCTATTACGAGAACACCTGAGGCAGCAAGCACTGACATGCTGCACGCAAGATGAACGCAGAGAAATACGCCTCGCCGCTGGAGAATGGTGCCTGAAAAATGGGCATACTATCTCCGCGCTTGAAAATTTTGCCTTGGCATCTCACTGGAGACGGATATCAATTCTATTAAGCTCAAAATGCCAAATTTTGCTGGCGCAAAATAAACATCGCAGTCTAAGGCGCATCCTGAACATGATACCGCAGCAAACCATCGAAGCATTTGCCTGGCTATCCTATTGTGAGGGTGTAACCAGACAAGCTTTGCTACAGCAAGACGCGGATCATTACATCCTGAATGCGGTGAACCTGTTCAAGCACTCCGGCGAAGAGGCTGGCGAACTGCAGGCTTTGGGAGCCCTGTTCTATTATCATATATTCTATGCATACAACAGCAACAGACAATCATTGCTGCGCAGGGCAATAGACCTGTTCCACAGAAGGAGCAACGAACTCCCACCATTGACAGGGATACACATTTCCCAATCATTAGCAAAAATAGTCTATTACAATATGGCTGACTTTTCTGAGTCCATGAAATACATAGAATATGCGAATAAAATATCAAAAGCAGAAAAATTACCCCAGCCTTATCTAGAGCTACAAATAACATCATCTTTACTACAATCAGCACACGGCGACACCATTGCGGCGTCTTATACCCTTGACAGTCTTTTTTCAGTCTCAAACTCGCCTTCTGTATCCCCATTCACTCGCTTTTGCATCAAGCTTGTTCAGGCGAATGTACTCTCCGGCAGCGGATCGATCAGTAATTACATTGAATGCGTAAACGATATCAAATGCAGCCATGCCACAGAGATGACAAACACTCTTCTGGGACTGAACCTGCCCCTTCGAGACATAGAAATGCTGTTTGCCCAAGGGGAATATGCTCAGGCCCTGACCACGATAGACACGCATCTCGGCACCCCCCTCGGCGTTGAAAATCTCCACAGCAACAGCCAGCTAAGGCGATACAGGGCTCTTGCCCTCGCACACCTGGATAGAACGGATGAAGTGCTGGACGAGACACGTCAAGCCTTGGTTACACGGGCCAAGGCTGGCGGCCTATACTTCGCGGTCCTCAGCCTGGCCCTGCTTGGCGGCGCCCTGTCCCGCTGTCCGCAGCACCACGCCACGGCGCGCCGCATGCTAGATAACGCCGTTCGCAAGGCCCAAAACACAAACAACCCCTATCTGTTGCCCACGGCATACGCCTACCGCGCCTCGCTCAACCTTGCAGCCGGGAAAGACGCCGAGGCCGCAAGCGACGTCGACGCCATGCTCACGATCCTTCAGACCTCTGGCAATCTGTATTTTTTCGGATGCACCCCTCTTCTCTTGAGCCGGTTGCTTCCCTTTGCCGCCATGCGCTCCGCGCACTTCAAGACCGCGCAACAACTGGCCCACAGCCGGTTGAAACTCCACTTGCTGCAAGACGGCAGCACCCTGCCGTTACTCCATATCGAAACCGTAAGCGGTGTGGTTCTACGCATGGCGAAATCTGATGCGACCCTGGCTGAGAGGGACATCACCCCCTTGCAGTCCAAATTGCTGACGATACTGGCGGGGGCCAACGACATGGAGATTTCCTTTGAGCAAATGCAACAGGAGCTTTGGCCAGACCCCCATCAGGATGCCGACAGATCCAAGTTGGACACCTTGCTCTCCAGGTTGCGCAAGAGCCTTATGGCAGCCTTTGGCCGAGACGCAGCCAAACGCTACCTGGAGTTGAAGGCCGGAAGCCTCAGGCTGCGCTACTGCACATCCGACGTAGCCGACGCCGCACGCGAGGCATCGCGCGGGCTTCACCTTGCGCAATCCGGGAAAGTTTGGCAGGCGCATTGCGCGTTCGTTCGGATGTCCGTCGCATTGGGCAGCGCACCAGGTGAGGGTTTGTGCCGTATGGATGCAAGGCTTCCCGCAAACATTTCGTATACCATAATCAACGCCGCGACGGAGTGGGTAGCCATTCTTCTTGACGCAGGCAGGCTGCAGATGGGCATCACCGTTGCGATACAAGCCCTGCGCATCGATCCCATCAATGACAGATTACAGCGCACCTACTATAACCTACTGACCGCATTGCGCCGCCCCGGCGAAGCCATGGCGGCGCTGCATGCATACCGGGAATACCTTTCCGATGCCGGCTTCGACCAGACAGAAGTCAGCGACGCCATTGAAGCCGTGCTGGCACACTGAACGGAATAACAACACAACCTGTGCAACTCCGGACGCCGCCGCACTACGGCGTAAGGCTAACAGCACCCCCCGGAATGGATATCCACTCCGGGGGGCTTCTCCACTCAGACCACACAGGTTCGACTCTGTCGGATCACTCTCCCCACTTGACCAGGAAAACCTGCAAACACTCGTCCGGCCCCACGCCCATGCCCACAATGACGCTGCCGTCGGCACTCACGCTCCTGGCGACAAGCAGGTCCCACTCCTGCAAATGCACTCCCCGGTTACGCAGCACGTCCGCAAGCGCAACCATGCCTGTCTGCCGCGTCCAGCAGAACGCCCGGCGGCCGAACTCGGAATCGCTCTGCCCCACCACTACACTCCCGTCCGCGCTCACACCGTACGCATAGGAATAGTGCCCTCCGGGCAGAACCCCCAGGTCCTCTGCCGCCACGCCCTGCTCCCAACGCACGGCCCGCTCGCCGAAAGGCGAAGCGCTGTACCCCACAATGACCGCACCGTCGCCGTTGACCGCAACCGCCATGGAATCACGCCCCTCGGGCAGAAACCCCAAACCTTCCAGGCCAGCCGAGGCTGTCCAGCGAAACGCCTGAACGCCCCCCGCGTATTGACTTTGACCGACAACCACCGCGCCGTCAGCGCTCACGTCATAGGCGGACGAATTGCTTCCGCCGCGCAAAAAACCCAGCCCTTGCATGCCCGAGGCGCTTGTCCACCGGAAGGCCTGATGCCCCAGCGCGTGCTCACTTTCACCGACCACCACGGCCCCGACCGCGCAAACGCCATAAGCGTACGAGGCCCCGCCACGCCTGAGTCCACCCAACCCGGCCATCCCTGTGACGTCATCCCAGCGAAATGCCTGATAGTTTGAGTGCACATAACTTTCGCCCACGATCACCGAGCCGTCCGCGCTCACGTCATAAGCGTACGAGTACGTGTTTTCCTTGCCTAAAAAACCAATCCCCAGCATGCCCGTATCCAAGGCCCAGCGGAAGGCCTGACTGCCCGAGGCGCAATCGCTGCCTCCCACGGCCACCGTTCCGTCTTTATTGATTCCGTATGGATAGGCATACCCTCCTCCCGACAGGCACCCCAGCCATTGCATTTCGTTGCTTCTAGGCCAACCGCTTTCCATGCATTGGTGATGCCGCTCATGCTGTATCATCGCATACCCCCGTCGTTGCAGATGAAATACAATAAAAACCACCTCCTGATCGCCAGACCTGCCAGTAACGGCCCGTTCGTCAGAGGGCATCGCAATTATTTTCCTATATCACCTGCAAACTGATATTATTCTTACATTGCGGAGCGCGCGAATGAAGAAAAAACAAAAAGCACATATTTTGCGAGTAATTCCAAATAAAATATCCAATCTGCGGCAGAAGAATAAAAATAGCGAATCGCCTCAACCGTTCCTGATGCCATCGCCTTGCCATCCCGAGGCGTGTGCACCCGGACATATCCGAAAGGGCCTGCCATCACGGCCCCTTACGGTTTAGCTCACCACTGCAAGCACCCCCCAAAAGGCGTTCCTAAGCGCACCCCTCCGCTCATGCCGCCCACAAATGTCTGGCTCGCCGGGCCAACGGCCCGCTCAGCCGCACGAAACTGCCCACGGACAACGCGGAAACCACCGTACCCTCGCGAAGCCCCAGAATGTCGCCCGCGAAAATCAGACTCACCATGGCGGCAACAGCAACGTGCCCGCAGTCGAACAGAGTCTTCACGTTGCCCACGAGCAGCCTGGCCCTGTAGGCGATGGCAACCACAAGCCCCTCACCGGGCAGAATGCTCACCTGGCAAACGATCTGGAATGCGATACCCATCCCCAAAATGGCACTGCCGACGATCACAGCGGCCATTTGCTGTGGATAGCCGTTCAGGGGCAACAGCTTCATCAGAAGCATGGCCACGTCGATGAACGCACCGAACAGCACGGCCACGGGCACCTGCACCAGATACTTGCGCGAAGGCCCCTCGCGCATCACCCACATCTGCAAGCCGACGAACAGGACATTCACCAAGAGGGTAAGCATACCCAATGACAGGCCGGAAAGCCGGGACAGCACATACGGCACGCTGGTTACCGGCGTGGTGCCCAGTCGGGCGCTGGTGACAAGGGCGATCCCGAGGGCACTCAGAAACAGGGCGAATCCGAAAAACAGATAGCGGCTGGCGAAATTCGTGCGAGACATGGAACCTTCCATAAAAACGACAGGGAAAAATGCTCAACGGGGCGGGAGATGTGCATCGCCGCTGCCTGGCGCGAGGCCGAATCAAAAAGCATTGACAAAACGCAGCCCGCCCGCTCCGCAAAGACCTTCCAGCCAGGCATCCACAAGAGAAAATCCACACGCATCAGCACTCATTGCGTTCATTGCGTTCATTGCGTTCATTGCGTTCATTGCGTTCATTGCGTTCATTGCACATATCACACAAAGACTTTCTTCAACTACACATCTTTTTCTTACATCACGCCTTTTCAACACGGAGCAGACAACACCAGATGCATGTGTAAAAAATACAAGCAAATAGCAACACAACACTAATACAATAATGCCACTTCAACATGCACGAAAAATACAAAGTTGCACCAAATCATAACTCATAACCTGCATCACAGTGTCCCTTACGACACTGCCCAACCCCGCAACGTCATGCAAAATAAAAACTCCTGACAGCAAAGGTGCCAGGAGTTTTCGAAAAGCTGCGACATGCCCACAACTGCCAACTTCAGCATCAACGTTCCCGCAGTGCCTCCGACGCCCGCCGCAAGGGTTTGAGCAGGTACTCCAACACGGTCTTTTTCCCCGTACGGATTTCCGTCGTCGTGACCATGCCGGGCATAATCGGATGCCGTTTGCCATCCTTGGTTTCAAGGTAGGCCTGCGAGGTCAGCACATACACCCTGTAATAGTAGACACGCCTGTCCACCTGATCTTCTATGGTATCGGGGGAAACACGTTCCACCGTTGCGGGCAGCGTTCCGTAGATGGCCGAATCGTAGGCGGTGATTTTCACCGTGGCCTCCTGCCCCG
This sequence comes from Nitratidesulfovibrio termitidis HI1, assembly GCF_000504305.1. Classification (NCBI taxonomy): domain Bacteria; kingdom Pseudomonadati; phylum Thermodesulfobacteriota; class Desulfovibrionia; order Desulfovibrionales; family Desulfovibrionaceae; genus Nitratidesulfovibrio; species Nitratidesulfovibrio termitidis. The sequence continues at coordinate 929,821 of NZ_KI632512.1, forward strand.
GATGAATGAAGGCGATATCCCTGGGACTCACCCGCGCCTCGATCAGCAATTGGTCACCCAGCGGCACGATTTCCATCAGCACGCCGCCCGATCCGACCACGCCTCCGATTGTCGAAATGCGGATGTCCTTGACGACACCACGTGTCGGTGAGGTGAGCACCGTGCGGCGCAACTGGTCGGCCCGGCCCTCACGGATCTTCAGCAACGGCTCCAGGTCCGCCATGGTCTTGGCGTAATCCGCCTTCAGGGCAACCTGGTATTCGTTTTGCGTCGCCGCCAGCTTTGCCGTGAACTCGGCAACCTTCTGCCGCAGCCGCAGCACTTCCACCTCGTTGGCGGCGCCGGTACGCAGCAACGGCACCGATATTTTCAGTTCGTCATCGGCCAAACGCAATTGCGTGCGCAGATTGGTGACATTCTCGAAAAAAGCGGCCCTGTTCGCGATAAAGAGTTCGCGCTCACGCTCCACCACAGAAATATCTCCCGCTATATCAGCGGGAAACGTTATCGACGACTGGCCATCCATTTCAGCCTGCAAACGCGCCGCCCGCGCCTGCAACGCGGCAATCCGTGCCAACGCCTCTTCCATGGAAGCCCGAGCCTGAACCGGATCAAGCGTCGCGATCTTTTGCCCGACCTCCACAATATCGCCTTCGCGCACCGGCAGTTCGGACAGGATGCCGCCTTCAAAACTCTGGATGATCTGCCCCTTCGACGCGGGGGTAACCTTGCCCTCCCCCACGGCAACCTCGTCCAGTTGCGCGAAAGCGGCCCAGATGACGAACGCCGTTACCGCCATGACTATCAACCCGAGCAACAGCGACGAAGACCGGGAGCCAAACCGGTAGCCCGGAATATGCAACTCAGTCATGACGTTCCACCTTTCCTTCCACGGCGGGCGGCTGTTCCTCCTTCTTGACCGCGGGCTTCTGCGCCTCGCGCAAAGGAGGACCGCCTCCGGTCATGGCGCGCAGCACTTCGTCTTTCGGGCCATCGCGCACGATGCGCCCCCCGTCTATGAGTATGATGCGGTCCACCAGGGAGAGCACGGGATACCGATGAGTGGCCACGACCAGGGTCCGCTGCCCCAGCCATGCCTGCATGCGCCGAATGATCGCCACTTCGGTCATCTCGTCGAGTGACGCGGTGGGTTCGTCCAGCAGCAGGATGTTGGGGTTGCGCAGGAACAGGCGCGCCAGCATCAGCGACTGCTTCTGTCCGCCAGAAAGCCCCTGGCCGTTTTCACGCAGTTTCATGTCCAGCGCGTGCGGCTGGGTGAGCAGCAACTGGTCGGCACAGGACAGACGCATGGCTTCCAGAATCTGTTCATCCGTCGCCAGCGGGTTGGCGATCAGCAGGTTCTCGCGCAACGTACCGTAAAACAGCCCCGATTCCTGCAACATCACACCCAGGTCGCGCCGTATGTCGGCCACGTCGATGAGGTTCATGGGGGTGTTGTTGAACAGGATGCGCCCTTGCACAGGGCTGGCCAGGCCGGCCGCCAGCCGCAGGAATGTCGACTTGCCAGCCCCCACCTTGCCCAGCACGGCAATGCGCTCTCCGGGCGTGATCCCCAGTCTGGGAATGATCAACGCGGGCTTCTCGTCGGGGCCGTACAGATACACCACGTTTTCGAACTGGTAGCTGCCCACGAGTACCGGCTTGTGATAGGCGTCCTTGTCCGGATCGTGGTCCAGCGGCAGGGTCAGCAGGCTGTCCAGGGCCTTCTTGCCCACCTTGGCGTTCTGCAGCCGCCCCAGCACGGCGGCGATCTGCCCCAGGGGGGCTATCGTGCGGCTGGTGAGGATGGAGCACGCCAGTACGGAACCGAAGGACAGTCCCCCTTCCAGAATGCCGTACACCCCGGCGATGACCACCCCCACATAGGCCAGTTGCTGCACCATCTGGGAAAAGTTGACCAGCAACGCCCCCAGGCGGCGCTGCTTCAGCCCTATCTCGCCGCTGATGGTGTTGACCTCGTTCCAGGACGCGCGAAAGCGCGGTTCGGCCTGCAGTATCTTGATATCCTCGACCCGGAAGACGGATTCCATCAACAGGGCGTTGCGCAAGGCGGTTTCGGCCAGCCCCTCGTTGGAAAGACGGGCGAGCGGGATCTGCGCCAGAAGCCCCGGCAGGATCAGCAGCGGTATGGCCGCAAGCGGCACGTACACCAACTGCCCGCCAAGCAGCCAGATGATGGCCAGAAATCCGATGACGAACGGCATGTCGATGAGCACCCCGATGGTGCTCGATGTCATCAACTCGCGCAGTTGCTCCAGATCGCGCAGTTGCGAAATGAGCGTTCCGGGCGAGCGGGGCCGGGCATCGTTGCGGATGTCCAGAACCCGCGCGAAAAACATGGCCGAAAGCTTCAGGTCCGCCTGCTTGCCGAAATGGTCGGCGATGGAGACACGGGCCGTACGGATCAGCAGTTCCAGCATGAGCGCCAGCGCCACGCCCGACGCCAGCACCCACAGCGTGCCAGTGGAGCGCGCCGGAACCACGCGGTCCCAGACCTGCATGGCGAACAGCGAGGTGCCGATGGCCAGCATGTTGCCGCACAGCGAGCCCATCCCCAGCTCCAGCAACACCCGCCAATTACTTGAAAAAATGCTCGAAAGCCACGCATCGGGCAGCGCGCGCAGGTGATTGTCCACACGCTTGTCATGCACCTTGTCGAACGGGCGTACGAGAAACAGCCGCCGCCCGAAAAGCCCCTCGCACTGCTCCTTGGAAAGCACCCGCTCCACGGGGCTGTCGCCCACGGGTATCACCAGGCGCACGCTCGAATCGGAAGCGCCGACGATGACGCCGACATGCTGCCCCTCCACCAGGACCAGGGCGGGCAGCATGACCGACGAAATGGCCTCGCCGGGCATATCGACGAACTGCCCCACCAGTCCGGCGGAAAGGGCGATATTCGTGACGGCATGCTCGGTGGTGGCATGCCCGGCCCACGCCGAGGCGCTGCGCACCTGTTCAGGCGACGCGGCAACTCCCTGCAGGCGCGCGGCGAACAGAATAGCCCGAAGCCAACTCCGCGATGCCTGCGACTGCTTCTGTTCCGCCCGCGCGGGCGCCGGGTGTGGCTGTTGCTCCCGGACCGGCTGCGGCGGCGGGGGCATTGCCGACTGCCCCGGCTGGTCACTCATTGTCCGTCCCCTCGGCGTCGGCACGCCCCAGCATCGGCACCAGCATGCCGACCGCCGCATGCCTGCGGATGTCGGCGAGAACGCCATCGGCAACAGCACTGATGCTTGCCACTTCCGAGGAATAGATTTCACGCTCCGCGTCTATCACTTCGGTCAGCGGTCGCTTGTTCAGCGTGTATTCCTGCCAGTACAACCCACGGGACGAGCGCGTGAGCCTGATGACCTTGTTGTAGCTTTCCTGGCGCGCAACGGCGCCTTCGGCCTCCGTTTCCGAAGAATGCAGCATGGAACGGGCCACGAGCAGCCTGTTCTCCAGTTCCTGCAACGCCGCGACCCGTTCCGCTTTCGCCGATGCCACGCGGTGCTTCGCAAGCCCCCCCAGTGAAAAACTTCCGCTGAGGGACAGCCCGAAAAAGGTGCTGTCGTCAAAATCGTCATTGGTGGATGCGCTCCGGCTGACACCGACGCCGATGGACGGATACTGATCGGCCTTGGCCAGGTCGACCTTGGCGTCGGCCACCTGCAGCGCGGCCTGCGCGGCCAGCACGCCAGGGGTCTGCCCGATGTCGTCATCGTCCCACATGTCGGCGCTGACCACCAACTTGGCGGACTCCACCAGCGTGGCCACCCGGCTCGGACGCACGCCGATCAGTTCCACCAGCTTGCTGGCGGCCACGTCATACCGCGTCTGCGCCGACAGCGCCTCCGCTTCGGCCCGCTGGATGGCGGTTTCCGCCCTGTTCAGGTCCGTCGTGCTGGAAAGACCGGCTTTCACCCGCTGGCGGATCATGGAGCCCAGTTCAGCAAGCGCCCGGCGCTGCCGCTGCGCCGCCGCGATGATGTCCTGGCTTGTGGCCAGGTCTATGAAGATGGTCGCCGTGTTGTAGGCGACGCTTTCCACGGTGTCGGCCTGCTGGTAGCGCTGCCGGACCAGCGAGGCCTCCGCTATGGCCTCCCGGCTCGGCGTGCGTCCGAAATCGTACACCAGTTGATTGAGTCCCACGGTTCCGCGCACCTCGCCACTGTCCCCGCCGTTTCCGGGGCCGATGCCGTAGCCGGGCCGCACGCCGTAGTCCAGCGTGGGGTACCACGCGGATCTGGCCACTTCCACATCCGCCTCGCCTTGCAGCACCAAGGCGCCCGCCCGCTGGATTTCGGGATGGCGCGCGATGGACAGCCCGACGGCATCCGCCAGCCCCAGTCCTTCTATGGTAACCCGGCGCGCTTGGCCAGGTTCCGACGCGGCGGCGGGCGCTGCCGTCCGTCGCGCTTCCGCCAGAGCCTTGCCGACGACACTGCCCAGCCTGGTCCCGCCAGTTGCATCCTCGGGAGCATCGTTGGGGATTTCCACTCCGGCTGCATCAGGAGTCTCATCGGGGGTCTCGTCAAGGGTCTCGTCAAGGAGTTCGTCAGGAGCCGCAGTCGACGCCGAGGCCAGCGTCTCCGGTTCCGGCGTGGGCGTGGGCTCCATCAACCGGGGTTCCGGTTCGACCGCAGGCCCCGATTCGTCCGGCCCCCCGGTACTGTCCGCCTCCTGCCTGATGCTGGCATCGCCCGCGATTTCCGTCCCGGCCGTCATGGCAGTGCCATTCCCCGCAGGTGGAGATGCCGTTTGCCCCCCTGCGGCGCCCGCCGCCACCGACGACATGGCCGCGTCCCTGGACGCAAAATAGGCAGCCCGTGCTGCGCGCTCCTCCTCGCTGGTGGCAAGCCGCACACCGCAGCCCACAAGCCCTGGCAGGCAAAGCGCCGACACTGTCACCACGATGCGTAACCGCGTGACCAATCTATATGCCTTCATCCCGTTTATACCCATGTTATCCTACGCGATATTCATGTTTCATGTATGCTTTACGCCATAACAATGGCCTCTACGGCCGCGCGAACACGCGTGTGTTCCGCTTCCGCAACAGCTTTGCCGAAAGTTTCACCGTATAATATACGCCACCATTCCTGATATTTTTCTTGCAACATCACCCGTGCGTTCAGCAGGAACGGGGCGGTGGAAGCGACGGGCCAGGGCCATGCCCTTCGCGTTTTCCGCCCCAAAGCACGCGAGCGCCCGGCGGAGTGCGGGGCGCTCGGTGGAAAGAAACGCGGATCATTGCATGGAGTGCGCGAACCGTGCGGGCGTTCCCTTCCGGAACATGCCCCGCCGCGCTGGCGGCGCCGGGGCGGGAAGGGGCGGCCCCGCCCTGCGACCGCGCGGGGCCTGCGGCGGCGGCGGGACTAAAGCCCCCCGTCGCCGCAGGGATATTGCCGCTACACGACGATCTGGTGGTTCGCCAGCAGGGTTTCCAGATCGGTCGAGGTGTCCTTCAGGGTGACCATTTCCGTCATGGCGAAGGCCGTTCCGGCGCCGTCGCGGTCGATGCTGATGATCGTGTCCGCACCGCTCTTGGTCACCGAGATGTAGTCGGTGATCGTCTCGCCCGCATCGATGGTGGGAACGCCGTCGATGTAGTGGGCCGCGCCGTCGGCATCCTTCGCGTACCCCACCAGCAGTTCGGAGATATCGATCCTGTCGGAGTCCGGGGTTGCCTCGAAGGTGCCCACCCACCAGTCGTGCACCGTGTCGTGTCCGTTGCCGCCGGTGGCGTCGCCAGCGTCCAGCAGCTTGTAGAGCAGCGTGTCGTGTCCGCCATCCTGCCGCAGGTGGAAGATGTCGTTGCCGCCCCGGCCTTCGAGGATGTTGTCGGCAGAGCTGCCCCAGAAGGTATCGGTCCCTCCGCCTCCGGCCACGCCTTCGATGTTGATGAAGGTCGCCGTGCCGAAGCCGGTGTTCTGCGCCCCGCTGAGCGACAGATCCACCGTGACGGGAGTATTCCCCGCCAACTTGTAGTCCACGATGTCCTGCCCGCCCACGTCATGCCACGAGGTGACGCCGGATATGGTTTCCGTGCCGCCGCCGCCGTTGTACACGTCGTTCCCCTGCGTGGCGAAGAAGGTATCGTTGTACCCGGTACCCACGATGCCCGCGGTGTTCGTGCCGCCGTTGGTGCTGGCGTTGGCCACGTTGTTCTCGGCCTCGGCGGTCAGCACATAGGCATGGTTGGCGTCCGTCGCCTTCAGGCCATGCCATGCGGCGTTCTGGATTTCCACCGTGTTGGTCCCCACGCTGGCGACGCCGCCCACATCCGCGGCCACGTCGTGGTCGTACCGCAGGATGACCGCGCTGTAGCTGTGACTGGCGTCCAGGTTGTAGAAGTCCACGATGGCGGAGGTGTCGCCGGTCTGGCTGCCGGGCTGGGGATTGATGATCTGCGTGCTCACCACCAGCCCCGTGACGTCGTCGATCAGTTGCACGGTGTTACCGTAGAAGACGTTGATGCCCTCCGCGTCCAGAATCCGCAAATGGAGGCTGGTCCCGTACGCGACCTGATTCTGGTTGGCGATGTAAGTGGTCGTGCCGCCCAGGGTGAAGGCCAGCAGGTCGCGGTCGCCGTCCCAGTCAAGGTCGATGGCCAGGGCGCCGGACACCTGGGCGCTATGGTTGCTGGTGCTGGTGCTGCCGATGGTCGTACGGCCTATCTGCGTAAGCAGGTTGGTGGTGGTGAAGCCGACCACGCCTCCCGTAGTCGTGTTGGTATACAGGTTGATCGGCCCCTGCGCGTGGTCGCCATTGATACCGCCGGTGTCGCTCTGGATGCCGGGCAGTTCGATTATGTCCATCAGGCCGTCATGGTTCCAGTCCACCGCCATGGACGCCGACCCGGCCAGCGTGTCGGTGAACCAGTACATCCCGGACGACGAGGTGTCCGCATTGCCGATGCCGTCGTTGTTGGGATCGAGGAAGGCCAGCTGCCCCGTGCCGTCGTTGAAGTGGATGCGGCTGGCGTATTCCTGGTCGTTGTTGCCCACGCCGCTTGCGGAGCCGCTGGCCACGTTGGTCTGTTCGTTGCCCCGGCCCATGAACAGGTCCATGTAGCCGTCGCCGTTGAAGTCCGCCCAGGTCATGGAGGCCACGTTGTTCACGCTCGGATCGTTGTCCACGCCGCGCTGGAACACGCCGTTGACGACCTGCTGCACCACCCATGTGCCGTTGTCGGTCCCGTTCACCACCACCAGCCGGGCCAGGTTGGTGCTGATATTCGTACTCCCGTTCTTGGTGATCCGTGTGCCGTCCGCCACGATGTCCTGGGCGTGCATGACGAAATCGATCAAACCGTCGTTGTTGATGTCCACGCCGGACAGGGACATGTCAGGCTGGGACTGGTCGAGCCCGATGGGCCGATGGCTGCTGTCCGTTGCATAATCCGTAGCGAAGTTGCCGTCCTTGTCCATGCCGACAATGGTGCCGTCATGATTGAGGACGATCTGAGAACCGTAGCCGTCCTGAATGCCGGAGTCGTTCGGGGTCCGGTCGCCGTAGATGATGTCAACCCAGCCGTCGCCGTCCTTGTCGATGCCGATGATGCCGCCGTACCAGGACCAGACGTTGGCGCTGCCGTCCGTATCGGCATCGCCCGCGAAGTCGCCGGACTGGGCAGTGCTGGTGTTGGCGCCGACCTGGTACGGCACCCAGCCGCTGCCGGTGTTGTAGAACATCTGCTGGCCATCGTCATAGTCGGAGTCCGCCGCGAACAGGTCCGGTCTGCCGTCGCGGTTGTAGTCGATGAACACCGCGTTCTGGACGTAGTTGTTGGAATCGTAGCCGGTACCGCCCCGGTTGCCGGTGAGTTGCACCACGGTGAAGCTCCCCAGGGTGGCGGAGGATGTGGCCGAGGATGTGAGCATGGCCTGGTTGGTGTGGATGAGCCACATCCCCTCCTTGTTGATGGTAACGGCGGTGCCCTTCTGGTTCACGTCGTTGCCCCCGGCGCCAACGGTGATTGCCGGCGTGGGCGCCACCACCAGTTCGTTGCTGGTGTCGTCGTGCACGATGACCGTGCCGTCGCTTTGCTTGAGCACCGCCTGAACGTCGTAGGTACCTTCGGCCAGGGCGGCCGCGTCCGGAATCTGCACGTACCAGGTGGCGTTCTGCGGGTCGACGACCACGGCCCCGTTCCGCGAACTGTAGGTAACGCCGTTGATCGTCACCTCCACGTATTCGCCAGGCTGGATATCGAAGGCCACATGGCCGACCACGATGGGGGTATGATCCAGCGTGCTCTGGCTGTCGACGAACATCTGCAGGTCGACGTTGAAGCTGAACGAAGAGGAGGCGACGCCTTCGTTGCCGGCGGCGTCCGCCACCACGGCCCGGTAGCTCACCGTGGAGCCGTCGAGCAGCGGCTCCGTGATCTCGTAGTGCCAGTTCGTGCCGTTCACGACGGCTTCGCCCAGCAGGGTGTTGGTTGCCGCGTCGTAGACGCGCACGCGTTCTCCGGCCTCGAGCGGCATGTTCAGCGTGCCGTTGAGCGTCGGCGTGCGGTCGTCGGTGGTGGTCCCGGCCAGGAAGTCGCCCTGCGCCGCACCCACGTTGTCGGTGTAGTTGCTGATCGCCACGGTCTGCGTGGGCGCCGTGGTGTCCACCGTCAGGGTGAATCCTGCCGAATGCGACCCTTCGTTGCCCGCCTGGTCGACCATGGTCGCCGTGAAGGTATAGGTGCCTTCCGCCAGTTCCTGCTCGGGTATCAGGTCGTAGTACCAGCTGGTGTCGGTAACCGTTGCGATGCCGAGGTACGCGCCGTCCATGTAGACGTTCACCCGCTCGCCGTACAACAGCGGAGAGCCGATGGTGCCGTTGAGCACCGGCAGCGTGTCGTCCGTTGTCGAGCCGGAGGCGAAGGTGCCGGTATCGGTGCCCACGTCATCCGTGAACGAGATGATGTTGATGGGTTCCTGCGGCGGCGTCATGTCCACGCGCAGGGTCACCACCGTGGAATCCGTGCTGTGGTTGCCCGCAAGGTCTTCCACCCGCGCCATGTAGCTGTAGCTGGTGCCGTCGGAAAGGCCGCCCCAGTCCTGATACGTCCAGTTCGTGCCGCCCGTTACCGTGGCCGTGCCCAGACGCGCGCCGTCGCGATAGATGACCACCACCTCGTCCGCGCCAAGCGTGGCGGAGATCGTGCCCACGATCGTCGGGTTGTTGTCGTTGGTCGGCACGTAGAACTCGAAGGTGCCGGTCTGCGGCGGCTGGTCGTCCGTGTAGCCGGTGATGGTCGTGGTTTGCGACGGAACCGCCGTATCCAGGTGGATGGTGTAGGGATCGCTGGCCTGGCCCGTCACCTGGGCCGCGTTGATGCCCCGCACCTCATAGGTGTGTTCGCCGTCGGCAAGGGCCGCATCCGGCTCCTGATACGTCCAGGTCGTGCCCGTCACCGTGGCGGTGCCCACCAGAGCGCCGTCACGCAGCACCTGGAGCGATTCGCCGGAGGACAACGCCCTGGAAAGCGTGCCGCTGAGCAGTGGCGAGGTGTCGTTGGTGTAGCCGCCGTTGGTCACGGAACCCGTCACCGGGGCCTGGTTGTCCGTCACGTCGGTAATGGTCCCGACCACGTCGACGGGGGCGGTGTCCACCATGAAGCGGATGCTGTTCGATTCCGCGCCGGCATTGCCCGCGCGGTCCACCACCTTGGCCGTGTACACGTAGTAGCTGCCGCTCGCCAGCCCGACGTCCGTGAAGGTCCAGTTGGTGCCGCTCACCGTGGCCGTGCCCACGTCCGCGCCGTCGCGGAACACGTGCACTTCCTCCGTGGAGGACAGGACGGCGGAGATGGTGCCCTGGATTTCCGGAGAATCGTCGTCCGTCACGCCGTTGTCCGGAATCTGGCCCGTCAAGGTTCCCACGTCGTCCATGGCCCGGGTGACCACCACCGTCTGCGGGGGCACCGAGGTGTCCAGGTTGATCGTCCAGGTGGTCGAGGCCGTGCCCGGGTTACCCGCGCCGTCGATGATCACCGCGTAGTAGGTGTAGTTGCCGTCGGCGGGCAGGCCGGGATCCTCGAAGGTCCAGGTGGTGCTGAAGTTCGTGGCGGTGCCGATGTCCACCCCGTTACGGAACACGTGCACCCGTTCCGTACCTGTGAGCGGCGCGGAAAGGCTGCCCTGGAGCAACGGCGTGGTGTCGTTGGTGTACCCGTTGTCGGACAGGTACCCCATCTCCGGCAGTTGGTCGTCTATCACATCGGTGAGGGTCACCGTGGTGGGCGAAGGCTGGGTCTTCACCGTGATGGAGTACCCCGAGGAGTAGCTGCCGGCGTTACCCGCCCGGTCCTCCACGCGCGCCGTGTATTCGTAGGTCGTGCCGTTGGACAGGCCGCTGTCGGTGTACTCCCAGTTGGTGCCGGTCACCGTGGCCGTGCCCGCGTACGCGCCGTCGCGGTACACCGCCACCACTTCGTCGGCCGCAAGCGCCGCCGAAAGCGAGCCGCGGATTTCCGGGGTGGAGTCGTTGGTTTCCGCGCCGTTGGCCACCGCGCCCTGCACCGGATCCACGTTGTCCCACACCTGGGTGATGGTCACCGTCTGCGGGGGCGCGGTGGTGTCGACGATGATCGTACGGTCGACGCCGGTAAACACCCCGTTGCCGTTTTCCAGGATCGTCCTGATGCTGTAGGCATGCTCGCCGTCCGTCACGCCGGTATCCTGGAATGTCCAGCTGCCGTCGCTGAGCACCGTGACTTCCCCGATATCCACTCCGTCACGGAACATGTGCACTTCCAGGAACGAGGGCGGCACCTGCGTGTACGATCCCAGGTTCCCCTCGAGCATGGGCGAGGCGTCGTTCGTGTAGCCTCCATTGGGTATCGTGCCCTGCACCGGATCCACGTCGTCGATGATGCTCGTGATCACCGGCGTCATGTTTTCCACGATCAGGTAGATATCGTGGTGCGCCGACACCGCGCCGGGGTTGCCCGCCGAGTCCTCGACCCGCGCCTCGTAGTCGTAGTGTCCGGTCGTCAGGCCGGTATCCTGGTATGTCCAGTTGGTGCCCGTCACAGAGGCTTCGCCTATCTTCGCGCCGTTGCGGTAGATGGCCACCACTTCACCGGTCGCCAGGGCCATCCCGAGCGAGCCGCGCAGTTCCGGCGAGGAATCGTCCGTATAGGTGCCGCTCGGCACGGCCAGATTGATGGGCGGAGAGACGTTGTCATACACCACGTCGATGGACACCGTCTGCGTCCCGGTGGTGATGTTGATGGTCCAGGCACTGGATGCGCCGCTCGTGTTGCCCGCGACGTCCGTCGCCGTGACCGTGAAGCTGTGGCTGCCGCCCGCCAGGCTGCTGCCCGGCGTGTAGGTCCAGTTGCCGCCGGAATCCGCCGTGGTGGCGCCCAGCAGGGTCGCGCCGTCGTAGATGGAAACCGTGGCGTTCGCTTCCGCCGTGCCGCTGAGCGTCGGCGTGGTATCGTTGGTCGTGCTGCCGCTGGCCACCGTGCCTATTACCGGAGCCAGGTCGTCATACACATCGGTGATCGCGGGTGCGCCGGGCGCCGCCGTATCTATGGTGATGGCCAGCGCGCCGCTCTGCGTGCTTTCGTTGCCCGCCGTGTCGGTCAGCGTGTAGGTGAAGTCGTGCAACCCGTCCGCGATGTTCGCGTTGGGCGTCAGGGTGCCCGTCACCGCATCGTAGGTCGCGGCAACCTTCACCCCGTCCACGTACAGCGACACCGTGTCCGTATGGCCCGTCCCCACGTTGACGCCGGGCCGCGCGTCGTTGGTCACCGGCGCGGTGCTGTTGGCGTCGACCACCGGGGCCACGTCGTCATTGTAGTCCAGCGGCGCGGTGGGCGTCGCCGGGGCCGTGGTGTCCACGCGCAGGGTCACCGTCGTGGAACTCGCGCCCCGGTTGCCCGCAAGGTCTTCCACCCGTGCATAGTAGCTGTAGCTGGTGCCGTCGGCCAGGCCGGAATCCTGGAATATCCAGTCCGTGCCGCCCACCACCGACGCCGTGCCAAGGCGCACGTTGTCGCGGTAGATGGCCACCACCTCGTCCGCCGCAAGCGTGGCGGAAAGGGTGCCTTGCAGCATCGGGGTGGTGTCGTTGGTCGGCACGCTGAACGCGAAGGTGCCCTCCTTCGGCGCCTCGTTGTCCACGTACCCGGTGATGTCCACCGTCTGCGCCGGGATCGCCGTATCCACGTGGATGGTGTACTGGTTGCTCTCGCCGCCAGTCACCGTGGCCGCGTTGATGATCCGCGCCTGGTAGGTGTAGTCGCCGTCGGCAAGGGCCGAGGTCTCCGCGAACGTCCAGGTCGTGCCCGTCACCGTGGCGGTGCCCACCACCACGCCGCCGCGCAGCACCTGCACCGTCTCCCCGGTGTTCAGCGGCGCGGTAAGCGTGCCGAACACCGTGGGCGTGGTGTCGTTGGTGTACCCGTTGTCGGCCACCGTGCCCGTGACCGGGGCTTGGTCGTCCGTCACGCCCCCGATGATCGCCTGCTGGCCCACGCCGCTCGTGTCCACCGTGAAGCCGATGGAGTTCGATTCCGCGCTGGTGTTGCCCGCCTGGTCCACCACCTTGGCCGTGTACGTGTAGGAACTGCCGCTCGACAGCCCGCCGTCCGTGTACGTCCAGGTCGTGCCCGTCACCGTGGCCGTGCCCACGTCCACGCCGTCGCGGAACACGTGCACCGCTTCCGTGGCGGACAGGACCGAGGAGATGGTGCCCCGGATTTCCGGCGTGTCGTCGTTGGTCACCCCGTTGTTCGGGATCGCACCCGTCGTGGGCTCAAGGCTGTCCCACGCCAGGGTGATGGTCACCGTCTGCGTGGGCGGGGTGGCGTCCAGGCGGATCGAGTAGCTGTTCGAGGCCGTGCCCTGGTTGTTCGCGCCGTCGATGACCACCGCAGAGTAGGTGTAGTTGCCGTCGACCGACAGGGTGTCCGTGTACGTCCAGGTCGTGCCCGTCACCGTGGCGGTGCCGATGTCCGTGCCGCCCCGGAAGATGTGCACGGCCTCGGTCCCGACCAGCGCCGCCGACAGGGTGCCGGAAAGCGTGGGCGTGGTGTCGTTGGTGTACCCGTTGTTCGCCACCGTGCCCTGCACAGGATCCAGGTCGTCCGTGATCGCGTCGATGGTCACCGTGGTGGACGAGCCGGAGGTCTTCACCGTGATCGAGTACGGCCCGGAGAACCCGCCGGTGTTGCCCGACCTGTCCTCAACGCGCGCCGTGTACGCATAGGTCGTGTCGTTGGTCAGGCCGCTGTCCCCGT